>JAFGRT010000145.1 GCA_016935015.1 Acidobacteriota bacterium | reverse complement strand
GAACAAACTCGATGCCGCGATCCGGTGGCCGCGCCTCCGGCGCCGCCACCGGCTACTGGCCTTGCGTCCCTGCCCGGGGCGCCGGAAGTACCCCGGGCTCGCCCTCTCCTCCGCAGCTCGGGAGAGCAAAGGAGGACAAACCCGGAACTCGGGTCATGCTGAAGTTAAATCTGCCTCCCGGCAGGGGGCACCTAAGGACGGGACTGTCATCCTCGCCGGCCGGGCGCGGTGGACGAACTGCTTCTTCTCTATAAACCCACCTTCCGGCAGGAGGTGGCTACGGGCGAGGGAGAGCGAGGGCCCAGAATGCCTTTCGCTTTCCTCACGGGATATCGGGCAGAATATCCGCCGGCACGGCCACAATATTGCTGCCGTCACTCTTCAGGGAGAGGGCGAAGCCGGTAATGTTGGCGCTGCTTTCCACCACCAGCGCCACCTGATCCGGCAGGGGCACGGTGAAGACGTCGTCCGCCATACGCACGTATTTGCCATAGCCGGCCAGCGAGGGCAGGCTGACCTGCTGCAAGAGAGTGCCGTCGGGGGCGTACGCCTTGACGGTCAGCGTGACCAGTTTGTCGGTGATGTTCACCACGGCCAAACCGCTCTCCCAGTCGGCGCTGTTTTCGATGAGGGGGAGCGCCAGCCGCCGGCCGGCGGCGTACGTTGTGGGCAGGCTGGACGAGGCCTGGGTGAGCAGATCGGTAAAGCGGATGATCCCCTTGACCTCGGCCGAACCCGACTCGATTCGGATCCAGCCGGATTCCACCGCCAGCGTTGGAAACAGTTCGGCGATGGATGAACTGAAAATTCCCTTGCCCGGGATGTCCAGGCTTTCCGTCGCCTGGATCTGGCCGTTTTCAGCAAAGACGGTCAGGGCCACACCGGCAGCAGCGGCCGCGGCATTGAACAACGTCAGCTCGGTGGCCCATTGCCCGGCGCTGGAGGCGAAATGGGCCAGGTAACTGGGTGTCATGCTCTGGGTGATATCGAAGAAATTCAGATAGGCCTGCATGACCTGCCCATGCATGCCGGCCGGAATGTTGCCGAATTCGAAGGACGTGCCGATGGTTTTGTAGGTCCCATGGTCGCGGGCGATGCCGCAGCTGTAGCTGTTGGTCTGGGAGCGCCAGATGACCGTCGCATCGGTCACGCCGGGCGTGATGCCCAGCCGATCCACCCAGGTCACCACACCTTCGGCGGCAAAACTTATGCCCGCCGTCGGGGTGCCCGCCTGGCCGGTGACCGTGCCCAGATCATTTTCGACGGTGCCGTCCGACAGCCCCTCGATGCCAAAATACGGGTGGACGGCGGTGGGATCGTCATAGTACCAGGTGTCGCCCCCCTCCATGTACAAGGCGCCGCCGGCATCCAGATAGGCCTGGAGACGGGTGCCGTCAGCGGCGGTGAGCTCATAATTGCCACTGTAATATCCCAGGCAGACGAACATGAGAGGATACTGGGCCGGATCCAGGCTGGTGATGCTATCGCCCTGCACGGCCGGATAGCCCAGGGCGTTGAGGCTGTCGATCATTTTCGTGCCGCTCTGGTTGTCCGAGGCCAGATCCACCACGACGATGGCGTAACCGGCATCCGACTTGACGACGGTGATGGTGGTGGAGCGCTGCCCGCTGCTAAGATTGGTCGCCGTAGCCTTGATTTGATGCTGGCCGTCGGCGTAGCCGGAGGTGTCCCAGACCTGCTGGTAGGGCGGGGTGGTGTCGGTGCCCAGGGGGATGTTGTTAATAAAAAATTCCACCTGGCTGATGCCCTGGTCGTCCGTGGCGGTGGCCGCGATGGTCACAATACCGCTGACGATGGACAGGGGTGCCGGTGATGTGATCGTCACGGTGGGCAGACCGGTGCCGGGGCCGAAACCGTCCAGCGTCAGGACGCCCGTATTGTCGGGATCCAGCCAGTCCCGCAGGCGGGTGGTGGGGCTGCCGCCACGGTTCCACGACATGGCAAACTTGCCGTAATAATCGGGCAGATCGTTGCCGCAGGCGGCATACCCGCCGTGCAGTTGGCCGACGATGCGCTTGGACGGATCGTAGAGCGGGGAGCCGGATGAGCCGCCCTCGGTGGTGCCCAGATCCCAGTCCCACACTTTCCAGTGGGAATTGACCAGATAGGGGGACGGCTCGTAGTCGGAGGACGTGACGGGGTCGTTTTCGAAAGAGATCTTCTTGATGTCGCCCGAAGGATGGTGGATGGCCACGGTGGTGGCGGCGGGGGTGTCCACGGCCGACCAGCCGGAGTAGAAGGGATTGTAGTCCGGCGGCGGGGTCTCGCTCAGCCGCAGCAGGGCGAAATCCGAGGCGGCGTTGGAGGCCACCAGGGTGGTGCCGGCGATGGAATCGGCGGTGGAACCGTTGATGTTGGTGCAACTGGGGCTCTGGTAATTGAAAATGATGACCCAGGTGCTGACGTCGCCGATGAGGCAGTGGTTGGCCGTCAGGAAATAGGGGGTCTCATCCTGGCGGACGTTGTTGACCAGGGCGCCGGAGCAGAGCCGAGTCCCCCCGCCCAGGGTGATCATGCCCGCGGAATTGATCTGGTCCCGCCAGTCGTCCCCCTCAGGACAGTTGACGTTGATGTTGCAGGCGCCGGAGTCGCCGAAACCCTTCTCGGTTGTCCCGAAAAAGACATTCTTGTAGCCATGGACCACCCGTGCGATGGCCAGCCGGCCGGGCTGCTCGGCGGTGGGCGGCTCGTAGTACTCCAGGATGCAGGTCTCGCCGCAAGTAGGGGCGGTAGCGAACTGGCCGTGGGCCTTGTTGTTGCGGCGGGTAAACGATCCCAGCAGGGTTCGATTTTCGTCGTCGTAGAGGAAGAGCGCGGCGCCGGCCGGCAGATCGTATTCCGAAAAAATCAGGTTGATGGAGTAGGCGTCAGGGCAGACCAGGCGCAGGCGCCACAGCAGGCCGCCGTCGGGCAGCTCCTCCCAGGTGCCGGCGTTGTCCAGGCCCAGGTCCACCTCGTGGGGATAGCCGAAGCGGAAGGGAAGGCCCAGGGTCGCCTCCACCTCGTCCTCGGCCAGCAAGGCCTGGGTGTCCACCCGGGGCAGGGTGATGGTATCCACGGGCGAGGTCAGGTTTTTCTGAAAGCTGTACGGGGTGCCGCCCTGGCTGATCTGGGCCATCACCGCGGTGGATAATCCCAGCATAACCAGCAACCCGATCACGGCCGGCCGGATCGATCGCCGGCTGCCGGTCCGCCGAACTGGCGGTATATGCCAACTGGACAAATTCATGAGTCCCTCCGTTACGGATCTGGAATACGAGACGGGCGGCCGGAGCGCGCCTTTCGCAGTCTATGCAATCTGATGATAATTTTCAAGAAAACGTTCTGTGCTGAATACACTTTGCCTCTCCGACGGCCTGTCCGAGTGTCTAATCCATCACCCCGCCGAAGGTTTCAGTTTTTTTCCGCGACGTGCCGGAATCGGAATCACTTCGCGGATTTTCATCATCAGAAAAAATTGTTCTGCCGGCCGTCGGCTGGTATGATGGATGTGACGGAAAGGAAGAGAACCGGTGAAAATGTACTTCAAGAGAATTCTGGGTTTGCTGCTGGGGGCCGGCGGTGGCTACGGGCTCTACCTGGCATCCAGTTGTACCGGCAGCACCTGAGGGCTGGCGGCGCACCCGGTCATGGGTGTATTGTTCGGTGCCGTCATCGGCTGGGCCGTCACCTCCGGTCAGAAATCCGCCACTCCTTCCGCCGGGGGGCAAGCGTCGTCCACCCCGCCGGCCACCGAAGACTGATTTCCCCGCTCCGGCCTACACCCGGTGCTCATCCCGCCACCATTTCCGGACGGAGCCGCCCGCCCGAGACGGGACAACCGTCATGGCAGTGAAACGAACCGCTGTGATATATTCGCATCACCGTCAAACATCTGGAGGTAAATTCTATGATTTCAAGATGGAATAATCGTCCATCCATTGCCGTTACCGGTGCAGTCATCCTGTTGACGGTGCTGGGAGGAAGTATGACGCAAAACGTTCCCGCCCAGTCGGCCGGCTCCCTTCCGTACCAGACGCCGCCGCCGGCCATTGTGGACATCATCGACGCCCCGCCCACCCCGGCGGTGTACGTGGATCCCACTCATACCTGGCTGCTGATCATGGATCGTCCCAATCTGATGCCCATCGATGAGCTGGCCCAGCCGGAGTTGCGCCTGGCGGGCCTGCGGATCAATCCGCGGACCTTCACGGCCAGCCGGCGGGGCTTCTATTCGGGGCTCACCCTGAAAAGCATCCGGACCGGTGACGAAAAACCGGTCACCGGCCTGCCCGACGACGCACGCATCCAGCACGTGGACTGGTCGCCCGACGCCCGTCACCTGGCCTTCAGCGTACTCCAAAACGATGAACTGACCCTGTGGTTGGCCGCCATGGACACCGCCCGGGCCCGGCGGTTGGGCGAGTTCATCCTCAACAGTACCTACGGTACGCCGTTTCAATGGGTTTCCGACAACCAAACCCTGATATGCAAGCTGCGGCCGGCCCAGCCGGTGGAGATACCGGCCGAGCCGCTGGTCCCGGCAGGACCGGTCATTCAGGAAACCACCGGCCGCAAGGCGCCGGCGCGCACCTACCAGGATCTGCTGCAGAATCCCCATGACGAGGCGCTGTTCGAGATCTACACCACCACCCAGCTGGCCGCCGTCAACCTGACGGGCGAGGTCACCGCGCTGGGCAAGCCGGCCATTTATGCCGGATTTGACCCTTCGCCCGACGGCCTCTATATCCTGGTTCAGACCATCCACCGGCCGTTTTCGTACACCGTGCCGCTCAGCCGCTTTCCGCGTCGCGCGGAGATCTGGGACCGGAGTGGCCGCGTGGTTCATCTCATCGCCGATCTGCCCCTGGCGGAGTACGTGCCCATCGCCTTCGACGCCGTGCCGACGGGACCCCGCTCGGTGAGCTGGCGTGCGGATGCACCGGCCACGGTCTATTGGGTGGAGGCCCAGGACCAGGGCGACCCCAAGACGGAGGCGAAGGTTCGGGACAAAATGTTTGCGCTGACCGCCCCGTTCACGGAAGAGTCCCGTGAGCTCCTCGCCCTGGAAATGCGTTTTGGTGGGGTTTTGTGGGGCCGGGATGACCTGGCCCTGGTCAACGAATGGTGGTGGAAAACACGCCGCATCCGCTCCTGGCGCTTCGCACCCGGTGCCGATGATGTGAACCGGACCCTCATGTTCGACCGCTCCCTGGAAGATCGCTACAACGACCCCGGTTCGCCCCTGCTGCGACGCAACGAGGCGGGGCAGGCGGTACTCCTCACCACCGACGAAGGGCAGACACTTTTCCTGCGCGGCGCCGGCGCCTCCCCGGAAGGCGACCGACCGTTCCTCGACATCCTGTCGCTGGCCGACATGAAGACCCGGCGCCTCTGGCGCTCCGAGGCCCCTTACTACGAGCAGGTCGTCCGCCTGCTTGACCCGGAGAAACTGGTGGCGCTGACCCAGCGAGAATCCGTGACGGAGCCGCCCAACTTCTTTCTTCGCCATCTCAAAGGCGAGAGCTTGACCCAGGTTACGGCGTTCCCCCATCCCACGCCGCAGCTCAAGGACGTGCAAAAGGAGATGATCCATTATGAGCGGGCCGACGGGGTCAATCTCACGGCCACCCTCTACCTGCCGCCCGGCTATGATCCGGCAGTGGAGGGCCCGCTGCCCCTGCTGATGTGGGCCTATCCCCAGGAATTCAAAAGCGCCGACGCCGCCGGCCAGGTGACGGACTCCCCCCACCGTTTCATCCGGGTGGGCTGGTGGTCGCCCATCATCTGGGTGGCGGCCGGTTATGCCGTCCTGGATGATCCGGCCATCCCCATTGTCGGTGAAGCGAAGGAGGAGCCCAACGACACGTTCATCCGGCAGTTACAACAAGGCGCCGCCGCCGCCGTGGAGGAGGTGGTACGCCGCGGTGTGGCCCGCAAGGGACATATGGCCGTGGGTGGGCATTCCTATGGCGCCTTCATGACGGCCAACCTGCTGGCCCACACGGACTTGTTCGCGGCGGGCATCGCCCGCAGCGGCGCCTACAACCGGACGTTGACGCCCTTCGGTTTCCAGGCCGAGGAGCGGAACTTCTGGGAGGCGCCGGATGTCTATTTCGCCATGTCCCCCTTTATGCATGCCCACCAGATCAACGAGCCGCTGCTGCTGATCCACGGCGAGGCCGACAACAACTCCGGCACGTTTCCCATGCAGAGCGAGCGGCTGTACGATGCCGTCAAGGGACTGGGCGGGACCGCCCGGCTGGTGATGCTGCCCCATGAAAGCCATGGGTATCTGGCGCGGGAGTCCATCATGCACATGCTGTGGGAGACCTGGCAGTGGCTGGAGAAGTATGTCCGGCCGGCGGTGGAATAGCGTCTGACGCCGATACGACCGAAGCATGAACCGACGGGTTATCCACGTGTTGTCCCAGCGGCCCGGTTTCACCGGCAGCGGCATTACCGTGGCCGCCCTGGTCCGTGAAGCGGCCCGGCACGGCTGGGCGCAGCGGGTGGTGGCGGTCTGGCTGACGGTGACCGGCTCGGGTCAAGGCGTCAGTGACGTCACCCGGCACACGGGGACGGTCGATGACGACACCGGATCGCCCGACCATACAGGAATGGCTTGATTCGGCGGGCCCTTTTTGGCTAGCATGAATCTTTAGCACCATCGGGAGGCCTGTCATGGAAGTGGACAATTACTGTTTCTGTTGCGGCCGGGACAATCCCCGGGGCATGAAACTGGATATCCGTTCCGGCGAAGACGGGGAAGTATACACTCTGTATACCCCGCCGGCCGAGTTCCAGGGCTACCAGGGCGTAGTCCACGGCGGGATCCTGGCCACCCTGATGGACGAGATCATGGCCCATGCCCTGCTGCGCCGCGGCATGGGCAGTGCGGCCACAGCACGCATGGAAGTTGTGTTCCGGCACCCGGCCCGGACGGGCGTGGAACTGCGCATCTGCGGCCGGGTAGAGGACGTGTCCGGCCGCCGGATCACCACCACGGCCGTCATCGCCGATGCGGACGGCCGGCGGCTCGCCGAGGCCAGGGCCCTTTTTCTCAGGATTCTTCGCAACTGAAGACCATTCAAATGCATCCTATTGTGTTGTAAGACACATTTTTGAATTTCTTTGTTTCTCTCCCGCTATGAATTACTTGTAAAGAATTTTTATCAAATTGTTGAGACGGAAAAACAATTTGCAGGTGAGATCGTATACCACTTCTTACAGGCACGATGGAGCGAGGAATGTTATGACAATGAAGCCGAAAGTCTGCCCCGCGGCATGGAGGGGCTGTCGGGGACTTTCGTCGGGCATCCTGATCGCAGTCGCACTCATTCATTTGCTTTCCGCCATTGGATTTTCCCTGACACGGCCGGGAGAACCGGAACCGGTGGTGGTCATCCCCCGTCTGCCGGAACCGCCGGCGCTGGAGGATTTCCTGGACATGAAGCCGGCCTCCGCCGTGGCCCGCCGGATGGCCTGCGTGACCCGGTTTGTCCAGCAGTCGCCCAGCGATGGCGAGCCCGCCAGCCAGCGGACTGAAGTCTATCTGGGCTATGACGACCTGAACCTCTACTTCGTCTTCCTGGCCTTCGATTCCGAGCCGGAGAGGGTCCGGGCGCGCCTGGCGCGACGCGAGCAGCTCTTCCAGGACGACCTGGTCGAGATTATGCTTGATACGTTCAACGATCAGCGCCGGGCTTATGTGTTCATGATCAATCCGCTGGGTGTTCAGATGGACGCCCTGTGGACCGAAGGCCGCCGCTTCGATTCCTCATTCGACACGGTCTGGTTCTCCCGCGGCCGTGTGACGGACCAGGGATATGTCGTCTGGGTCTCGATCCCTTTCAAAAGTCTACGATTCCCGTTCCGCGATCAGCAGCAGTGGGGCATCATCTTCAATCGGGCCATTCCCCGCTCCAATGAAAACCTCTTCTGGCCATACGTCTCCAGCCGGATCGAGGGGCGCCTCAATCAGGCGGCGTCGCTCATCGGGCTGGAAAACATCTCCCCCGGCCGTAACATCCAATTCATCCCCTACGGGGTGTTTCGCTCCTACCGGTTGCTGACCGAGGACGACGACGGCCGGGCCGAATGGCAGAGCGACTGGGCCGACGCCGACGTCGGGCTGGACGCCAAGTTGGTCTTCAACGACAGCTTGGTGCTGGACGTGGCGGCCAACCCCGATTTTTCCCAGATAGAATCAGACGCGCCACAGGTGACGGTGAACCGTCGCTTCGAAGTGTTTTTTCCTGAGAAACGGCCCTTTTTTCTGGAAAACAAGGGCTATTTTGAGACGCCACTCAACCTGGTGTTCACCCGCCGTATCGCCGATCCGCGGGTGGGCGTTCGCCTGACGGGCAAACATGGACCCTATTCCATCGGGATGATGGTCGCCGACGACCAGTCCCTCGGTCAGACGCTGGGGGCGGAGGAAACCGGTTACGGCAAGACAGCCTGGTACGGCATCTTCCGTTTCAGCCGCGACATCAGCGAACAGTCCACGATCGGCGCCATTTACACCCATCGTGAATTCGCCGGCAGTTACAACCGTGTCGGCGGTGTGGACGGCCGGGTCAAACTTTCCCAGAACTGGATCACCTCTTTCCAGATGGCTTACGGTGCCACGCGGGACACCGACGGCACGCACAGCCGGGGTCCGGCGTACTACTGGCGGTTGAACCGGGAGGGACGGCAGTTCGACTATCATTTCGAATACACCGATATCAGCCCCGGCTTTTACAGCCAACCGGGTTTCATCTACCGTAACGATATCCGCCGCCTCGAGCAGAATGTGGATTACGAGTTTCGGCCCGAGGGGGAATTCCTCATCTCCTGGGGGCCGGAAATCTGGACCGACTACACCTGGGATCATCAGGGCATCCGGCTGGATTACACCGTGGCGCCCTCCCTGCGATTCAATTTCATCGGCCAGACATGGATCAGCGTGCAGCAGCGGTTCGGGCGGGAGCGGCTGCGGCCGCAGGATTTCGAGACGCTGGTCACGACGCGGGATTATCCGGGCACCTCCACCCGGGTTTCCTTCCGGTCGGAATTTTTCCAGAAGTTCACCTTCAACGGTTACTACCGCTGGGGGGAAGCCACCAATTTCGTGCCGGTGGAGGGGGCGGCCCCCTACACGGCCGACCAGTCCCAGGGGCAGCTCAACGTAACGCTGCTGCCCGTCACCCCGCTGCGGATCGACAACACCTACATCTTTTCCCGCCTGAAGGAGCGGGCTTGGGATGCGAACATCTTCAACAACCACATCTTCCGCTCCCGCTGGAACTGGCAATTCACCCACGACATCTCCCTGCGGGTCATTCTGCAGTATTCCACCACCCTGAGCAATCCAGATTTTACGTCCCTGGACACGTCCAAAAGTTTCAACGCCGATTTTCTTTTCACCTATATGCCGCACCCCGGTACGGCCCTCTACGTGGGTTTCAACAGCAATGCCCGCAACCTGGATGTGGTGCCCGGTGAAGACGGCTTTCCGATGGTAATCCGGACGCCCGACCGGTTCCTCAATGACTCGCGCCAGTTTTTCATCAAGCTTTCCTACCTCTTTCGGCTGTAAACCGGCCCGCCGGCCGGCGTCCGACCGGTTCCGCCGGACACCCGGCGATGACGGAGGTATCCGGAAAGGCAATTTGATTATTTTCCGGCAAAGGACGGATCTAACGGCGGGATGCTGAAAAGAGTCACCCATCTTCTGGCCGCTTTTCGCCGGACCGCTGTCTACACCTGGCTGTGTCTGTTCATCGTGCTGGTGGGCGCCGGGCTGCTGGTGCGGGCGCTGTGGGGGATCCTCGCCGGGTCGGCGCTCCACGGTCCGGGCCATGCGGCCCATCTATCGGATCTGTCCGGGTCGATTGTCATGCGGGAACTGGGCGTCCGGTTACCCGTGCCGTTTCATGTGATGGCCGTCGGCCTTTTCTTGCAGCGATTCCGGTTGTCGCCCCGCTGGCGACGCTTCGCCTGGTGGGCGGTCGTCGTTTCCGGGGTTTGGCTGGGGCTGGCTCTCCTGGCCCGATGGATGTAACTTGCCGAGGGATAATCCCGTCACTCGATGACAATCTCGTCGGCGAAGATCCAGGCCTTGCCGCCGGCGCCCCGATGCCAGTCCGGACAGGTGCCCAGAGTTTTGGCACGGATCCGCACGAAGCGCACTGCCGCGGCGTCGACCGTCACCTCGAAATCCTTCACCACCACACGTTCCTCCCGCCGCGGAACGTTGTTGACGAACCGGCCTGCGGGACGGAAATACTCACCGTCGATGGATGTTTCCACCGCCAGATACTCGGGCATGAAGATCCACGAGCCGCTGTCCTGCAGAAAGCCCACGGCCACCCGCCGGACCGGCCGCGCTTCCCCGAGATCCACCACCGCCACCAGGTCCACACCTTCGAAGCCCTGCCAGCCCCCTGTTCGGAAGTTGGGCCCGCCGCGGATGGTGTCGATGAGGGCGGTGGGGCCGCCGGCCGAATACTGGGGCGCGAATTCGGTCTGCAGTTCAATGCGGCGGCGGCCGGAGACCCGGCTGAAGCGGGCGACGGTGACGCTGCTGGGTGGGCGGCCCGGCGGCATGGCCCGGGCCCGGAGCTCCGCGGTCTCATGGAGAACGATGGGCTCTTCGTAACGGGTCGATTCGTCACCGGGATTCGTCCCGTCGAGGGTGTAGCGGATTTCCGCGTCACCCAGTACATCCAGCACCACGGTGGTGGACGCGGTGAAGGTGCGGTCCCCCGTGGCGACAAAGGGCGCCGGCTGGATCCGGTGTTCGTCGATGGTCGATGGCGGCCGATCGGCCGGGGCGGTCGCCCAGGTCCGGTTCGGTTCCGGCCCCAGCGTGAAGGTCATCTCGCCGCCAGCGACGATATCCTTGTGATGCAGATAGGATTTGGACCAGGGCCGGCCGTTGAGGGTCGCCGATTGAATGAAGATGTTCTCGGCCGACACGTCCGGGGCGCGGATGATGAAGGTGTTACCGTCCGGCAGGCGGATCACGGCTTCGGGAAAGAGGGGCGTGCCGAGGGCGTACAGGTCGCTGCCCGGGGTGACGGGGTAGAAGCCCAGGGCGCTGAAGACATACCAGGCCGACATCTGGCCGGCGTCCTCGTTGCCGCAGAGGCCGTCGGGCGCGGCGGTGTAAAGTTCGTCCATGATGCGCCGGACCAGGGCCTGGGTCCGCCAGGGGCGGCCGGCGTAGGTGTACAGGTAGGCCATGTGATGGCTTGGCTCGTTGCCGTGGGCGTACTGGCCGATGAGGCCGGTGATGTCCGCCTGCTCCCGGCCGGTGGTGTCGGACGGTGCCGAAAACAGCTCGTCCAGCCTGGCGGTGAAGGCTTCGTCACCGCCCAGCAGGGCGATGAGGCCGGTGATGTCCTGGGGCACGAAAAAGGAATACTGCCAGGCGTTGGCCTCGGTGTAGTTGAAATTCACCTCGCGGGGGTCGAAGGGACTGAACCAGCCGCCGTTGACACGGCCGCGCATGAAGCCGGTGCCGGGATCGAACACGTTCTTGTACGACTGGGCCCGCTGCAGGTAATGGCGGTATTCGGCCGTACGGCCCGTCCGCCGGGCCATCTCGGCGATGCACCAGTCGTCGTAGGCGTACTCCAGGGTTTTGGACACCGACTCGGCATCCTCGCTGACCGGGATATACCCCAGCTCGCGGTAGGCACGGAGCCCGAAGTGATCCAGCCCGGCGCTGTGGGTCATGGCCCGGAAGGCCTCGTCGGTGTCGAAATCGCGGACGCCCTTGACCCACGCGTCGACGATGACGGGCACGGCGTGATAGCCGATCATGGTGTGGGTCTCGTTGGCCCAGAGCTCCCAGACGGGCAGGGCGCCCCCCTGGCGGACCTGGGCCAGAAACGTGCGGATGAAGTAGTTTGTCCGTTGCGGATCGAGGATGGTCAGCAGGGGATGGGCCGCCCGGAACGTATCCCACAATGAGAAAAGGGTGTAATACTCGAAATCCGCCGCGTGGTGGATGGCCATGTCGCGGCCGCGGTACCGGCCGTCGACGTCGGTGAACAGGTTGGGATTCAGGCAGGCATGGTAGAGGGCGGTGGTGAAGATGGTCCGTTGGGCGGGCGAGCCGCCACGGATAATGATCTTGCCCAGCTGGGCGGTCCAATCCTTCTCGGCCGCCTGGCGGACGGCGTCGAAATCCCAGCCGGGGATTTCGGCGTCCAGGTTCGCTCGCGCGCCGGCCATGTCCACCGCCGAGAGCCCCACCTTGACCAGCAACGGTCCGTCGGCGGTCCCGTCGAATGAAAACCACGCCTGGAGAGCGCTCCCCTCCGCCTGCGTGGCGCCGGTTTGCCGGACACCGTCCCGGACCAGGCCATGCGACACAAACGGCCGGGAAAAGCGGGCCACGAAATAGACGCGCTGATCCCGGGCCCAGGAGCTGGAGCGCCGGTAGCCCGCCACTTCGTGGTCGTTCACCACCCGCAGCCAGGCCTCGGTGACGGGGTCCCGATGGATCAGGTCCAGCACCACATGGGCCGGCGCTGCCGCGGCGGCACCGGTGTAACGGTGCAGCCCGCAGCGGCGGGTGGCGGTAAGCTCCACCAGGATGTTCTCGTCATCGAGATGGACGCGGTAATAGCCGGGGCGGGCCGCTTCGGCGGCATGACGGAAGCGGGAGCTGTAGCCGCTGTCCGGGGCGCCGGGTTCGCCGCATTCGAGCCGGAGCGCACCGGCCAGGGGCATCAGCAGGATATCCCCGTAATCGGAGATCCCGGTGCCACTGAGGTGGGTGTGGGTGAAGCCGTAGATGGTCTCGTCGGAATAGTGATAGCCGGAGCAGCCGTCCCAGCCGGTGAGGCGGGTGTCGGGGCCCACCTGGACCATGCCGAAGGGGCGGCTGGCGGCCGGATGGGTGTGACCGTGGCCGCCGGTGCCGATGAAGGGGTCCACCCAATCGGTGGGCGGACTATCGGCGGCGGAAGTCAGCGTCGGCAAGGCAGTAAAGAACAGTCCCAGGGCGAAGCAGACCAGATAGCGAGCGGTGTTGAGTTTCATGGGCCGATGGTAGCGGGTCCCGGTTCCGAAAGCAAGGGCCGTGGGGATCGGTTCCGCAAAAATCCGCCTTGTCGCCGGGAGGGGATTTTCGGCACTCATGGCCATCGACGGTTGTGTGGCGGACCGCCAGAGGCTATACTACTCTATATACCAGCGGGGAGTGTTCCATGCGTGCTGTCTGTGCGGGGCTGCTCATTTTTTTCATCGCCACGATGGTCTCCGGGTTTGTTTCGGCGGAAAGCACCCGGCAGTGGGACGTGTCGTTTCAGGTGCAGTCCGGCCAGAACGGCTACTGGGTCTCGCCGGAACCGCTGGATCCCGGCTATCTCCGCTACTATCTGCGTACCGACCTGCATACGGTGGTGGAGATGTGGGCCATCATCTGGATCGTGGTGAACGAAGGGGATGACACCGGTTTTTCCGAAACGTGGGGCCCCATACCGCCCGCTGGCCGGGTCATCACCCAGGAGCACATCGAGGCGGATGTGGACGGCATCTTCATCGCCCTCGACATGACCACCTGGGTGGACGGCGACTATTTCCTACATGTGGATATCGAAAATTTCACGGCCACCACGCCCATGCGCGTCACCGCCACCGGCACGGCCAGGGTGCTGGAAACGGATACAGTTTACGGCGATCTCGTGGCCGATGACTGGCTGGATGGCCAGGATGTGTTGCTGTACGCCCATGTCCTGGCCGGCAACGAGACCACACCCGCCCTGTGGCTGGCCGACATGGACAGCGACGGATACCTCCACAGCCGAGACCTGGTGCTGATTCAGAACTTCGTGGTCGGCAATGCCGTTACCGCCTACGTCGACTGGATTTTTTAAACCCGCCTTCGTTTGTTTGCTCCTGCCCGTCGACCTTCTCCCGGCGGCCGGGTTCCACCCGGCGACACCGTGGCCGATCCCATCGCATCCTCTTTCCGTCCGAAGCGGGGCGTGCTATAGTGACCGGATGGGGAAGCGGCCCCCGGGAGTGGACCCGATGGAACAATGGTACCCTGAATACGAGTGCTGCCGGCTGTGTCCCCGCCAGTGCGGCGTGAACCGGAACGCCGGCCAGACCGGTTTCTGCGGCGAGACGGCCGCGCTCCGGCTGGCCTGGGCCGGGCTGCATCGGGGCGAGGAGCCGCCCTTGTGCGGTGAGCGGGGTTCCGGCACCGCCTTTTTCACCGGCTGCACCCTGCGCTGCGGTTTCTGCCAGAACTGGCAGATCAGCCGGGCGGGGATGGGCCGCGAGATCCCCCCGGACGAACTGGTGGACCTGTTTCTCCGCCTGCAGCAGGCCGGGGCGGCCACTGTGAACCTGGTGACGGGCACGCCCTTTCTGTCGGCGCTGGCCTGGGCCGTCGGAGTGGCCCGCCGGCGGGGCTTGCAGGTGCCGGTGGTCTGGAACTCGTCCGGTTACGAGACGGAGGAGGCTGTGACCATGCTGCATTCCTTCGTGGATATCTTTCTGCCGGACCTCAAAACCCTGGACAGTGATCTCGCCCGGCGTCATTTCCAGGCGGCGGATTATCCGGCCGTCGTTATGAAGGCCCTGGCAAATATGGCCTCTGTCGGTCCGCCGGTCTGGAGTGGAACGGTTCTGCGGCGGGGCCTCATCGTTCGCCATCTGGTACTGCCGGGCGAACTGGCCGCCACCCGGCGGGTGCTGGAGTTCTTTGCCCGGGAACTGAAGGCGACGGCCCTCCTCTCGCTGATGATGCAGTACGCCCCGCCCTGTCCGGAGAGCGGGCCGGTCCGACGGCTGACGGAGTCGGAGTACGCCACCGTCGTCGACTGGCTGGCCGAGCTGGAGATCGAGGAGGGCTTTGTCCAGGAGCCGGACGCGGCAGCGGCGTGGCTGCCCGACTTCACCCGCGACAATCCCTTCCCTGAAGAGTACAGCGATCCCCTGTGGCACTGGCGACGACCGGATGTCGCGGCAGGCAACGGACCCGGCGCCGGAGCAGATTCGCCCTGATGCCGCCGGTGTGGATGTGCCAGAGGGGACCCGGAGTCGGAGGGGAGCGGCGCCCGGTAGCGCCGTGGCGTTGGACAGCCGGTCCGAAGAGGCCGGCGATAAAGCAGCACCATCCCTGATCCGGGCGGCCGTGCCCCGGCCGTGTCATTCTGCTGACCCCCGGGCGATCCCGACTGCATCCATGATACAAACGGTCCCGGACCGGAGGATGAAGCATGTGCCTGATTCTGCTGGCGGTGAATGGGCGGTCCGACTATCCGCTGGTGATTGCCGCCAATCGGGATGAATTTTACGAGCGGCCCAGCCGGCCCCTGGCGTGGTGGCCGGAATCGCCGGGGCTCCTGGCCGGCCGCGACGAGCACGGCGGCGGCACGTGGCTGGGCATCACCCGCCGCGGGCGTTGGGCGGCCGTCACCAACTACCGGGAAGTCATGCCGCCACGGCCTGATGCGGCCTCCCGCGGCGGCCTGGTGTCGGATTTCCTGCGCGGAGACGATCCGCCGGCAGCCTATCTGGATCACGTCATGGACCGGGCCGGCGGATACAACGGTTTCAACCTGCTGGCGGGAATCGGCACCGAAGTCTGGTATGCCTCCAACCGTGGCGGCCCGCCGCAGCGCCTGACCGACGGCGTGCACGGTCTGAGCAACCATCGGCTGAATACTCCCTGGCCCAAGGTGACGCGCGGCCGGGCACGCATGCGAGACATCCTGTCCCGGCCCGGACCACCCGACGAGGCGGCGTTGTGGGCCTTGCTGGCGGACCGCCGCCGGCCGCCGGATCCGGAGTTGCCCGATACGGGTGTGGGCCTGGACCGGGAGCGCGAGCTGGCGCCCCTGTTTATCTCCGGCGCACAGTACGGCACCCGTTCCTCGTCGTTGCTGTGGCTGTCGACCGCCGGCCATGTGACGTTGATAGAACGGACCTTCCGATCGGTTGCTTCGCCGCCGCCAATCGAACAAACCCGCCGCTACGAATTTTGCGTCGGCTGACCGGGGCATGGCGCCATGATCCGGCGGCCCGTCGCCGGCAGAAAGATTCCCCGGAAACGGTTCAGCTGGATGAGCCCGGTCGGGCCGGATGCGCGTCGGCGGACACCGGCCGGATCGGGCCGGCTCCGTCCGAACCCACCGCCGGGACAGAGGGGGGGGCTCGCCGCCGGCCGTCGGCCTGAACCCTGCCGCCTGCCTCCGCTGCGGACTCCCCTTGTTCCCCTGTCGGCGGAGATTTTTTCCGTCCGTGTGCTCAGCGGAAAGCCCGCCGCCACAGCCGCCGGCTCTCGGCACAGGTGGGCGCTCCCGTCCGGGAGCACTCCGGACAGAACATCATGTGATCGGAGACCGATCGGAAAATGCCGCTTATCAGCTGACCGGGGCGCACAAAAGAGCTTGCGCCGGCGGTCGGCTCCGCCGGTGAAGCCATCAGATCGGCGGAGCGGGGCAGGTGGCGCAACAGGGGCATGTGGCGCTCAGCCTGCCCCGCCGCCGTGAAGCGGGACCGGCGGGATGACGGGCGGCGCTTCCGTCGGGGGAAATCCGCGCGGACCGATGACGGCGGGCGCTCCCCGGACGGTTCGTCGGCCGTACGCGGCCGTGGTTCGGAAAGCGGCGGCCCGGGGTGCGCGGCCGTCCCGACGGTACTCACAGGGGCCATGTCAAAGAGGGTGTTGGACTTGCCGAGGCTCATTGCGCCTCTCCTTTCCGCCCCTGTTGATTCTATTCTAGCTGGGTGGGCGGGGGATTGTCAATCTAATTTTCACCTTTTTTACACCACTGTGGGCTGTTCGATTTTATCCACGCCCGGGAGTTTGACTGCAGCGAAAAAACATTGCAGAATAGTGAAATCCATAGAAACCTTTTGGCTGTCGACAGCGTATTGTTGTTTGTATCGGATTCCGATAGTAAAACCGATTATATGATCAACCGTGAGGAACGCATGAAACTGGTGACCCGGAACGAAGAGATGATCCTGCTGGCGGTTCTCCGGCAGGACGGCCAGGCCTACGGCGTATCCATCCGCGAAATGATCCAGCAGGTTACAGGCGAGGAGTGGTCGTTCGCGTCCATCTATGAGCCCCTGGCCAAGCTGGCCCGGAACGGACTGGTGGAAAAGTACCGGGGGGATGCCACGCCGGAACGCGGGGGCCGCCACAAGGTGCTCTACCGCATCACGCCGGCCGGGCGGGCGGCCCTGGCCGAGCTGCAGATGATCCAGCGGGAAATGTGGGCCGATGTGGGCGCCGAGCGGCTGACGGGCCGGGAAACGGGGGAAACCTGATGAGGCCCGTCTCCACGCCTGGATCGATGTGTTCGCTGGTTGTCGCCGGCTGCGGCACGGCCCCATCGAGGTGACTGACATGGCAGAAGATCCTGGCTGCATAAATGTACCGGGCGAATCCACGGGGTTGTCTCAACCGGCGCCGCCCTGGCCGCCCCGGGGCGCCGCGTGGCTGGCGGGGCGGTTGTCCCGCTTCGTCGATCCGGAGGATCCGCTGGGGGATCTGCACGAGGTGTACGCCCATTTGGCTGTGACCTCGGGGGCGCGCCGTGCCAGGGCCTGGTACCGGATCCAGCTGCTGCTCCTGCTGCCGCTCATTCTAAAGAATCTGATCTACTGGAGTATCATGATGTGGAAAAACTACCTGAAAATCACCTGGCGCACCATGTGCCGGCGCAAGGGATATACCTTCATCAACATCATCGGGCTGGCCCTGGGGGTGGCCTGCTTCGTGCTCATCGGCCTGTATGTGCAGGACGAACTGAGCTACGACCGCTACCATACGCAGGCCGACCGCATCCAGCGGGTGGGCGTCCGGGTTATGAACCAGGGCGTTCTGTTTCACGCCGGTCAGGCGGCCGCGCCCATGGCGGCGGCCCTCCGCCGCGACTACCCCGAGGTGGAATCAGCCGCCCGGATCTTTCGGGCCGGAGCGCCGGTGCTACGCTACAAGGACCGGGTCTTCAGCGAGGAGCGCTGGTTCTACGCCGATCCCGAAATTCTGGACATTTTCACCATCCCTTTCCGCCGGGGGGAGCCGGAGGAGGCCCTCATCCGGCCGGGCACCCTGGTGCTTACCGAATCCATGGCCCGCAAGTACTTCGGCGACGAGAACCCGCTGGGCAAGACGCTGCGGGCCGACAACCGCCGTGATTACGAGGTGACGGGCGTGGTGGCCGACGTGCCGGCCAACAGCCATGTCCACTATGATTTCCTCGTGCCCATGAAATCCATCGCCTACGCCGAAAGCGACAACTGGATCAGTCACAATTTTTACACCTATGTTCTCTTTCGTCCCGGGGTTGACGTGACCGATTTTTGCGGGCGGATGCAGGCGGACGTGATCAGGAAGTATGTCGGACCGGGGCTCAAGGGTGCCCTTGGCCTGACGACCGAGGAATTTTTCGCCGCCGGTGGCGAATTCGACTATTTTTTCCAGCCGCTGACGGACATCCATCTTGGTTCGCATTTGGAGAAGGAACTCGAACCCAACGGGCATGAGGTGTACGTGTATCTGTTTTCGGTGATCGCCCTGGCCATTCTCCTCATCGCCGGTGTGAATTTCGTGAACCTGGCCACGGCCCGCGCCACGGACCGCGCCCGGGAAGTGGGCGTGCGCAAGACCATCGGTTCCCGCCGCGACCAGTTGGTGGGCCAGTTTCTGTGTGAAGCCTTGCTGCTGAGCAGCCTGGCGGTCCTGCTGGCCCTGCCGCTGGTGCACCTGGTGTTGCCCGGGTTCAACCAACTGGCGGGCAAGATCTTGCATGTGCCGTATCTGGACAATCCGGTCTTCATCCCGTTTCTTGTTGGGCTGGCCCTGTTTGTTGGCTTGCTGGCCGGGCTCTATCCCGCCTTTCGCCTGTCGGCCTTCCGGCCGGTGAGTGTCCTGCGGGGCGGGACCACGGGTGAGGGCGCCACCAGCCGGCTGCGGGGTGTCCTGGTGGTCTTCCAGTTCGCCGTCTCCCTGGTCCTCATCGTCGGCACCCTGGTGGTGTATTCCCAGCTGGCCTTCATCCAGGACCGGAATCTCGGCTTCGAACGCGAGCAGATCGTGGTGGTCCGGAAGGCGGACGATCTGGGTGGCAGTCTGGTGCCGTTCATGAACGAGGTGGCGGCCCTGCCGGGCGTGGCCGCCGTCAGCAACAGCAGCGATATCATGGGGGAAAATCTGGGTGACACGCTGTATCGCCCGCTGGACCGGCCGGCCGACCATCTGAAACTCATCCGGCATCTCTGGGTGGACCCATCCTTTGCCGAGGCCTACGGCATGCAGATGGCGGACGGGCGCTTCTTCATCCGGCCGGACCAGGACGCCCGCCAAGCCGTGGTCATCACGGAAACGGCGGCCCGGAACCTCGAACTGGATGCCGCCGTGGGCGAGCAGTTGATCAGCATGGAGGGCAAGACCTACACGGTGGTTGGCGTCATCCGGGATTTTCATTTCGAATCGCTGCATCAGCCCATCCGGCCGGTGCTGTTCCGGGTGCTGAGTCCCGACGGAGGTGGCAAGTTTGTCTCTGTCCGTCTGGATTCCGTCGGGATGCGGGAGATCCTGCCGCGCCTCGAAAATCTGTGGCGGAAGCATGCCGGCGGACAGGCGTTCGAGTACGAGTTCTTCGACGACCATTTCGCCCGGGTTTTTCTGTCCGAGGAGCGGACCGGCCGGGTCTTCCTGATCTTCTCCATCCTGGCGGTGGGGATCGCCAGCCTGGGCCTGCTGGGCCTGGCCGCCTTCATGACCCGGCAGCGGACCCGGGAGATCGGCATCCGCCGGGTGCTGGGCGCCACCACCCGGGAGATCTGGTGGCTGTTTCTCCGCCTGTTCGGACGGTGGCTCGGTCTGGCGGCGCTCATCGGAATTCCCTTGGCCTGGTGGATCATGGATCGCTGGCTGGAGGATTTCGCCTACCGCACCCGCCTGGGCGTCGGGGTGTTCGGCGCGGCATTGCTGCTGGTGGTGCTGGTGGCGCTGGTCACGGTGAGCCTGCAGATCCTCCGCGCCGCCCGGGTCAGGCCCGTCGACACCCTGCGGTGCGAGTAGCTCCCGAAGGACAGGCGGCCGCCGTTCCTTCCTTCACCGTTCCGATGACATGTTCGGCGGATGGCCGTTGCCGTTCGCACGGTCGGCCATCCCCGGCCAAGCGGCCCGGGCGGAGTCCGCTGCGCCGCATCTTCACCGGCGGTGCGTTCGTCTCCGCCGCCCGTCCAGTCCTCCCCCCCAAAAAAAATATGTAAGAAAATGTCCCCTGTGGTTACTAAAGGGACGAAACAGACTGGAGGCGGGTGGATCATGAAGCGCATTCCGGGCGATGGCAAGAGGCTGTGGCGGGTGGGGGTGATGGACGACGCCGACGAATCCATCCGGCCGGGGGCCGACGGCGGGCGGGCGAGCCGCCGGAAGGTGATTTTTCCCGCCGCGCGGCGCGTTATCCGGTATGATGCGTCCGGTTGGCTAATTCGGTAACGGAAGGATTTCATCGCGCCATGAACGGCCACGAACGGGAACAACGATTCGGCGAGATCTACCTTACCATGCGCGACCGCCTATACCGCTTGTGCCGCGGGTACCTGTATGAACCGGCCGAGGCGGAGGATCTGTTTCAGGAGGTCATGGCCAACATCTGGCACAGCCTGCCCCGGTTCCGGGGAGAGGCCGGTCTAGGGACGTGGGCCTACCGGGTGGCGGTGAATACGGCCTTGCTGTATAACCGGCAGCTGATCCGTCGCCGGCCGTCGTGGGAGCCCGACATGCCGGTGCCGGTCACTCCTTCACCGGAGGATGCGGCGTCGAGAACCCAGCTGCTGGACCGTCTCCGCCGTTGCATCAGCCGCCTGTCCGGGGCGGACCGGCTTCTGGTCAGTTTCCTGCTGGAAGAGATGACCTACCGCGAGATGGCCGACATCCTTGGGATTTCCGTCAATCATGTCGGTGTTCGCATCAACCGGGTCAAGCGGAAACTCGAAACATGCATGCGAGGGAATCATGGCCAACACACGGACTGAATGGCAAACGGTGTGGCAACAGCAGGCGGCCAGCCCGGGGGCCGCGGCTACGGCCGCCGACGGTGCCGGGTTGCTGGTGCGATTGCGGGCCTTTGAAGAGGGTCAACGGCGCATCAACCGCCTAAAGACCGCCGCCCTGCTTCTGCTGCTGGGGAGCATTCTCTCCCTCTTCCTTCGCCATGCAACCATTACCGTGAGCGGTGGAATCGGCCTGGCGCTCATTCTGGGCGGTAGCCTGGTTTTCCTCTGGATTTATTGGCGACACCAGTTCCGGCTGGCCGATCTGGATCTGGCGGCACCGCCGCCGCGGCTCATCCCGCAGGCCATCGCCCGTCTGAACCTGCAGCGGCGGTTGTTCGCCGTCTGCTTCCCGCTGCTGGGCGTCACGCTCATGGCGGGGCTCAATCTCCTTTACGTGGACTGGCTGGTAGAATACACCCCGGGACAGCGCTGGCTGTTCCACGGCGGCATGACCCTGTTGCTGGGCGGTGCCTTCTGGGCCGGCCGGCGCATCCGTGGTCGAAAATACAACCGGGAATACGCACCGCTCATCGCCGAACTAGAAACTGTACTGAAGGATTTGAAAAATGAACACTAACTTTTTTTGGTTCAAAGCGATCGTTCTTTTGGTGGCCGGTCTGATTCTAACAGGTCTGTTCGTTGTCATGCCGGGCCGGGAACCGGTGGCGCCGCGTCCCTTTCTGGAGGGATTGGTGGATGGGATCATTCTGGTCGGCCTGGCCGTCTGGCTGACGGCGGCGGTGATCCTGGTCTGGCGGCGAAGGTCCGGCGGCGGGGACGCGGCTGCAACCCGCCCGGGGCAGCTCTGGCTGGCGGTGGGAATGACCGGCCTGATGGCGGGCATCTGGCTGGCGCGGCACCTGCCGGCGGAAATCTGGTGTACGGCGCTGGTGATCGCCATTTTCGTGCTGTCCATCCTGGCCAATCTGCGGTATCTGACCATCATCCGCCGCCGGCGGGAACATCGGCCGGAGTAACCGTCGCTGCCGCCGGCCGCACTCCGTCTTGGCGCGCCGCGGATTCACCGCCGAAAGAGAAGGCGGTACCGGTGACTGGGGGCTTGTGCCGCGGCCGGTTCAGCCATACAATGGGGGTCGCGTCTGCGGAGGGATTCCGGCAGACAAGGCGGATCAGCCAGCATGCGACGAGTTTCAGCCCTGATACTTCTGGTGATGTGGCTGGCCCTGACGGCCGGGGCCACGGAACCCGGTCCGGCACTGCGGCCCGATCACGTGGTGGTGGCGGTGCGCGACCTGGCGTCGGCGCGGCAGACCTATCAGCGGCTGGGTTTCTCCGTTCGTCCGGGCCGCCGTCATCCCAACTCCGTCAGCAACGCCTTCGTCAAACTGATGGACGGGACCGAGCTGGAACTGCTGACGGCTGAACAGCCGCTGGACAGACAGGCGGCGGAATATCTGGCCTTCGTGCAACAGGGCGAAGGGGGCGCCTACCTGGCCCTGGCGGCGGGGCCGGTGGCCGAAGTGGCACGGATCGCCTTCCGCTACGGCCTGAGATCCAAGGTCCAGCTGGGGCACGCCTTCGACATCCTGACCTTCCCCGATGAACCGGATTTGCAGCATGTCTTTTTCATTCAATACCATGATCGCGCCTCCGGGCCGCCGGCCCATCGCGTTCATCGCAACGGCGCCGCCGCCCTGGCCGAGGTCTGGCTGGACGGGGGCCAGACCCTAGCGCGGCTGCTGCTGGCCCTGGGCGGGCGGTCCGTCGATCCCCCGGCTGGACCGGACGGGTTGACGGGGCCGGCCATCCGTGTCGGCGAGGCGACGCTGGTGCTGGTGCCGCCGGCCGGTCACCCGGTGCGGCCGCGTATCCGCGGTGTCACCTTGCGGACCCGACCGCGCGTAGAGGCGGGGGGACTGATTCCGTCCGAAGAGGCCCACGGGGTATGGATCCGGTTCGCGACAGCGACCGCTCCGTCACCGGCCGATGGCCTTCCTGACCGGCCCGCCGGAGACTGACGACCGCCCGGCGCCGAGCCCTTGCCGCAGCAACACTTTGTTACAATCTTTCTGTAGAGGCGCCTGGTTGAGTGTGCTATTTTATTTTGTTTGAAGGGGCGCGGCCCAAGACTCTTCGCCCGTTACCGGGGCCCGTTCCGTTCTTTACAGCGATCCGCAGTATAGTTCCTGAGGGATTTGCTTGTCCGAACTGCACCACCGCCATCGTTGCCTGACTCTCCTGATCAGCGGCATGATGCTCGCCACGGCATCCGTATCGGCCCAGCCGGCGCAACCGCCCGTCGTCCCCTGCGTGCCCGTGCAGCTGCCGCCGCAGATCGACGGCCACCTGGATGACCCCGTATGGCGGAACGGGGCGTGGATCTCCGATTTTCGCCAGAGTGTACCCCATTACAATGAACCGGCCACGGAAACGACGGCCGTCATGTTCGCCTTCGACCAGGAGAACATCTACGTGGCGGTGCGTTGCGACGACCGGCATCCCGAACGGATTGTGGCCACCAAGCTGCGCCACCGCGACGACCCGGAGCGGGACGATCACGTCAAGGTGATTTTCGACACGTACCGGGATCAGCTGCGGGGCACCATCTTTATCGTCAATCCCCTGGGCGCCAAGGAGGAGGGGCAGGTCAACGGCTACCACAACTATAACTATGACTGGAATGACGTCTGGGACGTGGCCGCCGTCATCACCGACCGCGGTTGGCAGGCCGAGTTCCGCATTCCCTTGCGGGTGCTTCGTTTCAACCGGGCCGAGCAGCAGGTCTGGGGCGTCAACGTCCAGCGCGATATCCGCCACAAGAACGAGGACGTCTTCCTGGTTCCACCCGAGCCGCCCTACGACATCAGCAGCCTCAACTACGCCGCCCTGCTGGAAGGGATGACCGGCCTGCGTCCCCTGCGCAACCTGCAGCTGAAGCCGTATGGCCTCATCGGCCAGAAATACGCCATCGACACCGACAAAACCGAGTGGGAAGCCGACGCCGGGGTGGACATCAAATACTCCGTCACCTCGGACCTGACCCTCGATGTGACCACCAACACCGATTTTGCCCAGGTGGAGGCCGATGACGAGCAGGTAAACCTGTCCCGTTTCTCCCTGTTTTTTCCCGAAAAGCGGGAGTTCTTTCTGGAAAATGCCCAGATCTTCGATTTCGGCGAAGGCGGCGGCTGGGGCATGACGGCGCTGCAGCCCTTTTTCAGCCGCCGCATCGGCCTCCATGAAGGGGAGACGGTGCCTATTCACGTCGGTGCGCGCCTCACCGGCAAGCTGGGGCGGCAGGACATCGGCGTGCTGAGCGTCCGCACCGGCGCCGTGGATGACCTGGACCTGTCCGCCGCTTTCTACAACGTCATCCGCGTGCGGCGTAACATCCGCGGCCGGTCGTATATCGGCGGCCTCATTACCGATTCCCGGCGTGGCGATTTCCACTCCACCACCCTCGGCGTGGACGGCAAGTGGTGGTGGACACCCGACCTGTTCCTGAGCGGCCAGTTCCTTACCGTGCTGGAGGACGGCCAGGACGAAGGGAACAGCCATTTCCGCTTCGACCTGGACTACACCAGTGATCCGTTCGGCTATCGTCTGACCCACAACGAGGTGGGCGAAAATTTCGATCCGGACCTGGGCTTCGTCCGCCGGCGCGGGTTCCGCCAGGAAAATGTTTCCATCCGCCGTTCCTTTCGGCCCCACGCCTGGGGGGTCCGGCGGGTGTCGTTCCGCGGCATGGGCGACTGGTACTATTCCAAGGTGGAGGACCGGCTGGAGAGCCAGTCGGCCGGTCTGCAGACCGAGGTGGATTTCGACAGCGGCGATCGGGTGGAAGTCCGGATCAACCGGGATTTCGAACGTCTGTTCGCACCGTTCGATCTGGACGAGAACCTGGTCTTTCCGGCAGGCGACTATGCCTTCTGGGCGGTGGACGCCGAGTTCGAAAGCAGCAGCGCCCGGCGCTGGGGCGTGGAGGTTGGCGCCACCCTCGGCCAGTTTTACGACGGCACCCAGCGCCGGCTGGGGCTGGAGCTCGGCTACATTTTCAGTCCCCGTTTCCGGGCTGAAGCAGGCTACTCCAACTACCACATCACCGCCGACCACGGCCGCATCGACTGGGACCTCTGGAGCGCTCGCGCCGAGTACACCCACAACGCCCGCCTGTCGGCCTCGGCCTTCTTCCAGTACAACAGCGCCAGCGGCGCCGCCACCTTCAACTTCCGTGTCCGGCTCATCCACCGCAACGATTCGGACCTGTTCATCGTCTTCGACGAACGGCGCATCAAGGACCTCGACCGCTGGACGGTGGAGGGCCGTGACTGGGTCATCAAGCTCAATTACCGCTTTTTCCTGTAGCCTGGGTATGGTGCGGTGATTGCCCGGCACACGGCCGGCCGTGGGTTCAATGGGGCGGGGCGATCAGCCGGCAGTTCGTGCTCTTGATGGATGTTCACCCGGGCGATGGCAAACCATTTGCACTCGCGCCTTGCTCCGTGTATAGTAAGCCGTTAACCAAAATTACGCATTCTTCAGCCCGAGGTAAGCCATGAAAAAATACGTGATGCTGACCCTGATTATCGGCGGGTGCCTCTGCGCGCTGGCCGGTGCCGCCGACGAGCCGCTCTGGCTCCGTTATCCGGCGTTGTCGCCGGACGGGACCCAGGTGGTGTTCGAGTACCAGGGGAACCTGTTTATCGTCGCGACGACGGGCGGCACCGCCCGCCAGCTGACCAGCCATCCCGCCCGGGATTTCTGGCCCGCCTGGTCACCCGACGGGCGGTCCATCGCCTTCTCGACCGACCGGTTGGGCAATAGCGATGTCTTTGTCGTGCCGGTGGAAGGGGGTACCCCCACGCGCCTGACGTTCCATTCGGCCGATGACATCGTCACCGGCTGGACCCCCGACGGCCAGTGTGTGCTCTTTACCAGTTACCGGTTCCCACGGGCCGATTACCGGGGCTTCCCTTCCGGCCTGATGACCCAGCTCTATAAAGTGGACCGGGCCGCCCACATGCCGGAGATGGTGCTCGAACACGCCGTGGCCCGGGCGGCCTGGTCGGCCGACGGCCGGACCATCGCCTACATGGACGTCAAGGGCTATGAGGATTATTGGCGCAAGCACCATACGTCCTCCGTCACCCGGGATGTCTGGGCCTATGATGTGCCGTCGGGCACGTTCAGCCAGCTCACCACCTTCAACGGCGAGGATCGCGATCCCTTCTGGGGCGGCGGCACGCTGTTCTACCTGTCGGAGGAGAGCGGTTCGTTCAACGTGTGGCGGATGGCCGAGGGTGTCCCGCGGCAGGTGACCCGTCACGAGACGCACCCGGTCCGGTTCGCCACCGCATCGGCCGACGGCCGGACCATCGCCTACAGTTTCCGCGGCGAACTCTGGCTGACCGCCGTCGACGAAGGTTCGCCGCGAAAGATCGCTGTGGAGATCCGCAACGATTTCGATATGAACGCCGTGATTCGCGACGTGGTGAAGGCGGCCTCAGACGACATGGCCGTCTCGCCCGACGGCAAGGAGATCGCCTTCGTCCACCGCGGCGAGGTGTTCGTCACGGCGGTGGAGTTCCCCAACACGCGGCGGATTACCGATACCCCGGTCCAGGAGCGTAGCGTCGGCTGGTCGCCCGACGGCCGGACCCTCTATTACGCCGGTGAGCGCGACAGCTCGTGGAATATCTATAAGTGCATCTTGCAGCGGGAGGAGGAGAAGCATTTCTACAATTCGACCCTGCTGCGGGAGGAGGCCGTGCTGGCCATTCCGGCCGAAACCTTCCAGCCCCTGGTGTCGCCCGACGGCAAGAAAATGGCGTACCTCGAAGAGCGCACCATCCTGAAGGTGCTGGACCTGGAATCGGGCGAATCGCGGATCCTGGTGCCCGACGAAAAACTCTTCTCCTACAGCGACGGTGATGTCAGCTATGCCTGGTCGCCCGACAGCCGCTGGCTGGCCGTGGCCTACATGTCCCACCAGCGCTGGACCACCGACATCGGTGTCGTGAACGTGGAGTCGGGTGAAATCCACAACATCACCAACAACGGCTACAGTTCCCGGCGGCCCTACTGGAGCCGCGACGGCAAGCAACTGCTCTTCAGCTCGGATATGGAGGGCCTGCGTTCCCACGGCGGCCACGGCGCCCAGGAGGATGTCTACGCTGTGTATCTGAGCCAGGCCGATCATGACCTCTACACCAAGCCCGAAGCGGAGTTCGCCGACGAAAAGCCCGAGAAGAAAAAGGACCGGGACGCGGCGAAGGAAGCGACGGGTGACCGGCCGGAAAAGGCGGACAAGGAAAAGAAACCGGACGTCGAACCCGTCCGGATCGATTTTGACGGTATCCGGGACCGCATCCGCCGCCTGACCATCAACTCGTCCCAGGGCATGGTCTCCGACCTTTCGCCCGACGGCGAAACGTTGGTCTATTTCGCCCGGTCGCGGGGCAGCTATGACCTCTGGGTGACCGAAACCCGCAAGAAGTCCACCAAGATCCTGGTGGAGCTCAACGCCCGCCGGCCCGGCACCCTGACCTTCAGCCGGGACGGCAAGAGCGTCTTCGTCTGCGTCAACAACCAGATCCGCAACGTAGACCCCAAGTCGGGCAAGGCCAAACCGGTGGCCGTCCAGGCCGACATGGCGCTGCGGCCGGCCCAGGAAAGGGCCTATATCTTCGAACATGCCTGGCGGCAGGTCCTCAAAAAGTTTTACGTCGAGGATCTGCACGGCGTGGATTGGCCAACCATGAAGGCCGAATACGCCCGCTTCCTGCCCCACATCACCACCAACGCCGATTTCGCCGAAATGCTCAGCGAGATGCTGGGCGAGCTCAACGGCTCCCACACCGGCTGCCGCTACCGGCCGGAGCCGGACGAGGCGGCCGACGACACGGCCGAGCTGGGCCTCTTCTTCGATCCCGCCTACGAGGGGGACGGACTGAAAGTGAAGGAAGTGCTGGCCGAGGGGCCTTTCAGCACCAGTGAAACGGCGGTCCGGCCGGGTGAGATCCTGCTGAGTCTCAACGGCGAGCCCGTGGGCGGCGGGGGCAATCATCACCCGCTCCTGAACCACATGGCCGGCCAGAAAATGGTGGCGGTTTTCGGGGCGGCCAACGATCCGGCCCAAACCCGGGAGGTGGTCTTCAAGCCGCTGGCGGGCCGTGAAGCGGGCCAGTTGCTCTACAAGCGCTGGACGGAAAACTGCTGGCGCATGGTGGATCAGCTTTCCGCCGGCCGGATCGGCTATGTCCACGTGCGCGGCATGAATCCGCAGTCGTTCAAGGACACGTTCTCCGAGATCTTCGGCCGCAACGCCGACCGCCGGGCCCTGGTGGTGGACACCCGCTTCAACGGCGGCGGCTGGCTGCACGATGACCTGTGCACCCTGCTGGGCGGCGACGTCTACCTGACCTTCGTGCCACGGGGCAAGAAGATCGGCGTGGAGCCCCAGGAAAAGTGGACCCGCCCGGTGGTAGTGGTCATGGGCGAGGGGAACTACTCCGACGCCCATATTTTTCCTTTCGGCTTCAAGGAGATGAACCTGGGCCAGACCGTCGGCATGCCGGTGCCGGGAACGGGCACGGCCGTGTGGTGGGAGCGGCAGATCGATCCGTCGCTGGTGTTCGGCATTCCCCAGGTGGGGGTGCTGGACGAACATGGCCGCTACCTGGAAAACCAGCAGCTGGAGCCGGATATCCGGGTGGCCAACGCGCCGGGCGTCATCGTGGCCGGCCGCGACCAGCAGCTGGAGGCGGCGGTGAAGGAAGTGCTGTCGGCGCTGAAATAGATCTTTCCGGCGGGCACTGGAAGCCGGGAACCTGAAATGGTCCGTTAGAAAAATACTTGAAGTTGTGACCCGGGTCACGTATTCTGGTCCGGAGGACGCAAATCTTTATTTACGCTATAAGAATTAGTATGTTACAATAATGATGAATTTGTGAGTCGAACAGGCCGTCTGTCGATATAGTCTGTAAAACATGTAGCGCAGGAGGATAGGATGCGACCCATTCGCTCCGGGGCTGTGCCTTTCGCCGTGGATTTCCATCATACCGGCTCTCATTCGTCCGTGGCGGCGCCCGGGCGCCGTGCCGTTCGGCTTTGGCCGGTCGCGGTGGCGGCTCTGCTCGTGATCGGCATCGGGCCGTGGGTGTTCGGCGCGGCCACGCCCACCAACCGCCAGTTCATGCAGCATGGTTCGGCCTATGCCCTGGCCAACGGCGACTTCGTCAGCTGCGCCACGGCGCCGGGCCTGAACGCGCCGGTCAATTACTACATCGAGGTGGTGGGCGGTTTAACCCAGCTCCAGGTGGACATCTTCGACGCCGACGTCGGATTCGGCGCCAACCATGATGTCGCTGTCGGTACCTACGATTCGGCGGCGACCTATACCCTCTTCAACCCCGCCGGCACCCAGGTGGCCGTCATCACCGGCAACAGCACCGGCCCGGCCGGTTCGGACAACGCCTGGCTGAATCTGGCCACCGTGTCTACTCCCACCGCCGGGCACTGGCGCCTGCAGGTGGATATGTCGTCGGCGGTGACCACCGGCGACGACGTCAACGCCTACGGCATCCGCGCCAACGACGGCGATCCCACCGGCGGCGGCACTGAGCTGAACATCTATGCCGAATCGTACATCGCGACGGGCGTGACCGGCGGCACCACGACCATCACCTACCTCCTCTATCCCTATGTGGTCTCGGGTTGCGAGGTGGATCTCAACGAGTTCGACGGCGACAGCGCCGGTTCCTTCACCATGACCAGCCGCACCGGCAGCTTCTCCCAGACCAACGCCGTCAGCGGCGCCACCGTCTGGCAGAACGTCACCTACACCGGCTGGACCACCACCGAATGGGCCGCCGATTACGGCCTCTGGAACCTGACGTATACCCTCAACAACCCCAACTCGGGCACGATCTACATCGGCAGTTACCTGGCCGCCGACGCCAGCGGCGCCGCGCCGCCGCCCAGCAGCCAGCCGCAACCCGATACGTTCCGCATCTACTTGCAAACCGATGCCGCCGGGGTGCCCGTCAAGCCGTTTATCACCCAGACGGTGAGCCACGTGTCCGGCCCCAATCCGCCCGTGGGCGGCAGCACCACCCGGGTGCGGGTGCTGGTGTCGGTGTTCAATCCCTCGGCCCAGGCCATCACCTTTTCCGCATCCAACCTGGTGACGGCCAACGTCCCCGGTTCGGGCGCCGTCTACGCCGGCAGTGCGTCGGTGACCCAGGGGAGCATCGTCAGCCAGCCCAGCGTGGGCGGGACGGGCGACATCACCTGGAACCCCGGCACGGCGGCGGCGGGCACCACGCCCACCCTGGCCTACAATGTGGATGTCACCCCTCCCGGGATCAGCTATTTCTACGATTTCGAATCGGGCGCATCCGGCTGGACCACCGGCTCCGCCGACGGCTCGCCGGCCATCAACTGGGAACTGGGCGATCCCGCCACCCGCTCGCCCCTCAGCGGCGGCAACTGTTCCTCCAACTGCTTCGGCAACGGCGGCCCCGACGACGACCACACCGCCACCGGCACCGATTGCTGGGGCACGGATCTCGATGATTTGTACGGGAACGATATCGACACGGGCGTGATCCTGTATTCTCCTGTTTACGACTTTACCGGAGTGACCGGGGTGCAGATTTCCTACTGGGAATGGCTGGAAATTGAACGCCGAACATATGACCTCGCCCGCTTCCAGCGGCGCGTCGGGAGCGGTACGTGGACGACAATTTATCGCAATCCGGATTCGACGCGGGCTGATAACGCCTGGAGTCAGTACACGCATGACGCGTCGGCTTATGCCGACAATCAGGCCAGCGTGCAATGGCGCTGGATCATCACCACCGATGAAAGCTGGCAGTGGGCCGGCTGGTACATTGATGATGTTTCCATCACCAGCGGCGACGCGGCGACCGTCGACGTCACCGGCTCCGGCAGCAACGGCACCCGGGCCACCTTTCTCGACGAGACCGGCAACACCAGCCAGGCCCGGGCCACGTTCACCTTCGGGCCCCTCTGCCCCCTGCAGCTCAACGCCGGCGACGACCTGCCCACCCTGGCGCTGGTGTCGGCCTTTGACGCCTCCCTTCGGCACGGCCAGGCCGTGGTGCGCTGGACTACCGCCTCGGAGGTGGGCACCATCGGCTTCGAGGTCCAACGCCTGGACCCGGTCAACGGTGCCTGGGAACAGGTGAATGACACTCTGATTCCCGGCCTGCTGGTGACCGGCCATGGCGGGGACTACGCCTGGGTGGACGAATCGGCCGAACCGGATCAGGATTACGTCTACCGGCTGGTGGAAATGGAGCCGCACGGCCGGCGCCGCATCCATGGCCCGTTCCGGATCCGGATCCCCGCGGCGGAGCGGGCGGGATTCGCTCCCGGCGCCGCCGCGGACGAACTGCTGGCCTACGGCTACCAGCGCCGACCGGCCGCCGTGCCGGCGGTGGCGGCGACGAGTCGGATGGCGCCGAATGCTCGCCCGGGTCCGTCAACGGACAAGGCCCTTCCCGCCGAACGGCTGAAGATCAGCACCGGTGCGGCCGGGCTTTGTTTCATCACCACCGGCGAGATGGCCGAGCGGTTGGGCCTTTCGGCGACCGATGTCATGGACCGGATAGAGAATCTGGAATTCGCACTGACGTGCCAGGGGCAACCGGTACCGTACCTGCCCAGCGCCGAACCGGCGGGCCTGCTCTTCTACAGCCAGGAAGCCGCCGATCCCTATGCCCCCCACAACGTCTACTGGCTCAGTCCCGGCACGGGTCTGGCCATGGAGGACGTGGAGGAGGCCGCGCCCGCCGCCGGGAACGCGGCCAGCGTGCTGACGGCGACATTCCATTTTGAGGAAGACCGCTTTCCGGTGCCGGCCTTCTATCGGGATCCCCGGGCCGACTTCTGGCACTGGGACTACATCGTGGCCGGCGACCCGCGCTATGGGAAGAAGTCATTCGCCGTGGAGCTGCCGGAGATCGTCCCCTTCGGCTGGGCGACTCTGGATGTCCAGCTGAAGGGCGTATCCGATACGAACTGCGGCGCCGGTGAACACCATGTCCGCGTGGCGGTAAACGGCGAAGTCGTGGGTGAGGGCTTCTGGCAAGGCACGGAATCGTACCGGCTGTCGCTGAGGTTCGCCTCGAGCTGTCTGCAACACGGCACCAATGAAATCGAAGTTCGCGGACTGCTGGATACCTGCGCGCCCCATAGCGTCTTCTACGTCGATTCCTTTGATGTGACCTGCACGCGTGTCGGACAGACCACGATGGACGAGATGCTGGTGCGGCGTCACGGCGCCGGCCACTGCACCGTCGGCGGTTTCACCGACCCGGCCATTCTCGTTCTGGACGTCACGCGCCCGGCGGCGCCGCGACGGCTGCGGGGCGTCACTATCACCGCCGCGGCCGACGGGCATCGCGTCAGTTTTACACCCGCCTCTCTCGAGAACCAGTATCTGGCCGTCTCGGCGGCCGGTTTCCGGCGGCCGCCGGCTCTGGCGGGCCGCCCGGCTGCCGGCGCGCTTCGCCAAATGGCGCCCGCCGAATACCTGGTGATCACCCCGGCCGCCCTGGCCGACGGTGCCGCCGCGTTCGCCGAATACCGGCGCTTCACGGGCCTGACGACGGCCGTGGTGGAGCTGGAACAGATTCAGGACGAATTCGGCCATGGCCTGGCCACGCCCCACGCGGTGCGGGAGTTCCTGGGCTTTGCCTGGCAGGAGTGGGCGACGCCGCCGCGTTACGTGCTGCTGTTGGGGAAGGGTACCTTCGATTACCAGGATTGTCAGGGACGGGGTGACAACCTGGTGCCGCCCCTCCTGGTTAGCACGGCCGACGGGCTCTTTCCGGCCGATCATCTGCTGGCCGATGTGGCCGGCAATGACGGCCGGCCGGAAATGATCGTCGGCCGGATCCCGGCCGTCACGGAAGCCGAGCTGTCCGACTACCTGGCCAAGGTGACCGGTTTCGAAGCGGGTCAGAATGCCTGGCGGAACAGTGTGCTGCTCCTCTCCGACAATCCGGATGCCGGCGGCAATTTCCCGGCGGATACGGACGCACTGGCCGATGACATTCCCGCCGGCCACCGGATCGCCCATGTGTCCCTGGAGGACGTGGATGCCGTCACGGCCCGGCAGCTGACCGCCCACAACCTGCGCGCCGGCGTCGGTTTCGTGAACTACCTGGGCCACGCCGCCGTGGACCGACTGGCTCAGGAAGGCCTGCTGCGCTCGGTGGACGTGGCGCAGCTCGGCAATGACGACCGCCCGCCGGTGCTGGCCGCTTTCACCTGTGTCCTCGGCCAGTTCGCCATCCCCGGTTACCGGACCCTGGGCGAAGTTCTGGTGCTTCAGCCCCAGGGCGGGGCGGTGGCCGTCTGGTCGCCCAGCGGTTTGTCCCGGCATCCCGACGCCCTGGCCATGAATCGGGAGCTGATTCGGGCCATCTATCAGGAACATGTGCCGGTGCTGGGCGATGCCCTGCAGCGGATGCTGGCGGCATTCGCCGCCGCCGACGGTACGCGGGAGATGATGCTCATTTACAACCTTTTGGGAGATCCGGCGCTGATGATTCAGTAGCCCAAGTATGACCGAACAGCCAAACCACTACCTGGAGCATTCCCACATGGTGTTTCGCCAGATCGACCATGTGGTCACCCGGGAAGTCGCCGGGGAGTTTCTGCTGGTGCCCGTCAAGGGACGCCTGGCCGACCTGCAGCAGATTTTTGCCGTGAACGAGGTGGGGCGGTTCATCTGGGAGCAGCTGGACGGCCGCCGTGATCTGGCCCAGCTGCACGCCGCGCTGCTGCACCGTTTCGACGTGTCGCCGGCCCAGGCCCAGGCCGACCTCGGCGAGTTCATCCACCAATTGCGGGCGGCGGAATTGCTGGAGGAGGTATCCCCGTGACGGACTGCCTCCGGACAAATCCACCCACCGCGCTGTATTTTTGGAAAAACCTCAGCGAAAAGGTGTTCCGCCAGCGCGTGCCTGTTTCCGGCAGCCTGGAACTGACGCGCCGCTGCCCCCTGCGCTGTCTGCACTGCTACGCGGCCGAGCCTGGCCGTTCCGCGACGCCATCGGCGGGGGAACTGCCCACCCGGCGCTGGCTGGAACTCATCGACGAGATCCGGCAGGCCGGTTGTCTGTATTTGTTGCTGACGGGCGGCGAGCCGCTGGTGCACCCCGATTTCGATGCCATTTACCGACAGGCGCGGAGTGCGGGTCTCATCGTCACCGTGTTCAGCAGCGGTTGTCATCTGCCGGTGGATCATTTGGACCTGCTGACGGAGTTTCCACCCCTGGCCGTGGAGATCACCCTTTACGGCGCCACCGCCGCCACTCATGAGCGGATCACCGGAGTGGCCGGCTCGCATGACCGCACACTGCGCAATGTGCGGCGGCTCATGGATCGTCAGCTGCGGGTGAAACTCAAAACCATCCTGATGACGGAAAACGCCCATGAACTCACCGCCCTGGAGCAGCTGGCCGCCGACCTGCACGTGCCCTTTCGCTTCGACGCCGCCCTGTTTCCACGCTTCAACGGCGACCGGTCACCGGTGCAGCTGCGCGTGCCGCCGGCCGAAGCCGTGGCTCGCGAGCTGGCCTCCCCCGAGCGGCGGGAGAGGTGGCTGGATTTTCGCAAGCGGATGCAGGCGGTACCGCGGACGTCGCGTCTTTACCCCTGCGGCGCCGGCATGACCACGTTTCATGTCACCGCTACCGGCCGGCTGCAGCCGTGCCTGCTGATGGACGCCCTGACGGCCGACTTGCGGACCGTTTCGTTTTTCGACGGTTGGACCGGCACCCTGGCCGACATCCGAACCCGGACCCTGCGGCCGGATTCCCCTTGCACCGATTGTGAGGCCTGGTTCCTGTGCGGCTATTGCCCGGCCTTTTTTACCTTGGAGACCGGCGATGAACACCAGCCATCCGAGTTTCTGTGCGCGGTGGGACATCATCGCCGGGAAAGCCTCGAAACCTATTGTGAAGGATATGGTTGTGATGAAGAATGAAAGTCCAGCGGAAACCAAATTACCGTATGAAAAACCACAGCTGATCAAGATCGAACTGGTCGCTGACGAAATTCTCGGCACGGGCTGCAAAAACGCGGGCGATTCGGCGCCGTTAAGCTCGCCCTGCAACGCCACCGGTTGTTCGTCGCTGGGTTCCTGAAGGCCGGAGTGTGTCCTGCACGAATGGCTGATTCCATCACTATCTCTATCGCCGATGTGATCCTCACCATCATTGTCCGTGGTGGGATGCCCGTGTCAGATTCCGATCCCGTCTATGATCGCTTTCGTGTTCCGACGGTGCCTGCCGCGAGTGCTCATATCGAGGTCGATGTCACTTCCCAACCGGTTCCGGGAAAGGAAATCGCCCGTTATCAAAGGATTTTCGACAGCCAACAGTCCTGGTCCATGTGGCGGGACGGGAGCGACCGCCTGCTGGTCCTGCAGCCCCCTGCCTTCGCCGAGCCGTTGTGGACAGCCCGGCTGAACGCCGGGTTCACCCGGGTGGAGATCGGCTGCCGCCCCCTGGCGGTGCCGGTGTCGGTCCAGCCCTACTATCCGGTGCGCTATCCCCTGGACCAGCTGCTGTTGATGCACTATCTCGCCGGCCGGGAGGGGCTCATCGTCCATGCGGCGGGGGTTGTCATCGCCGGCCGCGGGTACATTTTCCCCGGTCGCTCCGGGGCCGGCAAGAGCACCCTGGCGCGCCAGCTGGCCGCCCGCGCCGACTGGCTCCAGCTGAGCGACGACCGGGTGATCGTCAGAAAATTGAACGGCGAACTCCGGGCGTACGGCACCCCCTGGCCGGGTGAGGCGGGGGTGGCTGTCAACCGCGGCGTGCCCCTCGGCGGCGTGCTGTTCTTGCAGCAGGCACCGATGGATGAGATCCGGGCCATGAATCCGCCGGCGGCGTTGCCGCTGCTGTTGCCGACAGCGACCGTTCCCTGGTATGATGAAGAGTTGCTGGGACCAGTGTTGTCGTTTTGTGACCACCTGGTAACCGGCGTGCCGGTGGCCCGGATTTCGTTCCGACCCACACGGGAAATCGCCCATGTCCTCGATGCCTATCTCAAGAACCGGTCATGATGTGGTCGGAGACGACGCGCTGCGACTGAACGGCGCCGGTGCGGCGGGCGCGGACCTTCTGCCTGACATCCTGGACCGGGGCGTCCGGGTGCGGGTCCGGGTGACGGGCAACAGCATGCGCCCGGCCGTCCGCTCGGGCGACCGGGTGACCATCGAGCCGGTGGCGGCCGCGGCGGTGCGGCGGGGCGACATCCTTCTGATCCGGGATGAGACCGGCCATCTGAAACTGCACCGTCTGGTCCGCATCCGCCGGCGCGACGACCGGGCCTATCTTACCCGGGGCGACGCATTGCTGACGCCGGATCTGCCCGTGGCGGCGGCATCCGTGCTGGGGCGGGTTGGCCTGATCGAGCGGGGCAAGGCGGGCGGCTACACTCGCACCATGGATTGCCTGTCACCCTGGCGGCGGGTGGTGCATCAGGCGGTGGTCCTGCGGGGCTGGCTGAGGTCCGTGCTCTGGCGGGCAGTCATCTGCCGCCTGGCCGACTGGCGCCGGAGTTTTCGTGGCTGATCCGGGTGGCGGGAACCTGAGGAGCGGCCGACTGATATGCCCCCGAAGAGTCCTGCTCCTCCGTTTCCTGGAGGGAAGAAGAAGGGCTGCCGGATGATGCCCACCGAGATGCATGAGAGGGGAAAAAGAAAAGCCGCCGTCGCCGGCGGCTTAGGGTTCGAATTATGGCTGGGAGGCAGGGATTCGAACCCCGATAGGCGGATCCAGAGTCCGCAGTCCTACCATTAGACGACCTCCCAGCGCGAAGTATCCTATATAGACGTTTCGCCCTAATTTGTCAAGCCCTTTTTGGTGTGCCGCCGCCGTTCGTGGGGCTTTCCGTCCATCCGCGCCGGCACCGGTTGCCAGCCGGCCACACCCTCCGGTGGTGCCGAGGGGTATTCTTTCTTTCACGCTGATTTTAATTGGGAAATGTGATATAGATCATACTCGTGGATGTGGGGTGCTGGTAGAATGGAACTACTGCTCGGAGGGGTAGTGCGTCATGGATATCGCCTTCCTCATGACCGAAATCGAGAAGACCCGCCTGTCCGTGCTCAACGGCAAGGTGTTTACCGGCATCGGCCAGCTGCTGAAGCTGAAGCGGTCCGGCTACGATGTGGATATCACCCTGGTGGAGGACATCCTCAAACTGCCGCGTCTGCTGGAGTATCTCTACGATGAGACGGCCCTTGGCAATGCCACCATGGCCATCCGCTGCCTGGCCGCCCTCAAGGAGCTGAACTGCGACATCGAACCGCGCAAGATCAACTACATCCGCTACAAGAAGCTCTCCATGCTGGGGCTCGACATGAACAGCTACTATGCCAAGGCCCGGCCCGTGTTTCAGCGCCTGCTCTATACGCTCCAGTCCTTTTTCGTGCACATCGGCGATTACCGGGAATGCATCCTGCACAAGGCCGAGAACCGGATGACCTTCGAGGAAGACATCATTATCCGTTTCCCCAACGATTCCTTCCGCGATCTTTTCCTGCAACTGGCCTTTCAGGAGGCCATCCGCCAGGGATTGAGCTTTCACTGGGAAAACCATCATACCCGTTACAACGAGGACCTGACCGGCAAGATCAGCTGGTCCCTCATCCAGGACGGCCGGCCGCTGGAGACAGAGTGGTACCGCGGCGTAAAGTCCATATTCGACCGCTTTATCGCCTCCCTGCAGGAGAAGCTGGAACGCCTGGAGATGCCCCGTCACATGAACGGTCCGCGGGACGACGGGGAATTGCTATGGATCATCTTTTCGCGCGACAGCGTGGTGTCGCAGCGGCTGGGCAAGGCCATGCGGCATTACCGGGTGATCCAGATCAAGGACATCAATCTGCTGCAGAAATACCTGGCGCGGGAAAAATCCAATTTCGCCTCCTTCGTGCTGCACGTGGATTTCGCCGATCATCAGCTGCTGCATACCATTGTCGAACACAAGCTGCACCAGCCCACCAGCGGGGCGCCGTTCATCATTTTCGCCGACGGCAAGTTCTTCCAGGTGATGAAGGACTCGTCGCTGCTCTTCCCCGGTTGCGAGTACATCAACGAGCTGACGCCCGAGAATGTGTTGAACATGGAATTCATCCTGTCCAAGGTACGCGAGAACCGGCGCCGCTTCATCCGTCTGCCCATGGGACTCGAATGCCGCGCCGAATTCGACGACGATGTGGAACACACCCGGGCCAAACCCATCAGCGTCGGCGGGACTTACGTCAAAACCCACCGCATCGTGCCCATCTTCACTAACTCCCGCATCGCTCTTTTCGATCGGGAAAGCGGCTTCGAGACCGAAACGCGGGGCAAGGTGGTCTACAACGGCAAGGGCGGTTCGGCCATCTCCTTCGACAACATCATCCCTTACGAAAAATTCAAGGAACTCCGCGAAATGGTGCTGGAACGCCACTACAAGATCCTTGACACCCTGGCCCGTTCCCGCTTCTGATTTTTTTTCATCCACCCTTTCTTTTGCATCATCATAGTGTATAATTTTGCCTTTTGAGGTGTGCGACCATGATGTACCTGCGCCAGACGGCACTGATTGTTCTGCTGGGATGGATGTTCGGTTTCCTGTTCAACCAGTTCAGTCCCTCGGGCATCTCTATCACCGGCCACAATCCGGTAACGAACGTGAAAGAGGAGGCGGCCCAGGCGAACTTGCCCACCATTTCGCTGGATCAGGCCTACAGCGAGTTTGCCTCGGGTGCGGTGGTCTTCGTGGACGCCCGCCCGCCGGACCTCTTCAGCGAGGGGCGCATCGAAGGGGCGTTCAACATGCCCGAACATACCGTGGCGGCGCAGCTGCCGGAATTCCGCCACATAATCCCCACCGCCGTGCCGGTGGTCGTTTACTGTGACGGCCAGGACTGTGTTTCATCTCTCACCGTGGCGCGGGAACTGGCCGAGGCCGGCTATCGGGACGTCCGGGTGTTTTATGGTGGCTGGAACGAATGGATGGGCGCCGGCTACCCCATCGAATGGGATTGATGTCATGTCACATCGGACCGTCATACAAGCAATAATATTTACCTGCCGGTTGGTGCTGGGCGGGCTCTTCGTGGCCGCCGCCGTGTTCAAGATCCCCGACGCGGCCACGTTCGCCCGGGAGATCGCCAACTACAAAATGCCCCTCCCCGTGCCGTTCATCAACGCCGTGGCCGTAACGCTGCCCTGGATCGAGCTGCTGGCCGGTCTCCTGCTTATCCTCGGCCTGTGGCATGTCGGTGACCGTGCCCCGCAGCGGACGAGCCGGCTCGGCCGCCTCGGCTGGTTCTTTTACCGGCATTTCCAGCGCGGCGCCCTGTTCATCTTGAGCGGGCTGCTGGTATTTTTCATCGGGCTGCTGGCCGTGACCATGGTCCGCGGCATCGACGCCAACTGCGGCTGTTTCGGTCCCCTCACCGCCCAGCGGGTGGGCCTGCCCAAGATCCTGGAAAACCTGTTCTTTCTGCTGTTCAGCATCCCGCTCTATCTGGCTCCGCGCCATCCCGCAGCCGCCCCGGGCGACGATTCCGCCGGCGGACCGTAGCCCCTATTCCTTGCCGCACCTGCCGTCATGGGCCGAAGACCTTCCCTGCCTGACGGAAGGGTGACGGAGCGGCCGATCGGATTGCCGGCGAAAAAGGCTTTCCCGTTGACAGCGGTCATCGGGATGGCGTATGAATGCTGTACGGATCGTTTTTGTTTTGAGTTTCCGTTCCGTCATCAACGGCGACAAGGTGTAAAACAAAAGCGCGATCCGGCAGGGAACGTCGGCCGTCGCCCGACCCGTCATGCGTTCCCAATCCTGAAAGTCGATGGGAGTATCGTGTTTTGAAAGAAAAATCGAAAAAATCGACATCCAAACACAGCCATCGTGCCTATTCTGAAAAGAGATTTTGGGCCGAGTCCGAATACGCTCAAAGCATATTCATGTCGGGGTTGGGGAACATGAAGGCATGTATCCACGCCCTGGAGAATGCGGTGGAAATCGATCCGGAGTATGCCCCGGCGATTCTCACGCTGGGATCCGTAAAATATCAGCAACAAGAGGAACACTTGGGCAGGGAGCTTTTTCTCTCGTTGGTTTCCCTGCCGGCGGATACGATGGCGGGCGGCGCGGAGGAGCTGGCGGAAATCATCGACGAAGCGGGGGATTTTCTGATAGAAAGCGATCAATATGCGGACGGCCTGGAGTTATACCAGGCGGCGGTCGTGCGGTTTCCCGATGATTCGATACTGCACCAGGGGTTGAGTTGTTGCGCGGGACATCTGGAACGACATGAGGAAGCCATCGCCGCCTCCCGGAGGGCCGTTGAGTTGGAGCCGGAGAATCAGAAACATGTCAACGACCTGGGATGGAGTTATTTTCAGGCCGGTCGCCTTGAAGAAGCGCGCGAGACGTTGACGCGGGCCGTGGACATGGATCCGGAGTATAAGCTGGCCCGCACGAATCTTCGTCTCTGCCGGGAGGCCATCAAACAAGAGCGGGCTGATGAATAAAGACGTGCTTTCCCCCGCGCGGCTGCTGGCGCCGTCCGGACCGGACCGGTGCCAGAAACGGGCGAAGAACGATCCAACAAATGGAAAATGTATCTGAGGAAGTGTCGAATGGCCAAAGTTTTTTCGGGCAAGGTGCTGATCCCGGGCGACGGTATGGAAGAATACATCAAAATGCTGCAAGCCGCCGAAAGGGAAAGGGCCCCCTTCCGTGACTATCTGATGAACCTGGCGACGGAATTCCATGACGACCTCCTGGATCGGTTTACAGAGCATACGGCGAATAAGCACGCATCCATCATCGTCCTGTTTGTGGATTTCATCTGCCGGTACACGGATGTGCAGGATATTTCCGAAATCACCCGTGGCATGGTCAACAGTCACTTCCAGTCGTGGTGGCGGCGGAAGGTATTGGGACCGGGCAAGCCCGAGGATCTGCGGCGGGCGCTGAAGAAGTTTTTCGCCTTTCTTGCGGTGGAAAAAGGAATTGTCAACGAGAAGGTCCGCCAGGCCCTCGGTTAGGCGCGGATGATTGGTCGCCACGGTGCAGTGAATTTCTCAGCTTGGCCTGCCCAGCCATGACTGAACGGTGGATTATTCTAGCCGAACATCCTCCCGCCGGACCTTTCCGCGCATTCCCGCTAACCCACGTTGAAGGCCAGCCGGCGCCCCGCTCCTGAGTAGTAACTCTCCCGCTGCTCTCGCGGATTCGAAATTCATCCGTCCTTCTTCAAGGCGGGAACGGACACAGAGGCAGCCCCGAATGATGAAACCAGGAAACCAAAGACCAGCGGAGATGAGAGTGGCCATCTTTGATGGCATGACTCAACCCAAGGAAGGATACCCCTATTGTCCACTCTTCCCTTGGTGAGCAGGAGGATCTGAACGGCGGAGAGCCACAATTGTACCGCTTGAGCTGTGCGCCCATGAAGTATCCGCACCGTATGGAACTTTTTGTTCTGCGGAGACGGATGTCCGGATTCCGGCCCGGCAGACGAAGTCACGAATGAAACGCCGCCTGTATCTGCGTCTGCCAGCCGGTCGATGGTGACGGATGTTCTAGTGAGGGGAGTGCGTGAGGCACGCTCGTTCGCTGCTCCACACACGAGCCTGATGGGAGGGACGAATGCCCCGTACGGAGGCCTTCGATACTTATAGTGATGCCTACGACGAATGGTTCGACCGCCATGCGGCTGAGTATCACGCCGAATTGGCGGTGATCCGCCGGCTGCTGCCCTCCCCGCACGCGAAGGGGCTGGAAGTTGGGGTCGGCTCCGGGAAATTCGCGGCGCCGCTCGGGATCGGAATTGGGATTGAACCCTCAACCGAGATGGCCCGCCGAGCCAGCCGGCGGGGCGTCGCCGTCTGTCGCGGCATCGCCGAAGAGTTGCCCATCATGAGCGGGCAGGTTGATTTCGTGCTGCTGGTGACGACCATCTGCTTTGTGGATGACGTCGGTTGCACGTTCCGGGAGGCGTTCCGGGTGCTGAAGACCGGTGGGTGCAGCCTTGTCGGCTTCGTCGACAAGGAGAGCGACCTGGGCCGGCAGTATGCCGCGAACAGGACGAGCAGCCGGTTTTATCAGCACGCCACTTTTTTCTCGACGCCGGAAGTGCTTCGCTATCTAGAGGACGCTGGTTTTTCCGTAACGGATATTTTGCAAACCCTGAATCCCCGGGAACGGCCCGCGACCATCCGGGACGGTTATGGGGAGGGGGCGTTCGTGGTCATCAAGGCCGTGAAATAACGTCGGCCGGTCCTGCCCGCCAGGCGCCACCCGGCGACGGTTCAGCGCGCCAGTGGGGGCTGAGGGGTGCGGCCTGGCCGGCGGTGGCCCCGGTAGAATCCAAAACAGTCCAGGAAAAGATGCTGGCATTATGCGTCGGTTCGGGCCACGTTCGTGCAGCCTGACGTGCAAAAGGGGGCTGCGGCTGGGCAAGGCTGCTATGACCGTAATGTATCCAGCAAACAGGAGAAATCTTCGGTCCAGACGGACGGGGGCGGTGCGGATAGCTTCAGCATGGCCCCGCTGCGCGGATGGGGCAGCTGCAGGCGCCAGGCGTGGAGGCCGAAACCGGCGGGCCAGGGACGGCCGCCGTAGACCGTGTCGCCGAGGACAGGGCTGCCCGTCCAGGCCAGGTGGACGCGGATCTGGTGGGTCCGGCCGGTCAGGGGGTGAACATCGAGGAGTGCAGTCACGGAGGCAGGATTGACGCCCACAGTCCGGTAGCGGGTCAGGGCCGGCCGGCCGCCGACGGTCGCCACCTGGTAGCGGTTGCGCCGGCCGGCCAGGGGCCGGTCGACGAGGCCGACCGCCTCGGCCGGCGGGGGGCTCACCAGGGCGAGATAGGTTTTGGCGATGCGGTTCTCGCGGAAGAGAGCATAGAGCCGTCGCTCCGTCGGCTTGTTCTTGCCGAACAACACCAGACCCGAGGTCAGGCGATCCAGCCGGTGGATCACTTCCGGCGAATGGGCCGGCGTTTGGCCGGCCAGGTATCCGGCCACCACCGTCTGCAGGCTCCCTTCAGCGCCGGTAGCCGACAGGTTGACCGGTAGGCCCGAAGGTTTCAGCAACACCAATAGATCCGGGTCTTCAAAGATTATGTCCCCGGGCGAAAGGGAATCTTGTCTTATGGGCCGCTCCTCATCCACCACCAGGGTGAGGCGCTGGCCGGCCGCGACGCGTTGCTCTTCATCCCAGCAGCACCGGCCGTCGACGTAGCAGCCGCCGGCGCGGACCACCCGCCGGAGCTGCGTCGACGCCAGGTGCGGCCAAAGCCGGGCGAGGACGTCGTCGAGGGGTTGCCGGTCCGCCGCGGCCGGTATCGTCGCTTCATAGGTCCGGATGGGCATGGGTACGCTCCCGACCGGAAGGTCTGGTGACTCAGTCGCCCTGGTTGGCAACCAGCTGCTCTTCCGTGGGATAGATGGGCCGCTGCAGAATGTCCTGGCGATGAGCCATTTCCAGGATGTAGTACATGTTCTTGCCCGAGCAGATCCGGTATATTTCCCGAAAGCGGGCCGATTCCTCCGGCCGAATCAGCCCCTCTTTCTCCAGGGCGTCCATGATCTTATCGAAATGATGCTCCACCAGATAGCGGAACACCTGCAGGTTGACCCGCTGCAACTGATCGGTGTACTTGTCGCGTTCGAAGGAAAGTTCCAAGCAATAGCGGGCCTCGAAATCCGGAAAGAACAGCTGTTTCATGCGCCGGTAGGACCGCCGGATCCGGTCGGCCATCTCCTGCTCCGCCGCCCCTTCCAGGCTGTATTCTTCATCCGTCACCGTCAATTCCACCATGAACTGCTCGGAGTTGTCCAGTTTGATCTGCAGGCGGCTCTTTTCCGGTGCCACGTCGCGGTCGACGATAAAATAGCTGCTCCCCAGGTCGAAGAGAAATTCACGTTCCGGCAGCAGGTTGCGGCGTGTGAGAATGTCCATTTTTTCCTGCAGAGATCTTTCCAGGTTTTCACGGAACGAGTTGATGGTAGAGTGATAGGCCTGGGGGGACGTGAGGTTGTCCGGCGACTTGCCGCGCCAGTTCAGCAGGATATCCGCCCGTTCGTCCACCGGCAGATTCCGGGCGGCCACCTCGATTTTCACGGGGTACAGATAGATCCGGTTGTTGAATTGGACAAAGTAGTCCTTCTGATCGGTGACGCTGGCCAGGGTGGGATCGCAGATGAACCAACGCAGTTCTCCGTCCCGGGTGGGCAGGCCCACATCCACCCACGCGTGGGCGCCGATGCTGTTGAAATCGTACAAATGCCCCACCGACAGGCTGCAGGGGATGCCCATGGCCCGCAGGAGAGCCATCATCACCCGGGTGTAATCATCGCAGTCGCCGATCCCTTCGGCCAGCACCTGGATGGCCGTGCGGCGCATGCTGTTACGGAAGTAGCGGATGCTCCGGCTGGTATAGCGGTTGGCCAGGAGGATCCGCTCGTAATCTTTATTGGTCCGTTCCTCGATCTGTCGCGCCAGATCCATGATCTGCCGCTTTTCGTGTTCCCCCCAGTAATCGCGGCCGGCGATGATCATGGAAATCCCGGCCAGGCGGGGATCCAGATCTTCCTTGGCGACGCTGCTGAAGCGATGCGGTTCGATGGGGCGGTACTTTGAGAGGGAAATGATCCCGTCTACCAGAATCTGGAGGCGGCCGTTGTTTTCGTGCACAAAGGGTTCAAGTATCCGCTTGTTGATGGGAATCACGATTTTGTGCCGGTGCAGGCTCGCCCCCACCGACAGCCGGTAATCCTGATTTTTCTGCGCCAGGGTGACGGAGTTGACGGTGACCTCCGGATTGAAGATCAGCGGCAGGTGGAGCAGGATTTCCAAGGTGCCGCTCTCGTGTGGCACCCGCAGGGGCTCGAGTTCCACCTGAATCAGGAAGGGGATCTCGCAATCGCCGTCAATGGGCCGGATGCGCAGGGTCGGTGCGTCCTCCTGCTTGTAAGGGGAAGCGTAATTGAGAAAAATGCGGCCGCTTTCGAGGATGAAATTCAGCTCCTCCGGATTGGGGCCGGATTGCCGCGAAAAATGCAGGTAAACCGGTGTTTTGGGGGTCAGCACCGGGGCGATGGAATTGGCGTGGTCATCGTCGGTGATGAGAATGGAGCGGTGGCTGCGCTTCTCCTCTTCGGTCAGCGGCTGGACGAAACGCTTGATAATGGAGCCGGGCTCCTCGCCGTAGTCCCGATTCGGTTCGATGAGCCGGCTGCCGACTGGTTGGTGCCCGTCGCCCGCCGGGCCGGCCATGGCCGCTCCGGCCAGGAGGATACCGAACCCTGTCGCCACTATGCCCCGCCATATCCAGTACATCATAGGTGAACTCCCGTTTCGATTCGGCAGAATGTATACGCGTTGTATCCCCGACCTTGTTTCACAGATGAATATTCGTCTGCCGCTGATATCGCCGCCGCGGCCGTATATAGCGCGACTAAAAATCCCCTCTCGGTTAGATGGTTTTTGACGCTGATGGGATCAGGTTTGCCTCAGATTCCACTGCGTTTGGCCGAGGAGACCTTGAGCAACGGCAGGTATTTTTCGATGAAGATCTTGTTGGAAATGATGCCCCGGACGCGGCCCCCCTCATCCACGACGGGCAGGATACCTTCGGCGGTGCGTAGTTTGTGCAGGGTTTCGTACAGGGTGTCCTGGGGATGGATGACCTGGCGAAAGGACTGGGACAATTCGTCCAGGGAGAAGGTATCCAGCAGGTGCAGGGTATCCAGGGAGAGATAGCCCAGCAGCCGGTCGTCCGTCGTGAGGTAGAGGGCCCGTTTGTAGGGATAGCGCTGCAGCTTGCGGCGGATTTCCGCTGGTGAATCACCGGGCCGTACGGCGGCAAAATGGTGCCGCATCAGGTTGACGGCGTGGACGTCGCCCAGGGAACCCAGGTCTCGGATCATCCGGAAATCCAGCTTTTTCCGGGACAGGGGAGCGATATAGAGGGATTCGCTCCCCATGCCGTAGGCGACCAGTGTGCTGATGACCGTCACCGTCATCAGCGGCAGGATGGTGTGGTAGTCACGGGTCAGCTCGAAGATCAACATCATGGCGGTGAGGGGAGTATGGATGGTGCCGGCCATGACCGCCGCCATGCCGATGAGAGCGTAGGCCTCCACCGAGCCCGCTCCGGGGAAGGTCAGCTGCAGGCCGCCGCCCACGCCGGCGCCCAGGGCGGCGCCGATGAGCAGGGCCGGCGCGAAAATGCCGCCCGAATTGCCGGACTGCAAGGTCAGGGCCGTGGCCAGGATCTTGAAAAAGACCAGCGCCGTGAAGAAGGGGAGCGTCCCCTCGCCGTGCAGGATGGCGTCGATAGCGTCGTGGCCATAGCCGCCCACCCGGGGGATGAAGACCAGCAACCCGCCCACGACCAGGGCGCCCAGAACGGGGGTTGCGGTACCCAGCCGCAGGTGATGAAAGAAGCGGCCGGCCAGGTGCATGGTCCGGCAGAACAGGGCGGAGACGAAGCCGCCAGCCACTCCCAGAACGGCATAGGCGAACAATTCCAGGTAACTGTTCATGGCGAAGAGGGGCACGCGAAAGGTGGGATGGTCGCCCAGGAAATGGAACGACACGGCCGAGGCGGCCACCGACGACAGAATGACCGGGGTGACGGCCGACATGGTCAGGTCGTTGAACAGAATCAGTTCCAGGGCGAACAATACGCCGGCCAGGGGCGCGTTGAACATGGCGGCGATTCCCGCCGCGGCCCCCGCGCCCAGCAGAATTTTGGCGTGGCGGTTGTCCAGGCGCAGTCGTCGGCCCAGTGCGGAGCCGACACTGGCTCCGGTGAAAGCCATGGGGCCTTCGGGACCGGCCGAACCGCCCGAACCCAGGGTCAGCGCCGACGTGACGAAGCACACCAGGCCGTCCTTGAGACGGAGGGCTGTGTTGCGGATGGAGGATTCGATGACTTCAGGCACATACTCGCGCACTTCGGCCCGCAGGACCTTGACCACCAGGATCAGCAGGACGCTGCCGGCTACCGGCATCAGAAATATCAGATTGACCGGCAGGCTGTCGAAGGCACCGCGGAAAACGGTGCCGCAAGATTTGAAACTCCAGCGGTAGGCTAGGGAGATGAAACCCACGGCGAGGCCCAGCGCGACGGCGTACAGGAGGATGTTGATCTGACGGGTCAGCGGCAAAATCCGGCGAATCTGCAGGCGTGGTGTGGTCGGGTGGTTCATCAGGCCGCTCCCCGGCAGGTTAAAGTCGACTATGATACCTTTTTGGGCCGGGAATGCAAGCTAAGATACGGTGAGATCCGCGGCGTGGATGAATTTTTCGAAATCCTGCAGGATCTGTTCGACCCGTCGGGCGTTGCGGTCGGATTTTTTCCGAAACCGGCGCTTCAATTCGGGCGGGGGAGGGGGCAGCAGGGAGAAGGTCATGTTGACGGGCTGGTAATCCTCCGGATCGGCATGTTCCAGGAAATGTTGCAGGCTGCCCAGGGCTGTCTGGCGCGGAAACAGCAAGGGCGGTAGATCCTGCAGCCGGCGGTGAACCTGCAGTGACGCCAGCAGGCCGGTGGCGATGGCTTCCACGTAGCCTTCCAGGCCGCACAGCTGGCCGGCGATGAAAAGACCGGGCCGGGCGCGGAATTCGAGAGCGGGCGTCAGCAGCCGTGGTGCGTTGAGGTAGGTGTTGCGATGCATCTGGCCGTAGCGCACGAATTCGGCGCGCTGAAGGCCAGGAATCAGCCGGAAGACGCGTCGCTGTTCGCCGAAACGGAGATGGTTCTGAAAGCCCACCATATTGCAGGCGTCGGTGAGGAGGGATTCCCGGCGCAACTGCACGGCGGCGTATGGTTCACGGCCGGTACGCGGGTCGACCAGCCCTACCGGTTTCATGGGGCCGAAACGGAGGGTGTCCACGCCGCGCCGGGCCAGCTCCTCGATGGGCAAGCAGCCCTCGAAATAGATGGCTTGCTCGAAATCGCGCAGGGGGTACTCCTCGGCCCCGACCAGGGCTTCGTAAAACGCCAGGTAGGCCGGCCGGTCCAAAGGGCAGTTGATGTAGTCATCGCCCCCCTTGCCATAGCGCGAGGCGGCCCAGGCCACGCTGAAATCGAGGGAGTCCCAGGCGATGACGGGACTGATGGCGTCGTAAAAATAGAGATGTGCGCCACTTCCTTCCGTCTGGAGATGGGCGGCCAGGGTGTCGGAAGTGAGGGGGCCCGTGGCCAAAATAACCGGCCGTGTATCGGGAATCCGCCGGGCTTCCTGCCGGACCAGCCGGATATGGGGCCGTGCCGCCAGTGCGTCAGCGACGTGACGGGAGAAAAGACGGCGGTCCACGGCCAGGGCCTGGCCGGCGGGTACACGGCACCGGTCGGCCGCCTGCAGAAGCCGACTCCCCAGCCGGCGCAATTCCTCCTTCAGCAGGTAGGGCGCCGAGCCGGGCGCCTCGGATTTCAGGGAGTTGGAACAGACCAGTTCCGCCGGATCGCCGGTCTGATGGGCCGGGGTCATGGCCTCGGGCCGCATCTCCCACAGCTCCACCGGGTAACCCCGGTCCGCCAGCTGCAGGGCGGCCTCGCAACCGGCCAGTCCGGCCCCGATTACCTGGATGACACGCGCCTGGTTCATCGCCTGTTCCGCATCCTTTCCGCCGGCTGGCCGTTTGCCTGTTCCCGCTTTTTGATGCGCTCTTTATGGAATCGTATTCCGGCGGTGACGGCAAAGTTTATGTATCACTGGAGAAAATTTCTCCACTTTGTCCGCCGGCTGCAAAGTCAAACCTCTTTTATATCAGCAGGAAAGAAAAATGTATTTCTGGCACGGATCTTGCAGCTTTGCTAGTGGAGCATACGCCGGTAACCGGCCGCACCCCATGCCGGAAGAAAGGAGCGAGAGGATGACAGATCAGCGGAACGCCGAAGCCATGATTCCCGAAGACCACCCGGGGCTTGCCGGCGAGGAAAAGCTCGGCCAGTTGGAGGAAGCCTTGCAGAAGGCGGCGGATCGCGAACTCCGTCTGCTGGCCGATTTTGAGAACTATCGCCGCCGGACATCGGCCCATATGGCCGAGGAACGGCTGGAAGAGAAGAAAAAACTGGTGCTCGATTTGTTGGACGTGCTGGACAGCTTCCGTCTGTCGCTGGAGCACCTGCCGCCCGATACGGATTCATTTATCAGCGCCGGGGTGCAGGCCATCTACCGGCAGCTGCAGGATGTGTTGCGGGCCCATGGCGTGGAGCGCATCGATCCCGCCGGCGAGACGTTCGATCCGGCGGCCCACGAGGTGCTCGATGTCGTGGAAGACGCAGATACCCCGCCGCTGAGCGTGACCCGGGTGTACAAGTACGGCTACACACTGAATGACCGGCTGATCCGGCCGGCGCTGGTGCAAGTGGTGAAGGATGAATAAACCCCCGGCCCGTCGCCGGAGCGGTCACCACCGGTGCAAGGAAAATGGAGGAACGGAATGGATGTGAATAAAATGACCCAGAAAGTGCGGGAGGCACTGGCGGCGGCCCAGGCAGGGGCACTCCGGCGCAATCACCCGTATGTGGAAGCGGAGCATATGCTGTTGGCTCTGCTTGAGCAGGAGGACGGACTGACGCCGCGCCTGTTCACCAAGATGAACGTTTCCCTGGCGGACTTCGTCCCCGAACTGGAACGGGCCGTGGAGGAGCTTCCCCGCGTAACGGGCGATAACGGCGGGCCGGACAATGTATATGTATCGGGCCGGCTCAACCGCCTGTTGCTGCAAGCGGCGGATGTCGCCCAGCGGCTGCGGGACGATTTCAGCAGCGTGGAGCACGTGCTGCTGGCCATGATCGAGGATCAGGCCGACGCCCCATCCACCCGGCTGTTTAAATTGTACGGCATCACCAAAGAGCGCTTCATGAGTGTGCTGATGGAAGTGCGCGGCTCCCAGCGGGTAACGAGCGAAGATCCGGAGGCCACCTACGATGTTCTGGACCGTTACGGCGTGGACCTGGTGAAGGCGGCCGCCCGCGGCAAGCTGGATCCCGTCATCGGCCGCGATGCCGAGATCCGGCGGGTGATCCGCATCCTGTCGCGGCGGACCAAGAACAATCCGGTCCTCATCGGTGAGCCGGGTGTGGGCAAGACGGCCATCGTCGACGGCCTGGCCCAGCGCATCTTTAAACGGGACGTGCCCGAGGGACTGCTGGACAACACCATCTTCTCCCTGGATATGGGTGCTCTCATCGCCGGAGCCAAGTACCGCGGCGAATTCGAGGAACGCCTCAAGGCGGTGCTCAGGGTCGTCCAGGAGTCCGAAGGACGGATCATCATGTTCATCGACGAGATCCACAACATCGTCGGCGCCGGCCGGACCGACGGTGCCATGGACGCCGGCAACCTGCTCAAACCCATGCTGGCCCGGGGCGAACTGCATTGCATCGGCGCCACCACCATTGATGAATACCGTAAGTACCTTGAAAAGGATCCGGCTCTGGAACGCCGCTTTCAGCCGGTGATGGTGGAGCAGCCGACGGTGGAGGACACCATCTCCATTCTGCGCGGTCTCAAGGAACGGTTCGAGGTCCATCACGGCGTGCGCATCACCGACAGCGCCCTGGTCTCGGCCGCTACCCTCAGTCACCGCTATATCTCCGACCGTTTTCTGCCCGACAAGGCCATCGACCTGATGGACGAGGCGGCGGCCATGATCCGCACGGAAATCGATAGCCTGCCCACGGAGCTGGACGAGATCACCCGGCGGATCATGCAGCTGGAAATTGAGCTGGAAGCTCTCAAGAAAGAGAAGGATCCGGCCTCCAAGGAGCGGTTGCAGCAGCGCCGGGAGGAGCTGGCCGAGCTCAAGTCGCGCGCCGATGCCATGAAAGCGCAGTGGCAGCTGGAGAAGGAAGAAATCCAGCGACTCCGCAACCTGCGTGAGGAAATCGAGCAGACCCGGCGGGATATCGAATTGGCTGAGCGCAATTATGACCTGAACAAGGCGGCCGAACTGCGCTACGGGCGCCTGCGCGAGCTGGAGCAGAACCTGAACGAGGCCGAGGCCGAACTCAGCAGCGGGGAGGACAGCCACAAGCTGCTCAAGGAGGAGGTCACCGCGGCCGAGATCGCCGAGATTGTGTCCCGCTGGACGCATATCCCCCTTGAGAGGCTCATGGAGGGTGAGCGGGAAAAACTCCTCAAACTGTCCTCCATCCTGCATCGTCGGGTGGTGGGCCAGGACGAGGCCGTGGATGCCGTGGCCGAAGCGGTGCTGCGGGCCCGCTCCGGGCTGAAGGATCCACAGCGTCCAATCGGATCGTTCATCTTCCTGGGACCCACCGGCGTGGGCAAGACGGAACTGGCCCGCACCCTGGCCGAGGCGCTGTTCGACTCCGAGGACAACATGATCCGCATCGACATGTCGGAATACATGGAACGGCACAGCGTGGCCCGTCTCATCGGTGCCCCGCCGGGCTATATCGGCTACGACGAGGGCGGGCAGCTCACCGAGGCGGTCCGCCGCAAGCCTTACTCCGTCATCCTGTTCGACGAGATCGAGAAGGCCCATAACGACGTCTTCAACGCCCTGCTGCAGATCCTGGATGACGGCCGTCTGACCGACAGCAAGGGGCGGACCGTGGACTTCAAGAACACCGTCATCATCATGACGTCCAATATCGGCAGCCGTCACCTCATGGAAGGGCTGGACGCCACTGGCGAGATCTCCGAAAGCGTCCGCCGTCTGGTCATGGGTGAGTTGCGGCGGGATTTCCGACCGGAGTTCCTGAACCGCGTGGACGAGATCGTTCTCTTCAAACCCCTGACCGCCGCCGAGCTGGAGCAGATCGTGGACATCCAGCTCCGCCATATCCAGCAGCGGCTCGATGAGCGGAAGATCGTCCTCGATCTCTCGCCCGCGGCCCGCGCCTTCATCGCCCAGGCCTCCTATGACCCGACCTTCGGTGCCCGGCCCCTCAAGCGCTTTCTGCAGAAGAAGCTGGAGGGGGCCCTGGCGCGCCGGATCATCGCCGGTGACATTATGGATGACAGCCGCATCGTGGTGGATGTGGTCCGGGGCGAACTGGAGTTCCAGGTGATTCCAGACGGCGCCGAACAACGATCCCCGACCGTTATGTGACCTGTACGCCGGCCCTGTTTGCGCTGGGGCCGGCGCTCCCCACTCCCGGGTCGTCGATTTTACGAATCGCCCGTCAATAAAGGGGATTCCGGCACCCGGCACGCCGTTTCGAATTCCCATTGACACGCTGAAAGCCAGCCATCATAATGAAGGCGGAAGAATACCATGACCATTGAATTCAGCCTGATGATCGGTGATGAGGCGCATCATTACCGGTTCGATGAACAACGGGATGAGATTCTGATCGGCCGTCACCGTTCCAATGATCTGCAACTGCTCAACGACGCCAGTGTATCCAAAGTTCATGCCCGGATACACGCCCGCGACGGCGACCTGATTTTACAGGATCTGGGTAGTCGTAACGGCAGCAAGATTAACGAAGAGCTGGTTGAAGCCCCGGTGTTGCTCGCAAGCGGTGATGTGATCACCATCGGCAATACCCGCTTGGCAGTGCAGCTGGCCCGGCCGGCTGCGAGCCGGCCCGGCAGTTCGGATATCTCCTCCATGACCTGCGCCATATCCGTCCGCGATATGGAAGAGTACTGGGCGGCCGACGGGCGCAAAGATCTCAGCGCCGAGGAAACCAAGCGGCTGGCCGTGCTGCAGGACATCGCCGCCTCGCTCCTGAACCAGTCGGACCTGGACCGGTTGTTCCAGGATTGCCTGGATCTGATCTTTACCGTTATTCCCGCCCGTCGCGGCTGCCTCATGATTCTAGAAGAAGATGAACTGGTCATGAAAGCCGTCCGCACCGCCGACCTGCGCGACGACCAGGATTCCGCCGACATCATTCAGTTCGGCAACACCATTCGCCGCAAGATCATCGAGGAGAAGACGGCGGTCCTGACGTGCAATGTGGCCCTGGATCCCATGCTGGAGGGGGCCGAAAGTATCATCGTTCAGGGGATCAAGGCCGTTATGTGCGTGCCCCTTTGGAACGGCGACCGCACGTTCGGCCTCATTTATCTGGACAGCCATGTCCAGGAGCGATCGTTCAACGAGCACAACCTGCGGCTCCTGACGTCCATCGCCAATTTGGTGACCATGAAATACGAGAATTACCTGTACGTGCAGGAGCTGCTCAAGAAAAAGGCCATGGAGAAGGAGCTGGAATTCGCCTCGGATGTGCAGAAATTCCTGTTGCCGTCCCGGTTCCAGTCCATTCCCGGCCTGGATGTGGAAATGCAGTACATCACCTGCCTGAAGCTGGGCGGTGATTACTATCACGTCTTCCCCCTGGCCGACGGCGAGCGCTACCTGTTCGTCATCGCCGATGTCATGGGCAAGGGGACGGCCGCCGCCCTGCTCACGGCCTCGTTGCATGCCTATCTGAGCACGTTATGCAGCGCGGCCATGCCGCTCGATGAGGTGGCCGGGCGGGTGAATCTCTACATCCACAACTTGTGCGAGGGTCAGTTCTTCATCACCATGTTCGCCCTGTGCTATGAGACGGCTACCGGGCGAATGCACTTCGTCAACGCCGGTCATGAGGAAGGCCTCCTGGTGAACGCGGCGGGCGACGTCACCCGGTTGACGGAGGGCGGCTTGCTGCTCGGCGTCTCGCCCGCGGCCACGTATGACGTGGGCGAATCCCAGCTGGAACCCGGTGATCTGGTGTTTTTGTTCACCGACGGCCTAAGCGAAATCAGCAATGCGGCGGGGGAAATGATGGGCAAGGAGGCCATCGTGGATTTCCTGAAACGGCAGCGTTATCTGTCTCCGGCTGACCTCTGTCGGGCCCTCCTGGACGACGCCGACAAGTACCGTGAACAGCAGCCTCAACATGATGATCTGACGATGATTGCCCTCAAAAGGGACGAGAAAAAAAGCTGTTGACATTTGCTTTTCTTTGCCCAACAATTGGATTAAAAATTTGTGACTAAAGGGTGTCTTATGCAGGTGAAATCAGAAGGAACCATGAACGAACGACCTGAACAACCTCCTGTGATCATACTGTCGGATGATGACGAATTTGAAAATTTGCCGGAGGTTCCGGATGAAATGGATGAGTTGGACGATGCCATGGATGATCTGGAGGACTGGGAAGAAATAGAGGACGACTGGGAGGAAGAGGACACCGATTGGGACGATGACCTGGAGGACGACCTCCTGGACGAAGAGGATCTGGACGAGGAGGATCTGGAGGAGTGGGAAGACGAGGACGAGTTCGAGGATGAGGATTTCGAGGACGAACTGGAATTTGAGGACGACGAGGAAATCGAGGACGAGGAAGGGGAAGAAGAAGGGGAAGAAGAAGGGGAAGTGGAAGGGGAAGAGGAAGAGGAAGAAGATGATGAGGTTGAGGACGAAGAGAGCGAGGAAGACGACGAATTCGAAGACGAAGACTGGCTCGAAGATGACGATGACTTCGATGCCGATGATGATGAATATCTGGATTACGAGTCCGATGACTACGATTATGATGATTGGAACTGAGGCCCTGTTCTGAGCAAATTTCCACACCCAGTGATGGTCTTTCCCCAATACTCCCCGGGAGGGTAAGGCATGGGCGAGTCGCGCCGCTGTGTCACACTAACTACGGATTTCGGAACGTCCGGACCGTACGCCGGCTCCATGCGGGGCGCCGTTTTACGGGCCAATCCGGAGGTCGTGGTTGTGGACAACACGCACGAGATCGGCCGCGGTAACATCCGGGAAGGCGCCCTGGTCATCGGCTGCAGCTTTGCCTCCTTTCCGGACGGCACTATCCACATCGTGGTGGTGGATCCCACCGTGGGCAGCGATCGCCTTCCCATCCTCGTTTCCACCGAGAATCATTATTTTTTGGCCCCCGACAACGGTGTCCTGAGCTATATCTTTCAGCACGAAGAAATCTATAACGTGGTGGAAATCACCGAAGACCATTTCTTCAACAAGCCCACCAGCCGGACCTTTCACGGACGTGATATCTTCGCCCCGGTGGCCGGATGGCTGGCCAAGGTGCAGGATGTGGGGCGGTTCGGTGAACCCATCAGCGAATACGTGATCGAACGGTTTGCCGAGCCCGTGCAGGTCAAGGAGAAGGCCTGGAAGGGGGAGATCCTCTTCATCGATCCGTTCGGCAATGCCATTACCAATCTGACGACCGACCATATTCCCGGCGACGAGAACGGGTACCCGGCCGTGAACCGGATCCTGACCTTGCGCGGTGAAATCCGCCAGGTGCGGACGTTTTACTGCGAACGGACCGAGGACGAGCCGTTCCTGATCCTGGGGAGTCTCGGCTATTATGAGATCGCCGTCAACGGCGCCTCGGCCGCCGAGCGTCTGCAGCTGGCGCCGGGGAACGAAGTAGGGGTTATTCTGAGGTAGCCTCGATGGGGGGCAGCAGGTCGTTGGCGCGCAATTCCTCTTCAAAAATTTCCACCAGTCGGGGATCGTATCGAGTGCCGCTGTATTTTTTAAGATCTTCCATGGCATCGCTGAAGCTCATGGAGGGACGGTAGGAATTGGTGTTGGTCATGGCGTCGAAAGCCTCGGCGATACCGATGATGCGGGCGGCCAGGGGGATTTCCGGCCCCATGAGTCCGTACGGGTAGCCGGTGCCGTCAAAGTATTCATGGTGATGACGGATGATGGGGACCAGGTCCTTCCAAAGCATGATGCGACCGACCAGCCGCGCGCCCAGGATGGGGTGCTGGCGGTAGTGCTTCGGCTGGGTGATGAGCTCGCGCCGGATTTTCAGCATGCCGATGTCATGCAGCAGGGCGGCGAAGTAAATATCGCGCCGCTCGTCCTCTTCAATATTGAGTCGCCGGGAGATCATGCTGGCGAAACGCGCCACGTTGTGCAGATGATCACGCGGGACGATCTCGCCTTCCAGACTCATGACCAGCAATCCGATGGTATGGGTGAAATAGTTGATCTGCACTTCCCGGAATTCGGCATTCTCGATACTGATGGTCGCCTGCAGCGTCAGCGACTGGAGAATATTGAGATCCATCCGGTTGAAGTGGCCGTCGGTCTCTTTTTTGCCGATGAGCAGCATGGCGGCCTGAGACTGGCCGCTCCCCCTGAAGGGAACGATCATGGCCTGCACTTTGCGGTTGGTCGTCTGGTCATATTCGAAGCACTGGATCCGGTTGTCCTCCTGAATGTTCGCCAGGAGCTCCTTCAGATTGCCGATCTCCTTTTCGGGAATCTTTTCCCAGGGCCGACCCTGCTGTTCGCGCAGCACCCAGCCCGTCTCATCCAGGGTGAAAAGGTAACAGGAAGCGGCCCGCACCAGGGATTGCGTGCCCTGAATGATGCGGGCGTAGACCTCGTCCATATTGTGGACCTGGGAAATGGCCGTGGAGACCTTGTTCAGGTTGTCCACCTTTTCGGTGTAGTCGCGGAGCTGCTGGAAGGTGCCGGACATGTCCCGCTTGGACAGGGAATAGCCCAGCAGGGAAAGGGCGAAACAGAGCACGATGGCGCCGAGGAGCACGTACAGTTTGAGGGGGTTGGTCCGCTCGGAGACAATTTCGGGGAACAGATAGATGAACAGGAGCAGCGACAGACAGGCCAGGGGGATCAGGGACTGAAAGATGTAAAGTTTGACCAGCAGCAGGGACTCGGTGGTCGGCACCAGTTCCGCTGACTGCATCCGCCGGATCCGCCGCATGGTCAACCCGTAGCCCAGGACGGAAGCCAGCAGCACCATCATGAGAACACCGAAAAAGATATAGCGGAAAAGGTTCGATTCGGCGACGGCCGGTTGAGGAAAAACGAAGATGAGGGCGAAGGCGGCCACCCCGATGATGGGGGTCAGGGAGAAGAGAATGAAAAACACATGACTGCGTGATGAACTCTTCTTGTCATCCAGGCAGACAGATTGAAATTGTTCCGCCATGAAAACCCCAAGCCTCTGGTTAAGTCGATTTTATTTAAAAGCATGTTGCTTTTTTTGTCAATGAAACTTTTCGGTCTCTTCCGGAGGGTCGGTGCAGGACCAGACCGAGGGCGGGTGCCGTCAGGGGGAGGTTTTCCCGGAATTAAACGTGCGGATCGTGGCCGGAGAACCAGTTCCAGGCGATGAGCATAATGAAGAGGGCGATCTGCCGCAGGAGGACAGCCATGAGCGTCACGCCGGCATACCCGGCGATGACGGACAGCACGCGCTGGCCGACATGGTGACCCTGCCGCTGCCGTATTCCGCCCGGCCGAGGCGATAATAGAAGACAGCGGCGGCGATCATGACGAAAAGGTTTATGTCCGGCACGGCCGGTTTCGCCCGCATGCCTTATTCGGCCAGGCGCTGCAGGGCCGCACCCGATAGGCGGTACACGGTCCAGTCGGACATGGGGACGGCACCGATGCGCCGGTAGAAGTCGATGGCCGGCCGGTTCCAGTCCAGGACCCACCATTCCAGCCGGCCGCAGTTCCGCTCCAGGGCCAGCCGGGCCAGGTGGCGCAGCATGGCCCGCCCGAAGCCGCGCCGCCGGTAGTCCTCTTCGATAAAAAGATCTTCCAGGTAGATGCCCGGGCGGCCCAGGAAGGTGGAAAAATTGTGGAAAAACAAGGCGAAGCCCACCGGTTGCGGTCCCAGGTAGCCGAGGATGACCTCCGCCGACGGCCGGCGGCCGAACAGTGTCTCCCGCAGCACATCTTCGGTGGCCGTGACCTCGTGGGCCAGCCGTTCGTACTCCGCCAGCCGGCGGATGAAGTGCAGGATCAGGGGTACGTCTTTGGCTGTGGCTGGCCGGATGGTCAAAGCGGCGGATTCCACGTGAGCCTCCCGAGAAAGAGTCGCTTTATCTGTGGATAACAGATGGCCCGATTGTAGCAGGTCCACCGGTGGCAGGCAAGAACGACGGCCGGTTCTGCCCGGTGCCGCCGGCTCTTCATCGACGGTGATCGTCCCCCCTCGCCCCGGGGCTGACCATCTCCCGGCCCGGCGGAATAGTTGCAACGGCCGGCCACCGCCTGCATCTGATTGAAGTGAAAGATATCTTTGCCGTTGTGCCTGGAAACGGAGGAAATATGTCGTCGTTCCATTGGGCTACCTTGGTCTTGCCATCGAAATCGGTATCGCAATCGGAGGGAAGATGACGTCGAGAACGAGGAAAAGATTGATTACGGTTACGACAACGACAATAAACTTGGGAACGGTAATCCTTTGACATGGGCAGGCAGAGCGTAAGGGAATTCCTCCGGCGGGGGAGAGAGAAAACCGATGATCCGGCTTCTGATTACCGATGATGACAAAAACCTGCGCAGCGTATTGGCCACCGAGCTGGCAAGCGAGGGCTTTGATACCCGTGAAGCTCCGGCAGGGCAGACGGCCCTGGAGATGCTCCGCCACGATGATTTCGACGTCCTGTTGCTGGATCTGACCATGCCCGGGCTGAGCGGAATGGAAGTTCTGCAGACCCTTAAAAAGGAAGAGATCACCACCGAAGTCGTCCTGCTGACGGCCAATGCCACCGTACCCACCGCGGTGGAAGCCATGAAGCTCGGCGCCTACGATTTTCTCATCAAACCTGTCAAGATTCAGGAACTGGTGGCCGTCATCCGGCGGGCCGCCGAAAAGCATGGCCTGGTCCGGGAAAATCGTCTGCTGCGTTCGCAGATTCAGCGTCAGATGGAGTTCCCCGAGATCGTCACCGACAGCCCCAAGATACGGCAAGTGCTGGATAATGTCCGCCGCGTGGCGCCTTCGGACGTGGCGGTGCATATTTCGGGTGAAACCGGGGTGGGCAAGGAATTGGTGGCCCGGGCGGTGCATTCGGCATCGCCGCGTGCCGCGAAATCGTTCATCGCGGTGAATTGCAGCGCCTTCACCGAAAGCATGTTCGAAAGTGAGTTCTTCGGCCACGAAAAAGGGGCGTTTACCGGAGCCGCCGCCCAGAAGCCCGGCCTGTTCGAACTGGCGCACGAAGGCACTTTCTTTATCGACGAGATCGGTGAGATGCCGCTGACTACCCAGGCCAAGCTATTGCGGGTACTGGAAACCGGCACCTATTTTCGGGTGGGCGGTACCCGCGAGCTGCGGTCCGATGTGCGCATCGTTTCCGCGTCCAACAAGAATCTGACGGCCGAATGCGAGCGGGGCATGTTCCGCGAGGATCTCTACTGGCGCATCGGCGCCATCAACCTGCACATCCCGCCCTTGCGGGAGCGCCGTGAAGATATCGTGGCGTTGACGCGCCATTTTATGGTCACCCATCCGGTGGCGCGCGGCAAGAAGATCAGCCGGGCGGCTATGGATTTGCTGGCGGAATACGACTGGCCCGGGAATGTGCGGGAGCTGTTGAACGTGCTGCAGCGGGCGGTCCTCCTGCACCAGAGTGATGAGTTGCAGCCCCAGGATTTTCATGGTGTGGAACGAACGGGACACAATCGGGATCTTCGCAGCCTGAAAGACGTTGAGCGGGAGCACATCCGCCATATCCTGGCCCAGACCGGCGGGCATCGCGGCCAGACGGCGGAAATACTGGGCATCGACGCCAAAACGTTATATCGCAAGATGAACAGCTACGGAATAGATGACTAAACGGCACCGGTCGTTCGCCAATCGTGCCGGCGGACCGTGCCCGAATGACGCAAGGAATTCACCGCCGCCCGGAAAGAACCGGCCGTAAGGGCAACGCGGCATGAGGGCGTGGCCGGCAGCGGCGATGAATGAGGCTATGGACAACCAACGGATGTCTGCCCCGGTAACGACGGCTTCTCCCCGCGGCCTGCTCAGGATCCTGCTCCTGGTGGCGATCTACCTGGCCGGCGCCATGATCGGTCTGACGCCCCCCTTCTTTACCGAAAGCACCTCACTCCTCTGGCCCCCCGCCGGTGTGGCCCTGGCCTTCTTGCTGCGGTTCGGCTGTCGCCTGTGGCCGGGAGTGGTCGTCGGGGCCGGCCTGGCGGCGTTGGTGCTGCCGGTGCCTTTCGAACTGGCGGCGGGGGTGGCTGCCGGCGACCTGGCGGGCGCACTGACGGCGGCTTATCTGCTGCACCGGTTCGCCGGTTTCCGGCTGGAACTGGACCGGATTCGCGATGTCCTCAGCCTGATCGCCATCGGTTTCGGCATCGGTCCCCTGGTGAGCGCCGGCATCATCTGTTTCTGCCTCTGGCTCGGGGGCCATCCGGCCGCCGATCTTCTGCCGGTTGGCCTGGGCTGGCGATTTGGGGAGGCCATGGGTGTGCTGATCCTTGCCCCGCTGCTGTTGGCGCTGCAGGCACCCATGCTGTTCCCGGGCACCCGGTGGCGCTGGCTGGAAGGGGCCATCCTGGTGGGGCTGGTGCTGGTGATGGGGCAATCCATCCACCGGATGTGGCTGTACGATGAACTCGCCTATGTCTTTGCCATCCTGCTGTTTCCCCTCGTGATCTGGGCGGCCCTCCGCTTCGGCCAGGCGGGCGTTGCCACCCTCGTCCTGATCGTGGCCGTCGAAGCCTTCTGGGGGACCCTGGCAGGACGGGGCCCGTTCATCATCGGCGATAGCCAGGTAAACATCATCTATCTGCAGATCTTTCTGGTGATCGTGGCCAGCACCGGCATGACGCTGGCCGCGGTGGTGACTGAACGACGCGCGGCGGCAGAATCATTGCGCCGGCGTGAGCGGCAGCTGGATACCATCGCCCGCATTTCACCCGCCGGCATTTTCCGAACGGATGCCGCGGGCCGCGTGACGTATGTCAACCGGCGCTGTACCGAGCTCTCCGGCCTGACCACCACCGACAGCATGGGCCTGGGTTGGGCCGACGGCATCCACCCCGCCGACCGTGAGCGGGTCCTGGCCGGCTGGCGGGACGCCGTGCAGCGGCAGGAATCTTTCCGGACGGAAGTCCGTTTCGTCCACCCGGACGGCCAGGTGACCTGGATCATCGGCGAAACCACGCCTGAAATTGCTGAAAATGGGCAAATTGCGGGGTATGTGGGCACCATGGCCGATATCACGGATCTTAAGCGCAGCGCCGCGGCCCTCAATACCGAGAAGGAGCGGCTGGGCATCCTGCTGGCCAGTCTCTCCGACGGCGTCATCACCCTGGACAAGGACGGCCGGGTCCGGTCGATGAATCCGGCGGCGGAGCGGCTCATCGGCCGGCCGTTTGGAGAGATCGCCGGGCATCGCCTGGAGGAGGTTGCCCAGCTGCTCGACGAAAAGGGCGAAGTGCATTTCGATGCGGCCGACTGGGCGGCCCTCAGCCAAAACGGTGCGCGGCGGCAGTCCCGGGAAGCCATCTTGCTGGGCGACCGCGGGCGACAAAACTACATTAACTACAGTTTCACCCCATTGCCTGGTCCTGCTGACGATCCCGGTGGTTCAGTCATCGTTTTCCGCGATGTGACGGAAAACCGAATATTCCAGATTGAAAGGCAGGAGATGGAGAAATTGCGGATCCTGGCCCGCTCCCACCAGGAATGGCAGGCCACCTTCGATGCCATCACCGACCTGATCTCCATCCATGACCAGGAGCACAACATCCTCAAGGCCAATCGCGCCTTCATGGAGTACTACAAGCTGACGCCGGACGAGGTCCCTTGCCGCAAATGCTACGACCTGATCCATGAGCAGGACCAGCCTATCGCGGATTGCTTCAACCGCGAAGTCCGCCACGGCGATATGCCGGTGACCCGAGAATTTCGGGACTCCGTCAAGGGCAAGGTGTGGCAATTGTCCGTCTTCCCCTACAAGTCTCCCGACGGCGAGTTCGCCTTCTGTATCCGCATCGCCAAGGATATCACCGAGCGCAAGGATAACGAGATGAAACTCATCCTCAGCGATCGCCTGGCCGCCCTGGGACAGATGGCGGCGGGCATCGCCCACGAGATCAACAATCCCCTGGCCACCATTTCCGCGTGCGCCGAAGGACTGCAGCGCCGGATCGTCCACGACGAGTACCAGGCCGATCTGTTCGGCAGCTACCTGGGCATCATCGAGGAGGAGGTGGCCCGGTGCACCGCCATCACCACCAATATGCTGAGCTTCGTGCGACGCTCGCCGGACAGCGAAGAAGGACTCAACCTCAATTACATCCTGGACCGCACCATCGAAATGGTGGGGTACCAGGGCCGACTGAAGCGGGTGAAGGTGATGCGCAATTTCGCCGACCCTTTGCCGGCGGTTTCCGGCAACGAGGGCGAGTTGCGGCAGGTGTTTCTGGCCATCGTTGTCAACGCCCTCGATGCCATGGCCGACCGGGGCACCCTGGCCGTAGAGACCACGCATAAAAGCGGTACGGTTTGTGTGGCCATCCATGACTCAGGACCGGGCATACCGGCCGAGGTTCAGGGACGGATCATGGAGCCATTTTATTCCACCAAGCATGACCGCGGCGGGACCGGCCTGGGGCTGTCCATCGCCAGTCGTATCATCACCGATATGCAGGGCCGGATCGAGGTGAGATCCGTTCCGGGTGAGGGGGCTTCCTTCCTGATCCATCTCCCCGTTCAGAACGATACCGCCTAGGATATCGGGCATTCTGTCCGTACTTTGTCGGGCAAAATGCCCGAATCCAGAAATCCTTATTTTGTTAATCCCTTTTTTAAAAAGGAATTCGCTTATTGGCAAGTATATTGCTTAACTATAGGCCGTTCCTGCGAGGAGAGGTGTAATGAACATATTGCTGGCTGAAGACGATCGCAATTTTGGTTTTGTCCTGAAAGAGGAGCTGGAAGAGATGCACCATCATGTGGACCTTGTGGGTGACGGCGTGGAAGCCGTCCTCAGTTATATGGAGCATCCGTATGACCTGCTGCTCTTCGATATCCGCATGCCCCGCCTCAGCGGGACCGATACAATGAGGATCATCAAGAAGATCAACCAGGATGTGCCGGTCATCATCATCTCCGGCAGTGCCGGCGCCAAAGAGCTGTCCGACTCCCTGAGCGCCGGCGCCTGCAGTTGCCTGGCCAAGCCCTTCGCCATGGAACGGCTGGTCCGGCTCATCGAACAGTGTGACCGGACGCCCCCCCCGGACGAGAAGGGCGATGGTCCCTCCCACTCTCATTTGGCCAATTAAGGAGAATCGGTATATGAACCGCAATCTTAGCTTCAAGGAGTTACCCGTGAAAGAAACGAGACGCTACTCTGGGCTCCATCGGAAAATTTTCCTCTCAACCCTGATCATGATGATGAGTTTCGTGTTTTCCGGTCTGGCCGTGGTGACCGTTCATGTGACCGGTCCCAACGGCGAATCCATTTCCGGATTCCGTTGGCTCATCGAGGAGGATACGACATTTCATCCCCTTCCCGGAGTCCAGGATCCGAACTCGCTGGCCTATTCCTTCCACCGCAGTTACATGCCGCTGGTGGACAAGGGCCATGCCGGTGATTCCACGGCCATCATCACGACGCCGCTGGATCCGGCCAAGTACTACTATATTTCGGTCCTGCCCGACCGCCCGGCTCCGCCGGACCGCGGCTGGAGCATCAGCGGCGGTCTGCTGGCGCCCGGGCAGTCGCAGATGACCATTGTGGTCCACGCCCAGCCCATTCCCACGGCCCAGATCGCCGTGTTCGTCTTTCATGACAACTATCCCATCAACAATGCGCCCGATCTGCCCGAAGAGCAGGGGCTGGCAGGCTTCCAGCTGCTGGTGGAGGATGCCGGCGGCCGCTACGGCGCGTCGGCCGGCTTCGCCATCAAGGATGCCTTCGACAATCCCTTGGGCACGACCTATGAGCGTGACATCAACGGAAACTATGTTTTCGGACCCGACAACATGCCCATCGTGGACGTGATGGGCAACGGCGTCATCATGACCGATGCCGAGGGCCGCGCCCTCATCAAAAACCTGGCGCCGGGCAAGTACGGCATCCAGGCCGTGCCGCCGGCCGGTTCCGGCTGGCAGCAGACCTCCACCATCGAGGGAACCAAGGTCATCGACGCCTGGGTCAAGGCCGGTGAGCCCCCTTATTTCAGGGAGTTCGGTCCGGCCGGGCCGCATGTGTTTATCGGCTTTGTGCAGCCCTTCAACGATATCCCCACCCCGGCGGGTGCGGGCAGCACCATTTCGGGGCAGGTGGTGCGTCTGCACTATTCCCGCCCGCCCGAATACGATTTCTGGGCCGGCGCGCCGTATGACTACACCACGCCGTGGGTCGGCCTCAATGAAGGCGTCGGCGGCATCGGGCCCGGCATGTATGCGGCGCCCGTCAATCCCGACGGCACTTTCTCCATCCCCAACGTGCCGGCCGGCAATTACCAGCTGGTCTTCTTCGACAACAACGTGGTCAATATCTTTTCTTTCCACGATATTCTGGTGGATGAGGGTGTGAACCAGGACGTCGGCCAGATCCCGGTGTTCAGCTGGTTCACGGGCTTGCACCACTACGTTTTCAACGACCTCGACAAGGATGGTTTTTGGGATGATGGCGAGCCGCCCCTGCCCGAGCAAAATATCAACCTGCGCTGGCGCGACGGCACCGTCTACCTGGCGGCGCCGACGGACTCGGAAGGTTTTGTCCCGTTCGACACCATCTTTCCGTTTTTTCACTGGCAGGTGGCCGAAGTGGACTTTCTCCGTTTTAAAGCCACGGGCGTGACCGTGGTGGTGGATGCCGGCGGCGTGCTGCCCGATCTCACCAACCCGGCCTATCCGTGGTTTTTCGAGAAATTCAACGGCATCCTGAATCCCCAGCCCCAGCCCGATAACGGCGGCATGCCTTACCGGACCGAGGTGGGGCCGGTGCTGACCCAGGCCTTCCAGGGTTTTATCGGTCAGACCAGCGCCCTGCTGTGGGGCAAGACCAGTTACGCCCCCGGCGAGAACGGCGGCGTGTCCGGCGTGGTGTACTACTCCACCACCCGCGCCGAGGACGATCCGCGCTACGGCGCGGCCGAGCCCTGGGAGCCGGGCATTCCGCGGGTTCAGGTCGTTCTCTACCAGGATGAGGACGCCGACGGCTACATCGATGACATCGACGGCAACCCGGGCATCCAGGTGGCCGACGTGGACAACTTTCCCTTCGACAGCCCCGAGACCCCCTTTCCGGGTCCCGAGGATGTGGACGGCGGCACGCCGGGCGTGTTCGATATGGGCGACGCTCTGTCCGTGACCTGGACCGACAGCTGGGATGACAGCCTACCCACGGATTGCCCCGGAGATCCGGCCGATCCGTTCTACAACAACGCGGCCTGCTACGACGGCCTGCGCAACTTCAACCAGGTGCGGCCGGGCGTCTTCGACGGCGGCTACGCCTTCCCGGGTTTTACCGCCGAGACGCCGGACGGCATTCCGAACGGCATATATATCGTGGAGGTCGTACCTCCGCCGGGCTACGAGATCGTCAAGGAAGAGGACAAGAACGTGGATTTCGGTGACGAATACCAGCCGAATCCCGATCTCGAGCCCCCCTTCTGTGTCGGTTCCATGCACGAAGTGCCGGCCGAACTTTCGCTGTTCCCTGGTATTCCGGCCCTGTACGCCGGTCAGATGCGCCCTCTTTGTAACTTGAAGCAAGTGGCGGTGACCACCGGCCTGAACACGGCGGCGGATTTCTTCCTCTTTACCGAGGTGCCCATCTCCGGTCATTTCACCGGGTTCATCCTCGATGACACCCGCAACGAGTTCGATCCCAATTCGCCCCAGTTCGGCGAAAAATACGCTCCGCCCTGGTTGCCGGTCTCCGTTCGCGACTGGGCCGGGCGCGAAATCAGCCGCGTGTACTCGGATGAGTTCGGCCGCTACAACGGCCTGCTGCCGAGCACCTACACCATGAACCTGCCCATGCCCAGCGGCGCTTCGCCCAACATGATCACCGTCTGCCTGAACGATCCGGGCCCCATCCCGAATCCCAACTACGGCCAGCCGGGCGAGCCCCAGTTCATCACTGATCCCTACTTCAACCGCCAGTACAGCCAGTTCTGCTACACGTTCCAGTACATGCCCGGAACCACCACCTATCTCGATACGCCGGTGGTGCCGGTAGCGGCCTTCACCGGCCCCGCGCAGTTCCCGCTGGACTGCGAGCTGCCCGACGGCACACCGTCCATCTTTTCGGTCTCGTCGGCCTTGGGCGGTCCGGTTGTGTCGGCCCCGGGCGAGCAGATCACCATCGTTTCCATGGGGACCACCACCGTGCCCAATCCGCAGTACGACGGCCTGGGCGGCATGTTCCCCAAGTGGACCTCCCGCGACTACGGCTTCGGCACGGTCAAGGGGAACGTCACCATTGGCGGCGTGCCTCTGGCCAACGTCGTCTGGACCAATGATTCCATCTCCGGCACCGTCGCCCCCGGGACGACCACCGGCCAGCTGCAGATCCGCCGCGGCGACAACGGCCTGGTCACCGAGATCGGTGTGACCGTGACCGTCGGCGTGCCGGCGGGCGGCATCTACCAGGTGGCGCCGGGCGGCAGCATCCAGGATGTCATCGACATGGCCGCGCCCAATTCGCTGGTCCTGGTTCCGCCCGGAGACTACGAAGAGTCGGTGGTCATGTGGAAGCCTCTCCAGCTGCAGGGCTGGGGCGCCGGTTCCACCTCCATCCAGGCGTTCCGTGAACCGTCCGATGCTTTGGAAGGTTGGCGTGCCCTGGTGGAGACGCTGGTCACCAACAACGACGTCGAGCTGTTGCCGGGCCAAAACGGCGGCTTCGGCGGCATCGAGCCGGGAACCCTGTTCACCGAAGAGGCGGCGGGTATCCTGGTGCTGGCCAAGAACG
>JAFGRT010000144.1 GCA_016935015.1 Acidobacteriota bacterium | reverse complement strand
GATCCCGCCTGCGCTGTCCGCACTCCTGAACAAGACCCGCGAAATTGGTTCAGAAGCGCCCGGCCGTTCGATGGGCCGCCGTGAAGCCCTCATTCCGATCGTGTTTGGTGTCCGGAGGTGTCGCCGCCTCCCCGCCGACACACTTTTGTGACAGAGCCTGGCACCGTTTGGGGAACGGCGAATCGGCGACGGATCGCGTCATATCCATAATCTTTCCAAACGGCAACCGTGTCATTTTCTCACCTGTTCATCCCGCCGACTTCCGCCTCTCGTCCGCAACACTTTTGTGACAAAGCCTGGCACGGTTAGATGTGACAGCGTTTGACTTTGTCAAGCGTCGCCCATGAGCCGGATGGCCAAAACCATCCGGTCATCATTCTGGGGGATCGCACCAGCGAAATCCCGCACCTCGTTCATGATGGAATTTACCACCAGCTCGGGATGCTCGGACCGGCCGTCCAGGGCACACTGCAGCAAACGTTCCACACCGAACATCTCCACCTCGACGTCCCCCGCTTCGATGATGCCGTCGGTGGACAGGACCAGTTGGCCCCCCGGTTGCAACATGATGGAGACCGGTTGCAGCGTTATGTCCTCCATCACGCCAAGAATCATAGCGTTGGCCTCCTGCAAAAAACGCCCGGGCTGTGCACCATCGGCCGGCAGCAGCAGAGGCTCGGGATTGTGTCCGCAGTTGAGATAGGTGGACCGACGGTTCGCCGTGTCCAGAACGCCGATGATCATCGCCGCGGAACTTTTGGTGGGCGTCACCCGGCACAACAACCCGTTGAGTTGCCGGGCAAATGATTCCAGGCTCTGGTCGGAGCTCTTCCAGCCTTCGAAGGCTGTCTTGATCATCGTGGTCACCAGTGCCGCCGACATCCCATGACCGCTGACATCGGCAAAAAGGATCGCCACCCGGTCGTCGTCCAGGCAGGCCACATCAAAATAGTCTCCGCCCACTTCCGTTTCCGGCATAAAACTGAAGACCCTCTCCAGGCGATCGGCCAGGGGCATGGCGGACTTGCGCGGCAGGAGATTTTCCTGGATGTTCCGCGCCCGACCCAGATCATCACTGAGATGGTCGGCAAAAAGCTGCAGCTTTTGATGGGCTACGGCGAGCCGGTAATTGTTCTCCTCATTGTCGTATTCGACACTGCCGATGGTCATGAGCAACAGGAACACCATGCTGAAGAGGGCCAACGCCCCCAGAAACGTTACCATGGCAAGGAGCCACCAGTGGCTGAACAACGTATACAGGATGAAAGGAATCACCGCCACCACCGCCACGAGCAACGCAAAACGCGGGGCGACGTAGAACAGGACGCGATGGTCCTGAAACTTGCGGTTCCGCTTTTCAAACACCGCCACCAGCTGGCTGAACCGGGTGGTGCAATAGCTGTATTCCACCCGGAACGTGTCACCGGTCAACCACGTGCGGGTGCAAGACAACTGCAGGCCGGTCCGCCCCACCAGAAAACGGAGCCTCGATTTGTCAAGACGCTTGTCATCCCGCCGGCACAGCGCGTCCTGCCAGGTATAGAGCAGGGTCGGCAGATCAGTGATCTGGTTGCTCTCCAGGCGAACGTCCAGCTCGAGCCTTCGCAGGCCGAGGCGCGCCAGGAAGCGGCCCAGTCGCGGAAACGCCCGGGCATCTTCGTCAACGTTCAGAGGCCGGAACAGGAAATCGTCGCCCTGTTGCGGATCGATGAGAAAAGTACACTTTTCCCGACCGTCCTCCCGGGCCGGCGGAAGGACATGATTCTCCATCCACAATTCGAACGGCTGGACTTCCGCCCACAAGGGCGTCAGACGAATCCGGACAAAACCCAGAGCAAAACGAACATACTCCGTAAGGGTCAGCACAAACTCACTGTGCTTCGCCACTTCATCGATCCGGCGGAAGATGTCCATAGGGACTCCTCTTGCCTTCCTTTTGGCAAACAAGGCGACTATCCGCCCGGGGTACGGTCTGCGGCACGGATCAGACCGGTTACTTGATCACCGACCCCACCGGCAATAACATTCTGTCCGGTTAACCAGACCACCGGCCGCTTGGCTCTTAACTGATAGATAACAATGAATTAGAAACGGATTCAGCCTCCGGCGCTCAAATGGACGGCCGGAGACAAACCGGCACTTGTCCCGTTGATCGTGAAGGAATTGCTGGCAACCTATTCTTCATTTACAGGAATGGCCGGGACAGCGCTCAGAAACTTCGCCTCCATGTCCCCGAATAGCTCAAAAACCAGAATACCCTGACTGAAATTACTGTTTTCCACCAGGAGATAGCCGCCGAACAGGGATGTCAGATCGGGCATAAGGTGATTCAGCAGGAAGACGGCGCGCTGGGGCCGACGGCCGGTTTGCGGATCGGTGCCGCCCAGCATGACTTTACGGGTATCCAGCGCCACACCGGTCTGATCATAGGCGGTGATGCGGATCTCCGCCTCCACCGTGGGATCCACCGCCGGATTGACGATGGCCAGACCTGTAAAATAAGTCATGTCGCCCAATGTGCCGTTGGCTATGTGCCCCAGGAGGAAGCGATTGAACTCCACCGCCTGTAGGGGAAGACAGGAAAGCAACCGCCCCTGCGACGCATCCCCGAAGGTGACGCAGCCGACGACACCGGCATCGCCGCGGGAGTCGACTCGTATGAAGCCGGTCGTAGGTTCGGACAAATTGAACATGGCCGCCAGGTCCAGCGACCGCTTGCCGCCTGCCGGTACGTCCACTTCCTCCGGCGGTCGCAGGGCCGTGCCCAAGTCGTCGAGGAGGGTCACTTCCACGCTGGCGGCCGTTGAGGCTGTATTCACCAGGGTGACCACGGAGGAATAGACTACCCCGAAATCGCCGACGGCCATGTGGGGTGAATACTGGACGGTCGCCAGCTGACCGGTCTTCAAGCCCATCAGGCTGGCCACAGCCAGCGATGTCCCGAACAGCTGAACTCCGCAAACCGGCTGATCGCTGCGTACCCGGATGCTGTCCGTCGGGGCGACGGCCGCGAACAGATCATCGACCTCGACGACCGCCCGGCCCCGTCCCTCAATGAGCAGCGCGTGCGATTCACCCGCGGTCCCTTCCGCATCCAGGGTCGTCAATTGGACATGAACCGGTTCGGTGGACGGATTCAGCAAAATGAGTTGCGTGAATGCATCGGGACCGTCCATGATCATGGGAAAGACAAACTCCGACATTGTGTCCCATGCGCTCGGCATTTGTGCCCCGTCGAGGTAGGTCAGATCGGCACCGTTATTGACCAGCCAGAAACCGTGGATATCCTTTGCCGTCAGGAATGCCCGCGCCCATACGTCCCATGAATCAGCCCCCGCTTCGAAAAGTCCGGCCAGATAGCGGGCAAACTGGGCGCCGGCGGGGATGGAACGGGTGGTACTGGCCAGATGACGGCCGGTAAAACGAAGCGCACCGCCGCCGGTCTCGCGCCGCAAACTTTCATAAAGCTCGAAGTTGACCAGTGCCTCATCGGGACCGAGGTTCACCAGAGAGAAGGAGAGATCTCGGCTGCGGGGAAAATGAACGACTTGATAGCCCTGGCCGCCGACAGCCGCCACGCCCTGGCGTTGGCTGATGCCGCCGAAGCCGGTGCCGCCGGCTACGCTCAGTACGGCGTCTTCAGCCAGGATCCCTCCCTGTCCCGGGTTCACGACCAGATCGGGGAGGGTATCCAGATAGAAATCGACGGATAGGTCGCCAGCCTCATCGCTGACGCAGAGGGCCAACCGATGATAATCCTCAAAACCGGTCAGGATATCGGCCTGGTACAACCCGTCGAAATTGTCGGCCAGCAAAGCAGCCGGAGTGTGCATAAAATACAGGGGCGCCGCGCCACTGAACGCGCCGCTTTCGTCGGTGTAAAAAACCCGAACGGCCTGGTCACCAGCCAGGGCTAGCACCAGATCCGGCCGGCCGTTGCCGTCGAAATCGGCGGCCGTCACGTCCACCGGTCGCGCACCTACGGCCGGCAGAGTATCCATGGTCATCTGGCCCAATCCATCATTCCGGAAGACATAGGCCGCATCGTCCAGACGGCTGACCACCACCACATCCGGGGCATCATTTCCGTCGAAGTCGGCCGCTGCCAGGGCCGTGGGGGTAGTGCCCGCCGGGTAGGAATCGGTGGTTTGAAAATGGGCGCCGTAGGCAATCAGTAACGCCTGGTTGGCCTCACTGGTGTAAAGAAAATCGGCAATCCCGTCGTTGTTCACGTCGCGCAGGAGGGAATCGCTGGGGACGCCCGCCAGTTTGTGCCGGCGGGATGGCGACAGCGGCGCGGCCGCCTTCCCGGCGCCGGGACCAAACAGGTCTTCCCAGAGATAGACGTTCAGGAGACCGGAGTCATCGCCCACCAGCACATCGGGTCGACTGTCGCCGGAAATGTCACCGGCCACAATGGTGGCGGGCTCGGCCCCCGCCAGCCCGGCCTGGCCCGTCCGGACAAAGGTCCCGTCGGATTGGCCCAGCGCCCATGACAGCAGGTTACGTGACCGCTCCACGGCCAGCAGATCCGCATAACCGTCGCCGTTCAGGTCGGCCAGGGCAAAATCCGTCATGGCCGTTCGCAGCGTGGAATTGGCCGCGCTCCATTCGCCTTCGTTTTCCAGGGTGAACAAAGTCAGAGGTGCCGGCGAGAAGGCCGTATTGCGGCCATGCAGGGTTTGCTGATAGAAGGAGCAGATTCGTACCGGTAGCGCACCGGCGGCGGCGTCAAAATCATACGCCCGTAAATCCATGAAAAAAAGAGTGGATGCCTGCTGATGCCGTCCGGAGGTACCCCAGTTGCATGCCTCGGTCACGGGCCAGACTCCCTCGCCCAGACCGATGGTGAAGCCGAGAAAATCGCCGCCCGATACCGGCTGCCAACCAGTGGTGCTCTCATTGATACGGATCCAGATTTCCTTTTCACCGGTCACATAGCGGAACAACTGCACCGCCCGGGGTTCTATGAAATCCAGTTGAACTCCGCCGGCGACGGGAGTGACCTCTCCCTGTTCGCCGATGACATATTCGCAAACGGCCAGATCCACGACCGTCTCGCCGGCGCTGGGCTGGGGTGCGGTGGTGGCCGGATCACCTGTGGCCAGTGTCTGGCTGAGACGGACGCCCTCAGGCAGGGCCAGCCAGATGAGAACGGGCGCCGCTGGCGTGGCCTCGGGGAAGGCGCCGGATGGAATTTCGAACGTCAGGGCCGGCGCCGGCAGAAGTTGGGATGGACTATTGGGAAAAATACTCCCCTCCGGCGCCGGTCCGGCATGGATGGTCACCTCGCTGTTGGCGCCGGCAGTCGAGGCCGCCAGCACGGGCCCCCGTTGGCTGTATACCCGATTCTGGTTGTACTCGTTGGGCTCGGTGAAACTGCGAATGGAAAAGTAGTAATCCTGGTCGGTGCACAGACAGGTACGGTACCCGGTGAAATCCTTGCCGCTGGTGGTGTGCAGCACGCGAAACGGTCCGGCCGGATCGTCGGCCACCAGGATCTGGTAGCCGCCGTCATCCCAGGAATAGGGTATCAGGTTCCAGGTGAAATGGGCCGTCGCCGCCGTCAGGCGGTTGATGGTGAAATTCTCGGGGACGATGGTCTGGAACAGGGATAACTCATACCCGAGCAGATCGTCCAGGAACTGCCGCACCGTCGGGTCGTTCGCCTCCAAAGCGTTGAAAGTGGGATCCAGGGAAACGAGTTGCTGCAGATTGGCGAATTCGGGTGGGATTTCGCCCTGCAACCGATTGTTGCTCATGGACAGAAACAGCATGGCGGCCAGGTTGCCGAATTCCGGCGGGACTGGGCCCTCCAGCCGGTTATCGTACAGATAGAGGTACAGCAAGCCGGCCAGGTTCCCCAGTTGCGGCGGCAGTAGGCCCGTGATATCGTTGTTGCTCAGCCAGAGCATCTGGAGTTGCGCCAGATTGCCCAGGGTCGACGGGATGGTACCCGACAGGAAGTTGTCATACAAAAAAAGGAATTCAAGATTCTCCAGATTGCCCAGCTGGTCCGGCAGGGCGCCGGAGAGCTGGTTGCTGTTGAGCCACAGCCAACGCAGACTTTGGGCATTGCCCAGTTCAGAGGGGATGGGTCCGCTGAGCTGGTTGTCGTTGAGATACAGGCCCATGAGATCGGGCAATGCGCCGAGCTGCGGCGGGATGACACCGCTCAGCTGGTTGCTGATGAGATTGAGGAACTGCAACCGGGTCAGATTGCCCAACGTGAAGGGGATCGGACCGCTCAGCCGGTTGTCGAACAGGGACAGCTGCTCCAGATTGGTCAGGTTGCCCAGTTCCGGCGGAATGGGACCGCTCAGGTCGTTCATTTCGAGGAAGAGGTACTTCAGAGCGGGCAGGTCACCCAGTTCCGGCGGAATGGTTCCGCCCAGTCGGTTACCCGTGAGACGCAGCTCCTCCAGGCTGGGTAGCCCGCCCAGAGCCGGCGGTATGGTTCCGCTGAGATCGTTGAATTGCACCTCCAGCTGCCCGAGGCCGGTCAGTGAGCCCCAGTCTGCCGGAATCGGCCCGCTGAAAAGATTGTCATTGAGCCGCAGGATGTTCAGTTCCGTCAAGGGGATCAGTTTGCCATCCAGCGTGCCTGTCAGTTGGTTGTATCTCAAATCCAGCACATGGAGCGCCTGCAGGTTGTTGAGGGCGGCGGGCAGTTCGCCGGTCAGGCTGTTGTAGGAAAGGTCCAGTTTCTCGAGATAGGGCAGATCACCGATTTCGTCAGGGATGGGACCCTGCAGGTTGTTGCCGGTGTAGGTACCGTACTGGGCCGGATCCCCGCGCATTTCGATGCCGATGACATGCTCGCCGTCGGGATCGCAGGTCACCCCGTACCAGGTGCATTCCGTGCCGGCGGGTCCCAGCCAGTTGTCCCGATGGGTCCAGTGATTGCCGTTGGTGGCCGAGTAGAGCATGATGAGGGCCCGGCGTTCCGGAGTGGGAATCTCGGCCGGCAGGGCAGCGGTCAACCCGAGCAGTCCCGCGGCCACGATGATCAGTTTTTTCATGCTACTTCTCCATCCTCGAAATGAAGGCCCTACCGATCAGGCGACGTGAACACCGTCCGAGCGAAGGGTGATCCGGCGACCGCTGTTCCCATGGCGGCCGGGCTATTCCAGCGGACCGATCTCCTGCTCCACCCCTGTCAGGATCTCACACGACTTCACCAACTCCTTCATCCGTGTATGGTCAGGGTACAGGGGTCGGTCCTCGTCGAGAAAATCCACAACCTCGCGGATGACCTGTTTGGCGACCCGCACGCCCCGCCCCGGAGTGAATTCACGAAAATCGAGCCCCTGGGCGGCGGCCATGAATTCGATCCCCAATATGCCGTAAGCGTTGTCGAGGATCTGGCAGTTCTTGATGGCGGTATTCATACCCATGGAGACGAAATCCTCCTGGTCGGCGGCCGCCGGAATGGACTGGATGGATGCCGGCATGGACAGGATCCGCTGCTCGACGATCAGGGAATCGGCGGTATACTGGCTGAGCATCATACCGGAAAACATGCCAGCGCCACGGGTCAGAAAAGGCGGCAGGCCGATGCTCAGGGCCGGATTGGTCAGACGGTTGAGGCGTCGCTCTGAAAGCACGCAGACCATGGTCAGCGCGGCGCCGGCCATATCCATGGGCAGGCATACCGGCGAGCCCTGGAAGTTGGCACCGGTGAGCGCCAGCTTATGCTCGGGGAAAAAAATGGGATTGTCGCCCACACCGTTGAGCTCGATCTCCACCTGGCTGCGAGCGTAGTCGAGGGCGTCCAGGGCGGCGCCGATGACCTGCGGAGTGGAGCGCATGGAATAGGCGTCCTGCACCTTGATTTTGAATTTACCTGTCTGGAGGTCACTGTCCTGCATGCATTTCATCAGGTTGCGGGCGCAGCGGATCGCCCCCTTGAAACCCCGCACCTGGTGCAGCCGCTCGTCGTACGGCTTGAGATTGGCATACAGGGCCTCAAGGGTCATGGCGGAGGCGATGATGGCCTGTTTGAGCGCCCGCTCCATATCGAAAAGATGAATGGCACTCATGGCCGTCAGCAGGTTGGAGCCGTTGATGGCGGCCAGGCCGTCCCGGGCCTGCAGTCCGGGAACAGGAATGCCGGCCCGCTCCAGGGCCAACCGGCCCGGCAACCGTTCTCCCTGGTACCAGGCCTCACCTTCCCCCATGAGGAGCAGGGCAATCTGCGACATGGGCGCTAGGTCGCCGCAGGCGCCCACAGATCCCTTCTGGCAGACCACGGGAGTCACGCCCTTGTTGAGCATGTCCACCAGGGTTTGGGTAACCTCCAGCCGACAGCCCGACCGGCCGTGGGCGTGGACATTGATGCGGCCGGCCATGGCGCCGCGCACGAATTCCATGGGCGCCGGGTCACCAATGCCGGCGGCATGATTGTAAATGAGGTATTTCTGGAACTGCTTGACCTGTTCGTCGTTCAGCACCACCTCCGAAAATTCGCCGATACCGGTGTTGACGCCGTACATGATCTCCCGGGCCTGGATTTTTTCCTCCAGCATGTCGCGGCAGATGTTGATCCGTTCCACGGCGCCGGGATCCAGTTCCACCGGCTCACCGTGCCGTGCAATCCGCACCAGTTTCTCCACGGTCAACGAAGTCCCATTCAATACAATCGCCATACCTTGCTCCTTCATGTGGTTATCATGTTGCCTTTATTCAAGGTAAAGAAAATATTCTAGCGGACATCCGGAGGAAATTCAATCATCCGGTTTCGGAATGAACGCAAAGTTCCGCCCCGGACCATCGGAGAACTTTCCCGCTGCGCCGGCGACCGACGCCCGAAAAGGCCAGTGGCGTGTTGTCTCCCCGGAGCAGGAATGGTATAACGGAAACAGCGGCGACCCGATGATTTCAGCGCAGGGTTCCTGATGAACATCCAGGCGGAAAAACTCTCCCGTATCTATCTGCTGGTGGCCGGTCTTTTCTTTCCGGCGGCTCTGCTCACCCACCTCGGTATGGGGATTCTGCGGGCCGAACATTGGCTGGCTCTATCCCTGGAGAGCCTGATTCTCGTTATGTACGGCCTGTGCGTGATCCTCTGTCTGTGGCGCCGCCCCCAGCATCCCGCCGTGAACGTCTTTTTCTGGATCGGCTTCCTTGTTTCCCTGACCGTCGTTTTCCCACCGCTCGATTTCTGGCTGCGGCCCAACTGGCTGTTTCACCTGAGTGTGGCGTGTTACACCCTGATCTACTTCCTCAATTTCGCAGTGGTGATCCACATGGCGGCCCTAGTCCCCCACCGCCATCCCTGGATCACAAGACATCCCTGGCTGATCCATCTCCTCTACACCCTGGGTGGCCTTCTGACCATCACCGTCTATGTCTTTCTGCTTTCCTGCGTCGGGGAATTCAGGGCCGGCTGCCTGGAAGGCTTCCTGACGGTCCGACAGATCCTCATGATCCTCTATCTGTTTGCCGGTTTGTGCGGCTTAATCCTCCTGGGGACTGCGGCCCACCTGAATCGCTCGCGGGCGGAACGGAACCAGGCTTTGTTGGTCTTTCTCGGCCTGATCCCCTGGAATATCCAGCTGATTCTTCGCCTGACGGTGCCTGATTTATACCAGAGCTTTCCGGGATATTTCCTGTTGGAACCGATGGCCATTCTGCTCATTCCCTGCTGCTTTTTCATCGCCATTTTCGGTTTCAATCTGTTCGGCACGGGTTTCTTCTTCCGCAAAAGCCTGATTTACGGCTTCAGCCTGTTGCTGCTGGGAATCGCCCTGGTGGCAGTCTGGTCCGGAGCCGGCATGGTGACCAGCTCTCTCATCGGCTTCCAGCCCAGTTTCTGGAATACCGCCCTGGTGCTGGTGTTGCTGGGAATCGCCGCCCGGCCCGTTCTGCGGCGGGTCACCGAGGGGGTGGATCGGGCGTTCTTCCCTGAAAAAATCGCCCTCCGCCGGCTGCAACGCACTCTGATCCCCGGCCTGGCCAACTACACCCGTCTGGACGAACTGGCCCGACACCTGGTGGAGAGTTTCCATGACTCCCTGTCCATGTCCGTAACCACGCTGCTGGTCATGGATGAGAACGCACCCTTCCTGCGCCGGCGCGCGGAGGCCGGCCTTCCAGCGGATGCGCGGGAAACGGGGCTGCCGCGCGAGGAACTGGAGCGGCTGTGGCCGGATCCCGTTCGCCGGCCGCTGCTCTATCCCACCGTCGACCACCGAATGGCGGCTCTGTCGGGCTGGGTGAGGGATACCCTCCGCACATTTCAGGCCCGGGTCCTGGTCCCCATCGTCTTTCGTGAAAATTGGATCGCCCTGCTCATCCTGGGCGCGCCCCCGGCCGCCGTAGCATTCAGCCGCGACGATCTCAACTGTCTGGAAGTGTTGGCCCAGCAGGCTTCGGCCATGATGGAAAACGCCCGCCTCTACGATCTGGCCACCCACGATCAGCTGACCGGGCTACCGCGGCGCCGCTTTCTCCTGGAGCAGCTGGCGGCCGAACTGGAGCGCAGCCGGCGGACCGCCCGCACTTTCGCCGTGTGCCTGCTGGATCTGGATGACTTCAAGCAGGTGAATGACCAGCACGGCCACCTGGCGGGGGATCAGGCCCTGCGCGGCGTAGCCGGTGTGCTGCGCGACTCCCTGCGGCAGATCGATGGGGCTGCCCGGTTCGGCGGCGAGGAATTCGCCGTGCTGCTGCGGGAAACCGATGAGGATGGGGCGCGTGCCTCGGCCGAAAAGATCCGGACGGCCGTGGCTGCGGCAGCGGTCCGCTACCAGGATGCGCCTCCCTTCCATTTGACCGTTAGCATCGGTTTGTACATATTCCGGATGACGGACGCCGATCTCACCCCCACGGACATCCTCGAACGGGCCGACCAGGCCCTCTACCGGGCCAAGGCCGCCGGCAAAAACCGGGTGGTCGTCTGGATTCCGGTTTGAGTGCATTTTGATTTAGCCGCCGGCTGGAAAAGCCTCTGACGGTCTTCGGCGGTGCCGGCTCAGGGACCAGTGGGACGTCGGATTTCCCTTAGCCGTTCGGGAGCCACATCCATGTAGAAATCGCCGCCCAGTCGCGCCAGGTGGTCGATCTTGCGGTTGTCGGGCAGACCGTCGGTCAGGATATCCTCACGCAGGTGGGCATAGACGATCTCGCCAAAGTTGTAACTGGAGGCCAGCCCGCCGGGGCCATGCTCGACGATGGTAAATAGTTTCATCTCCAGGCTAACCGGACTCTCGGCCACCCCCGGCGCTTGGACGCGACGGGACGGCCGCCGGGTAAATCCCACAGCATCAAATTCGTCCACCTCGGGCGGATAGCCCCACGACGCTTGATTGATCTTCTCGGCCATACCCCGCGTGACCAGGTTGATAACGTACTCTCCCGTGGCCCGGATATTCCGCACCGTGTCCTTGCGCTCACCGGACCGGTTGTTCATGGGACAGATCACCAGCGAGGGCGGATTGGCCCCGCCGGAGTGGAAATAGGAAAAGGGGGCCACATTGCCGATCCCCTCGGCACTGCGTGAACTGACAAGGGCGATGGGCCGCGGCGCCACCAGCCGGGTCATCCGGTGGTAGGCCTGGACACTGCTGAGGCGGGTGAAATCCAGCTCGGTCATTCGTTCTCCTCCAGCCAGGAGAGATAATATGTGTCATCCTCGAAGGAAAGAATGTCCCGCGCCACCTGCAGCGGCCGGAAGGTGTCCACCATGAGGGCCAGCTCATCGGTGGCCGGCTGGCCGATGGACGCCTCGGTTCGGCCGGGATGGGGCCCGTGGGGCAGTCCGTCGGGATGAAAGGTGACGGAGCCATATTCGATTCCTCTCCGGCTAATGAAGTTACCCTTCGCGTAGTACAGGACTTCATCGCTCATGACATGGGTATGATTGTACGGCGCCGGCACGACCTGGGGATGGAAATCAAAGAGGCGCGGCACGAAAGAACAAACCACGAAACCGTCGCTCTCGAAGGTCTGGTGGACGGGCGGCGGCAGGTGGACCCGCCCCACCCGCGGTTCGAATTCATGAATGCTGAAAATCCATGGGTAGTAATACCCGTCCCAACCCACCACGTCAAAGGGATGATGATTCAGAACGATTTCGTGGATGGCGTTGCGCGGCTTGACGCGGATGGGGAATTCCCCCTTTTCGTTGAATACCGGCAGCGCTTCCGGCCGCAGGATGTCCCGCTCACAGAACGGACTGCTTTCCATCAACTGGCCGTGCTCGTTGCGATAATGGGCAGGTGTGCGGATATATCCGCGGCCCTCCACCACCAGAAAGCGGTGGGTACCATCACGCAGCACAAAACGGTGAATGATCGCCGCGGAATGACGATGGTATCCCCCGGCCGGTAGGCCAGAGTACCGAATATGGATTCCAGCACGCCGTGACCGTCACTGACGAAGATCAGCTCATCCCCCTGGGAGTTGCGATAGAAAAAATCGTCGGTCTGTGTGGGGCACACAATGGAAATGGTTACATCCTCGTTGAACAGGATGGGCGTGCGGTCCATGCTGATACTGGTCGCCGGTTCCATCCGACCGGCGAAAAAATGGCGCAGCCGCAACGTTTTATCCACATCGGGCACCCACTTTACTTCGTGTAGGCAGCGCACCTTACCTATGGTGACGGGCGGGCGAATATGATACAGGAGAGACGAAATCCCGCCGAATCCCGTGTTGCCCATCAAATGCTCCAGGTAGAGGCTGCCGTTCTTCTGGCGGAACACCGTATGCCGCTTGGCGGGGATCTTACCCAGACGATGATCGATGGGCATGCGTTCTTCCTGGAATGATCAAATGGTGGGTTTACTATAGCACGTCGGTGGGTGTTCGGGGGCCTGCTCCCTCATTGCCGGCTGGTCGTGAGGAGTCTGAGCGGCACCCTCCTCACCTGGCCGCCACGATCTCGTTTTCCAGCACCCCGAGGCGTTCCACCTGCAGGCGGACGATATCACCCGGTTTCAACCAGCTACTCGTCGCCTCCGTGCCGGTTTCCTGCAGGCAGCCGGTGCCCACCGTGCCGCTGCCGATGATGTCGCCGGGGTAGAGATCCACTCCCCGGCTGGCCCGGGCAATCATCTCGCCGAAGGAATAATGGATGGTCCGCCAGTTGCCGCGAGAGACCTCCCGGCCGTTCACCACGGCCGTCATGATCAGATCGAAGCCCTTGCCGGCGCGACGGTCGGCCAACTCGTCGGGCGTCACCAGCCAGGGCCCCAAACTGCTGGCGAAGTCCTTCCCTTTGGCCGGTCCCAGACCCACCTGCATTTCATGCCGTTGGACGTCGCGCAGCGACCAGTCGTTAAGAATGGTGTAACCGGCAATGGAATCGTCGGCGTCCGTTGCGGAGATATCCCGGCCCGACCGGCCGATAACGGCGGCGATCTCCAGCTCGAAATCCAGCCATTGGCCATAGTCCGGCGCCGCCACCCGTTCGTCGTGCCCCCGGAACACATGGGGATTGGAAAAATAGAACACCGGGCTGTCGTACCATTCAGGCACCACCTCCAGGCCGCGGCGCGCCCGGGTGGCGCGCACATGTTCCTCAAAGGCGGAAAAATCACGAAAACCGGGTGGCTGAAGGATCGGCGGCCGCCAAACCACGTCCGCCAGCGGGATGCCCGGCGGCAGCGCCGCGTCGTCGGGAGAGTCGAAGGCCAGGTAATCCCGCAGCTCCGCCAGGCGGAACAGCGGGCTGCCCGGGTCCCGGGCGTCCAGTGGCAGCAACCGCGTCATGGCCAGCAGATCGGACAGAGGAAACACCCGCTCTCCGATCACCAACCCACCATCCACTCCGTTGCGTTCGGCCCGATAGAAATTGCATAGTTTCATCAGAGATTGCTCCTTCGCTGCTGCTCCCGATCGATGGACTTGAACAGGGCCTTGAAGTTTCCTTCGTCGAAGCCTCGGCAGCTCCTGCGCTGGATGACTCCCGGAAAAAATGTGGACCGGTCCTGCATCAGCATGGTGAAAATCTGCAGCAGGCAACCCTCATCGTCGCGCTCCACAAGGATGCCCAGCCCGCGGAGATCGTCGATGGATTCATCGATGGGCCCCACCCGATCAGGCAGCTGGCCGTAATCGCTGTCCGGCACGTCCTGGAAGCGCATACCATGGGCACTATAAAAAACTATATAGCGGATAAAGTTTTCATAAAATCATTCTAATACCGGCCGGGTGGGGATGCAACCCTCTTTCCGGCATGGTCCTGATCTTGTCTGGACAGGTGCGATCCCGGTCACGGGCGAATCGATCCGAAGCGGGTTCACGGCCGTCGGCGGGCGAAAACAGCGCTTTCACGGACCGCAAATGACCCCGGGCAGCCAAAATAATCACCCGTGGGACAGTAGAGGATTGAGCATGAGGCCCTGATCTGGTAAGCTTGGCCTGTCCCCAGTCTGGTTCCGCCGCAACGGCAATCCACCGGCAAAGGATTTCCTTGACCCAGTCCAACTTGCCCGAACCTGTGATCGTCATCGAGCCCAGGAAGAGCTTCTCCCTGGTGGATTTCCGTGAATTGTGGGAATACCGCGAACTGCTCAGCTTCCTGGCGTGGCGGGACCTGAAAGTTCGCTACAAGCAGACGGTATTGGGTATTTTCTGGGCCATCATCCAGCCGGTGTTCACCATGCTGGTCTTCAGCCTCTTTTTTGGCAAACTGGCCCAAATGCCCTCCGACGGAATCCCTTACCCCGTTTTCACCTATTCCGGCCTGGTCCCGTGGACCTTCTTCGCCACATCACTGACCATTTCCGCCAACAGCCTGGTCAACAATCCACGACTGCTCACCAAGGTGTACTTCCCCCGGGTGCTGATCCCCCTGGCTTCCGTCCTGCCCTGCCTGGTGGATTTCGCCTTGGCCTTTTCCGTCCTGGGGCTGATGATGGTGGGCTACGGATTGCTGCCGACCACCAATATCATCTGGTTGCCCTTCTTTCTGCTCATGGCCGTCGGAACGGCCTTGGGGGCGGGACTGTGGCTGGCGGCGCTCAATGTGCAATTCCGGGATGTCCGCTACGCCGTTCCGTTTCTGATCCAGTTCTGGTTGTTCTGCACACCGGTGGCGTATCCCAGCAGCCTGCTCGAGGAGCCGTGGCGCATCCTGTATGGCATCAATCCCATGGTCGGCGTGGTGGACGGCTTCCGCTGGGCCTTGCTTGACACCCGACATGAATTCGGCTGGATGATCGGCCTGTCCATCATCACCATGGTGATCCTCTTGCTGACCGGTCTGGCCTATTTCCGGAAGATGGAACGTACCTTCGCCGATATCGTGTGACGTGATATGAACGAACCAATTATCCAGGTGGAAGGCATCGACAAAAAATACCGCATTGCCGCTGCGCACACCCATTACCGCACCTTGCGCGAGACGCTCACCTCTGCGGCCGCGCGGGGGCTGAACCGTTTCCGCAACGTACTCAAGGGCCAGGCGGCGTCCACCGGCAGTGAGACGTTCTGGGCCTTGCGGGACGTATCATTCTCCGTCCACCGCGGTCAGGTCCTGGGACTCATCGGCCAGAACGGTGCCGGCAAGAGTACCCTGCTGAAAATCATCGCCCGGATCACCGAACCGACGGCCGGTCGAGTCACCATTCGCGGCCGGCTTTCCAGCATGCTGGAAGTGGGGACCGGCTTCCACCCCGAACTGACCGGCCGGGAGAACATCTTCCTCAACGGCGCCATCCTGGGTATGACCCGGGCGGAAATCGAACGCAAGTTCGACGAAATCGTGGCCTTTTCTGAAATCGCAGACTTTCTGGAAACCCCGGTCAAGCATTACTCCAGCGGTATGTACGTGCGCCTGGCCTTCGCCGTGGCTGCCCACCTGGAACCGCAGATCCTGCTCATCGACGAGGTGCTGGCCGTGGGTGACGTGGAATTTCAGCGCAAATGCCTGCGCAAGATGGGCTCGGTGGCCCGGGAAGGACGCACCATCATCTTCGTCAGCCATCAGATGAACGCCGTGCGCGAACTCTGTGACGAGTGCCTGCTGCTGGACAAGGGCCGGATCGTCCGTTTGGGCGTGACCAACGACGTGATCAAGGAATACCTGGGCCGCACCGCCACGACCACGGAATGGCGGCCGTCACACGAGGAGAGATTCAGCCATCCGAATTTCACACCCACCCGGCTGCAGGTGGTGGACACGGAGCTGGATCCCATCCGACGCGAAGTACAATCCGGAGAACGGTTCGGCGTCGTGCTGGAAGGCGAGGTGAGCCGGCTGAGCCCGAACCTGAGCCTGGGCATTGCTGTTTACGCGTCGGGCAATGAGCTGCTCTTCTGGTCCTGGCATACGGACCAGGCGGAAGGAGACTGGCCGCGCTTGCGGGAGGGGCCTAACCGACTGGTGGTCTGGATCCCCGCCCATTTTCTTAATGAGGAAATCTACCGCATCCACCTCATCGCCAGCATCCATCCTCACGAATGGATCCTTCATCCGCGGCAGTGGACGCCCCAGGTCTATATCAAAGTCACCGGCCGGCCGGGTCGCGTTCCCCACCGGGCTGTCAGCCGGCCGGGCTTCACGGCGCCCGTCCTTGATTTCGATGAGTTGCCGCCGCTCACGGAATAGCTCCAACTTCCCCAATGGACGTTGACGGCCCGGATGGCCGCCTGGTCTTCGGGTCGCTCTGGACGAATGGCCAGCATGTCATCCTCTCCGTTTCCCATGGAGATAAGATCATCTCTCTGTCAGCCGGGGCACCCGATCGTGGCGCCGGCCGGGTCCGGGAACACTCGCCTGGCGATCCACCACTCCGTCAAGGGCCGTCCGTTTCCGCTGCTTTCGCCACGGCCGGCGGCGCTGTGGTAAACCGGTCGTACCGGCTGATCAGCTCCTCGTAATGACGGGCTTCGTCTTCCTTGCCGTGCTTGCGAAACCCCAGCACCAGCACCCGGCACTTTTTCGCCAGGTGCGGATAGGCCATGGCCTTCTGGGTCGGCGTGAACCAGCCTGTCTCGTCATCCAGCACCTTTTGCAGGGCGCGGACCCGGTAGATGTCGTTGCCCCAGGTGCGGGTGGACAACTGGTCGGCGTGACCGCCGCGTTTCACGATCAGTTGTTCCTCCAGAAAGTAGACGGGATAGCGGGCCGTCAGGCGAATCCACAAATCATAATCCTCGCACACCGGCTGTGCCTCGTCGAACAGGCCCACTTCCTCCACCAGGTGGCGGTGCAGGAGGATGGAACTGGGACTGATGATGCACAACGGGAGTGTGTGGGGGAAAATCCAGCCTGAATATTTGCGGTGGATTTGGCGGGGATTGACGCGCACGCCGCGGCGGATCCAGATCTCGTCGGTGTAGCAGGCGGCGTACTCCGGTTTTCCGGCCAGCACCGCCAACTGGCGCTCCAGCTTTTTGGGTTGCCACAGGTCATCGGAGTCCAGAAAGGCCAGCCATTCGCCGCCGGCCATGGCGATCCCCCGGTTGCGGGCGGCGGACGGGCCGCGGTTTTCCTGCCAGGCGTAGCGGACATCCGGAAAGTGGCGGCTCACCATGTCGGCCGTGCCGTCGATGGAACCGTCATCCACTACGATGATCTCCCGGTGGGGATACGACTGGCCCCGGACGCTGTCCAGCGCCTCGCGCAGAAAGGCCTGCCGGTTACATGTGGGCAGGATCACGGAGACCAGCGGCCGGGCCGCACCGTATGTCACTTCCGGGTAAGCTCCTTTTCCTCGATCGCCCGCAGCACACCGGTGAAGGTGTTGAAGTTATAATAGGATTTTCCGCCGGACGTTTCCACTACATAACGAAACGCGTTGAGGGGAATTTCATCCATCACCCCCGGGTAGCGGCTCCGCACCGGGACATAGATACCGATGAGCTTGACGCTGTTCTTCTTGCAGTAGCGGCGGAGATCTTCGATGGGCTGGTAACGGGTGGGGGAAAATGTGTCGGCTCCACGTAAAAAACCTACCGTATCCACCAGTTGCAGCATGTCCTGGGAGACACCGTTGGAGATGAAGATCACCGGGCGGTTGCGGATCTCGTTGTCACGCAGAAACCGCAGCAGATTCTTGTAGGGCGTGGTGCTGGGTACCGGCACGGCAAAGGATTCCAGCGGTGGCCAGGGCAGTTCGCCGGCCGGACCGGCATGGACCTGTTTCACGTTTTCATGCATATAGAAATAGAACTCGATGGGACGTCCCGGATCCAGCCGGCCGAGAAAATCCTGGAAACCCTCATCGAATCCCAGCTTGGTGACTTCCGGTCGCAGATCCTGCTGAACGAAAAATATCAGGCTGTCCCGACCGACCTGCTGTTCTGTCGCCGGCCCGGTCTGGGCCGGTACGGCAGTCCCACCCACCAGCCACAGGGTGATAAACAAAGTGAATAAGTGTCTCATAAATTCTCCTTTCAAAACCTTCACTCTGGTTTAGATGAAAGGAAATGGCGTCCGGTTTGATCGAATTGCAGCCACCCGCCGACCGGCGGAAGATCCTTCGGGAAATCGATGGTGGTAAACCGTTGCCCTAGACGGCAATCCGGCTGGAATGGCAGGGAGCGGCGATGACTTCGAAGTTGTCGGTGTCCGACAGGATCTTCTTGACCAGTGAGGCGTGTACGCCGTGACCGGCCTTGCGGGCCGAAAAGCGACCTAGGACGGGCATCCCCAGCAGGGAGATGTCCCCCAAAAAATCCATGACCTTGTGCCGGACGAATTCATCAGGGAAACGCAGACCGTCCGGATTCATCAGGCCGTCATCGGTGAGAACCACGGCGTTTTCCAGTGAACCGCCCTTGATGAGACCATTTTCCTTGAGAAATTCGATGTCCTTCATAAAACCGAACGTTCGGCACGGGGCCAGCTGATGGCGGTAGGTCTCCGGCTCGATGCGGTATGCCCCCACCTGCTCGCCGATGAGAGGATGATCAAAATCAATGACATAATGGACGAACAATTCATCGGCTGGTTCCACGGCGATCATCTTGTCGCCCAGTTCATGCGCCAGCGAGCGGGTCACGCGCAGGCAGCGGCGCGGGATATTCTGCCCCACCAGACCGGCGTCCAGGATTCCTTCCACGAACGGCCCGGCCGAACCATCCATGATGGGCACTTCCAGGTCGCTGACTTCGATGATGGCGTTGTCCACGCCCAGGCCATACAGCGCCGAGAGGACATGCTCCACCGTTGAAATGATGACCCCCTTTTTCATGAGGGTTGTGGCGTAACTGACATTGGCGATGTGGGCGGCATTCACCTCCACGGGGAAATCGTCCAGATCGGTCCGTCGGAACACGCATCCCGAGTCGGCCGGAGCAGGCAGGATCCGCATCTGTACCTGGCAACCGCTGTGCAGGCCAATGCCCGCAAATTTCACGGGGTTTTTGAGCGTTAACTGTTCTGTCATGCATTTCTCCGCGTGATCGTCTTCCGCCCTGGCTGGCTAAACATGTCGTCCCGATAAGGATCAGCGGGCGAACCATAAATAATTGCAAGTCGGATGCCAAGCTGGAGGAACGGCCCCTCAAGGCGGCAATGCCATCCAATCACATGAAAATAAATGAATAACTTGTCGGAACCCACGCTGGAACGGTGCGGCGTTTCCGCCACAACATCGGCTGGGTTGATGATTCCCGTCTACACAAGCAGGGATGAACCGGTCATTTCCGCCGGCTTGGCGAGACCCATAAGGTCCAGCAGGGTCGGAGCGATATTTTCCAGAGCGCCGCCGGATTTGAGCTGTATCGACCGGGAAGGATGATAGATGATGAACGGCACATCGTTCAGGGTATGGGCCGTGTGAGGCCCGCCGTTCACGGGATCGAACTCCATTTCGGAATTGCCGTGATCGGCCGTGACGATCAGGCATGCGCCCATCTCTTTGACCTTCTGGTAAATACGGCCGACACAACGATCCACCGTTTCCACCGCCCGGATGGCCGCCTCGTATACTCCGGTGTGCCCCACCATGTCCCCATTGGCGAAATTCACGATGTACACGTCGTCCACATTGCGTTCCAGCTCCTGCAAAAACCGGTCGGTGAGCGGAACGGCGCTCATCTCCGGCTGCAGATCGTAGGTGGCCACTTTGGGGGACGGGATCAGGATGCGGCGTTCCCCGGCGAATGGCTCCTCCACCCCGCCGTTGAAGAAAAAGGTCACGTGGGCGTATTTCTCCGTCTCGGCCATGCGCAGGTTGCGAACGCCTCCGGCGGCGAACACCTCGGCCAGGATGTTGATCAGTTTTCGCGGGGGAAAACAGATCGGATAGTCAAAAGTCGCGTCATACTGCGTAAAGGTTACGTAATGCAGTTCCGGTTTTCTCGTGCGCGCGAATCCATCGAAGTTTTCGTCATTGAGGGCATGGGTGATCTGCCGGGCCCGGTCGGACCGGAAATTGAAAAAAATGAGGACGTCGCCGCTGCGCATGGTGGCGACGGGTGCCCCATCCTCCGTGATGACCACAGGTTTCACAAACTCGTCCGTCACCCCCTCGTCGTAGGAGTGCTCCAGCGCGGCGACGGGATCCGTTTCCTTGATCCCCTGTCCGTGAACGAAAGCGTCATAGGCCTGGGCCGTCCGCTCCCAGCGCGTGTCCCGATCCATGGCGTAATAGCGGCCGCACACGGTGGCGACGCGGCCGACACCGATTTCCCGGATCTTCCCCTGCAACCGGGCCATGTAATTCTTGCCGGCATGGGGCGGGGTATCGCGGCCGTCCATCAGGGCATGGATGAACACGTCCGGCACCCCCTGCTGCCGGGCCATCTCCAGCAGGGCATACAGGTGCTCCTCGTGGGAATGCACGCCGCCGTCGGACAGCAGTCCCAGGAGGTGCAGACGCGAGGCGGCGCCTTTCTTCATGGCCTCGAGCAGCACCGGATTGTGGAAGAACGCCCCCTCCCGGATGGCTTTGTTGATAAAAGTGATTTCCTGGTAGACCACCCGGCCGGCGCCGATGTTCATGTGCCCCACCTCGGAATTGCCCATCACGCCTTCGGGCAGCCCAACCCGCTCGCCGCAGGTGGCCAGGAGGGTATGCGGAAGTGCGCGCATCATCTCGTCATACACCGGTGTCCGGCCGTTGATGATGGCGTTGCCCTCCTTCTCCTCACGATACCCCCAGCCGTCGAGTATCAGCAGCAGATATTTCATGATTCCTCTCTTCCGCATATTCCATGTTACGGCGAAAACCGCCCGGTCCTGAGTGGATTCTGCTCCCGGGCAAAAAAGTAAGCGCCATCTTGAAAATGGATTATCCGACAACGGCGACGGATTCACCCGCAGCGAAGATGGCCGGAAGTCGATGTTCCTGCCGGCCATTCCGCGATTTCATTTCCGGAAGCGGGCGAAGATGTCAAGGCCGGGGAAAGCAGCCTGAGGCCCCAGTTCGTCCTCGATGCGCAACAGCTGGTTATACTTGGCGATCCGGTCGGTGCGGCTGGCCGAGCCGGTCTTGATCATGCCCACGCCCGTGGCCACGGCCAGGTCAGCGATGAAGGTGTCTTCGGTTTCACCGCTGCGATGGGAGATCACGCTGGTGTAGCCGTGCTTGCGCGCCAGTTCGATGGCGTCCAGCGTCTCGGTGACGGTGCCGATCTGGTTCAGTTTGATGAGAATGGAGTTGGCAACGCCGTCATCAATGCCGCGTTGCAACCGCGTCGTGTTGGTCACGAAAAGGTCATCACCCACCAGCTGGATCCGGTTGCCCAGTTCTTTGGTCAGCAGCTCCCAGCCTTTCCAGTCATCCTCGGCCAGGCCGTCTTCGATGGAAAGAATGGGATATTTGTCAATCCACTTTTTGTAAAAACCCACCATGTCCTTGGGACTGCGTTTGGAGCCGTCGGACCACCGGAACACATACTTGCCGTTTTCAAAAAATTCACTGGATGCCGGATCCAATGCCAGGACGATATCTTCGCCGGCCCGATAACCGGCCTTGTCGATGGCCTCGAGAATCAGATCCAGTGCCTGGTCGTTGGAATCCAGATTGGGCGCGAAACCGCCCTCGTCGCCGACATTGGTGTTCAGCTTCCGTTCTTTCAGCACCTTCTTCAGGTGCTGAAACGTTTCGGCCCCCATGCGCAGCGCCTCGGCGAACGTCTTGGCGCCCACGGGCATGATCATGAACTCCTGCATGTCCACGCTGTTGTCGGCATGGGCGCCACCATTCACGATGTTCATCATCGGCACCGGCAAGAACCGTGCGTTAACACCGCCCAGGTAGCGGTAGAGGGGCAGGCCCAGGTAATCGGCTCCGGCCCGGGCCACGGCCATGGAAACGCCCAGGATGGCGTTGGCACCGAGCTTGGCCTTGTTGGGCGAGCCGTCCAGTTGGATCAGGGCGTGATCGATGAGTCGCTGGTTCAAGGCATCCATTCCTTCCAGCGCTTCATTGATGATCGTGTTCACATTGTCCACGGCCTTGAGAACGCTTTTGCCAAGATATTGGGCCGGGTCACCGTCCCGCAGCTCCACCGCTTCGAACTCGCCGGTGGAAGCACCGGACGGCACGATGGCCCGCCCCCAGGCACCGGATTCCAGGTACACTTCGGCCTCCACGGTGGGATTGCCGCGCGAATCCAGCACCTGCCGGGCTCCAATGTATTCGATATAACTCATATCACTCCTCCTTTACGGATAATTGCGTTTGCTATTCCCGGCGAAAGCCGGCCTGGATACTGGTCAAGGCGACCACGTTGACGATGTCGTCCACCGAGCAGCCCCGCGACAGGTCGTTGGCCGGCCGGTCCAGGCCCTGCAGCACAGGCCCCAGAGCTTCAGCCCCGCCCAGCCGCTCGGTGAGCTTGTAACCGATGTTGCCGGCGTTCAGGTCGGGAAACACAAGCACGTTGGCCTTGCCGGCCACGGCCGAGCCGGGTGCCTTGCGCTCGCCCACCGCCGCGAGGATGGCGGCGTCCAGCTGCAGCTCGCCATCGACGGCCAGCTCCGGTCGGCGGGCCCGCACGGTCTCGGTGGCCTCGATGACCTTATCGGCCAGCGGATCCTTGGCGCTCCCCTTCGTGGAAAAGGAGAGCATGGCCACCCGGGGCGTCTCGCCCAGGAACATCCGGCAACTCTCGGCGGCGGAAATGGCAATATCCGCCAGCTGGACGGCCGTCGGATTGGGCACCACGGCGCAGTCGCTGAAAATGAACACGCCGTTGCTGCCTAAATGCGGCTTGTCCGTCACCATCATGAAAAAAGAGGAAATAGTGGATATCCCCGGCTGTAGTCCCAGGCAGAGAATGGCGGCCCGCACCGTGTGCGCGGTGGTGTTGGTCGCGCCGGCCACCGAACCGTGAGCCTGGTTGTCCTGAATCAGCAGGTTGGCGAAATAAAGCGGATCAACGGTAACATTCCAGGCCTCTTCCTCGGTGATGCCCTTGGCCTTGCGGCGCTCGTAAAAAATACGCGCCAGCCGCCGGCGCAGGTTTTCGTCGGTGACATCGATCAGCGGCACCGTGCCGATCTCTATGCCGGCATCCCCTGCCGCGGTGCGGACCCGGTCGGGAACGCCCACCAGGCTGACCTGGGCCAGGCCTTTTTTCATTACCTGAACCGCAGCCTGGAGGGTCCGCGGGTCTTCGGCCTCAGGCAGCAAAATATGCCGTTGTTTGGCGGCCGCCTGCTTATGAATGTTCTCTAAAATATTCATTTATCAGCTCCTGAGTGATTTTCGACCAGACTGCTATGTATAGCACAAGTCGGGCCTTACACAAAGGCCTTTCTGTCGGAACTGTCGTCGTACCGGCGGAACGGAACCGGCCGGCCGGGTGGATACGGGCCCGCTGTTTGGCAGTATTGCCAACCGAAGTAATGGCTTTCGGCTTCGCCGATGGACGAACGTGTTTATCGCGTCTTAAACTGGAATACCTTGAAGCCGAGTTTGATCTTGTCGCCATCGGCCAGTGGGCTTTCCTCCACTTTCTTGCTGTTGACAAACACCCCGTTGGTGCTGTTGATGTCGCGAATGAAAAATTGATTTTTCTCCAGATAGATCACGCAGTGGTGACCGGATATGGCCTTTTCACGGGGGAACGACAGGTGGTTGTCCTTCAGCCGGCCGATCTTGGTGATGGGCAACTGCAGCGTATAGGTTTCCTGCTGCCCTTCGGGGGAGTAAGTGATCAGCTGCGGGGCCGTCACGACCACCGTGGCTTCGCCGACTTCAGCCTCGCCGACGGGGAGGGCCTCATGTTCCTTCAGACTGAATCCGCACACGCCGCAACGGTCCGGACTGTGGGATTCCAGGGGTGATTTGCAGGCCGGGCATACTAGAGGTGCGTCCACGGCCGCTGCGGCGAGTGGGGCCACCGGGGGGGCCGCAGGTACTTCCGGTGCCACGGGCGGCGCCGGCGGGATCGGGGGAGCGGGCGGTTGCGGCGGCGCCGGAGCCTCCTCGACCCGGATCGGTTCTTCAAACAGGGGCGGAACGGTCTCCTCCATGGAGCCACCGATCTCCGGTTCGAAGGCAGGCGGCGGTGCCGGCCAGACATCCGGCTCCGGTTCGAGGGGCGGCGGTGGAGCGGTTTCTTCCAGCAACGGCGGCGGGGCGATGGGGTCGCTCTGCGCATCGGCCGGATACGGAGGCGGCACGAAATCGGGCTGGGGTGGCTGCCAGGCGGGTGCCGCGTAGGCGGCTTGTCCAGGCTTGGTTTTCTGGACGACGATAGTCCGCGCCACCTTGTCGTGCAGGCCCTGCTTTCGGTCGTTAAACAGCGCGATAAGGTAGCCGATACCAGCGGTCAGACCGCACAGGAAACGTCCAACGATCTCCCGTCCGAAGATGGTGCCGAACGTGGCCTTCTGATAATCCTCTTTGACGATCTTGATTTTCAGCATCTTTTTGCCGATGGTTTGACCGGACGTCAGCAGCAGGATCAGCTGCAACAGGACCAGCCCCAGCAACACCAGGGACGGGACAGCCATGGCGATCATGAGGAATTCTTCACCCTGGTCCTGGGCGATAAACCATAAGGGGACAAAAAGCACGGCATACACCAGATTCATGATCAGGACATCCAGGAAGACGGCCATAAAGCGTCGGAAAATGCCGGCGTACTGGGGAACCATGTCAGGATTCGCGGCCGCGTTACAGCCGGGACAGTAAGCGGATCCGGTGGGAACAGCCTTCAGACAGAAGGGACAAATCATATCGTCCTCCAAAGGTTTAATTGGCAATACTTTGGCCATATTATAATCAAACTTCAGGAGAAATACAGCACTTTTTTCTTCGGAACCCCTGATCCGTTCCCCGCAGGCCCCCTCGGGGAAAAGTCACTCACGGCTGTCGGCGGCAAGCCATGATCGAACCCGCTCCCTGGCGTTCGTCGGCGCCGGATTGGCCTTGACTCCCTTCGTCGACCACACTAAGATGGTTTGTCGTTTGATAAGCCGTGACTGGCGGTGCTCGATCCGCGAGGAGGGATCGACGAAATGCAGGGGAATCAAGTTGATACCTTAACACTCCCCCCGGAATGGGCCGACTACGGCCAGTGTCTGGAGTATCTGAGCTCGCTGGGTAATGAAGTGCACGGCGCACGTTATGAATTGAACACGATCCTCACACTGATGCCCGAAGTGTGCCCCGACCTGTGCCACCCCGCCGTCCTGATCGCCGGCACCAACGGCAAAGGAAGCGTGGCCTGGTGGCTGTCGCGCATCCTCCAGACCGCCGGCTACCGGGTGGCGCTGTACACATCTCCCCACCTGAACACCGTCCGGGAACGCATTCGCCTGAACGGAAACCTCATCAGCGAAGCCGATTTCCTGCACCATGCCCGGCGTGTGGCCGACGCCATCCGGCACCGGGCCAACCGGCTCACCCGACGACCCACCTACTATGAGTGGATCACCCTCATCGGCGCCGCTCATTTTCAGGCAGTGACGCCGGATATCCACATCTGCGAAATCGGTCTTGGCGGGCGTTTGGACGCCCTCAACGTCTTGGAACCCATTCTTGCCGTCATCACCACCGTCGATCGCGACCATGAGCACTTTCTGGGGACCACCCTGGAGCAGATCGCCCGGGAAAAACTGGGCATCCTGCGGCCGTCAGCCCCGGCGGTGCTGGGCCCACAGGATGATTGGTCCCGCACCCTCTGGCCGGACATCGTCCGAAGTGCCGCCCGGGTGACGTGTGCCCGCGATCTCTTCGAGCGCCATTTCAGCGGCCCCGCCGCCGATATGGACATCGTCGACACGCTGGGCCTGGCTGGTGATTTCCAGCGCTACAACGCGGCCACTGTCTGGAGCGCCTGCCTGGAATTGCAGCGCCTGGGCTGGAATCTCCCCGAATCGGACATCCGCCAGGGGCTGTCCCAGGGGCTCTGGCCGGCCCGTATGGAAGTCATCGCCCGACGGCCGGAGATCATCATCGATGGAGCACACAATCCCCAGGCCGTGGCCGAGCTGGTCCGTTACTTGCGCAAGAACCACGAGGCGCCCATTATCGTTTTCGGCGCCATGCGCGACAAGGAATTCCCGGCCATGATTTTCGAGCTTCTGCCGGTAGCCCATCAGGTCATCCTCACCCAGGTGACAGGTGATCGCTCGGCTGGCCTGCCCGACTTTCGCAATCTGCTGCAGGCCACCCAAATGGAGTACCGGCCCGAGGTTCACAAGGCGTTGGAGCTGGCCCGGGAGCTCTCGGCCGGCTGGCGCCCTATTTACGTGGTCGGCTCCCTGTACCTGGCGGCGGAAGCCCGCCGGTTGTTCACGTCGGAGGTGCCGGCATGAACTGGCCCCCGATATCCGAGAAAGAAGGCATCTATACCATATCCGAGCTGACGGCCGAAATCCGCACCGTACTGGAAGAATCGTTTGCCGCCTTCTGGGTTCAGGGTGAAATTTCCAATTTTACCGTGCCGAAATCGGGCCACTACTATTTCACCCTCAAGGACGCCGGCGCCCAATTGCGCGCCGTCTGTTTTCGCGGCATGCAGAACCGTATCATGTTCCAGCCCCGTAACGGGATGGAGGTCCTGGCCCATGGCCGCATCAGCGTGTATGAGCCGCGCGGTGAATACCAGCTGATCATCATGGAAATGGTGGATGTGGGCCAGGGCAAGCTGCAGCTGGCCTTCGAGCAGTTGAAGGATAAATTGAAGCGGGAGGGGCTGTTCGATGGGGCTCACAAAAAGCCGCTGCCCCTGCTGCCCAAGCGGGTGGGTGTCGTGACCTCGTCCACCGGCGCCGCCATCCGGGACATCATCCACGTGTTGCGGCGTCGCAACAGCTCGGTCCAGGTGCTGCTCTTTCCGGTAAAGGTGCAGGGTGAAGGCGCGGCGGAGGAGATTGCGCGGGGCATTGAAAGTCTCAACGATTACGGCGGGCTCGATGTCATCATCGTCGGGCGGGGCGGCGGCAGCCTGGAGGACCTGTGGGCCTTCAACGAAGAGATCGTGGCCCGCAGCATCCACGCCAGCCGCATCCCTGTGATATCGGCCGTGGGGCATGAAGTGGATTTCACCATCGCCGATTTCGTGGCCGATGTGCGGGCACCGACGCCGTCAGCCGCCGCTGAGCTGGTTTCGGCCGCAGCGGAGGAACTGACGGCCAAGGTCCGAAACATGACCCGGGCTCTGTTCACCCATTGGAGCCGTTATTTTTCCGACCGTCGCCACCGGCTGCAGATTTTGCGGATGAGCCGCGGTTTCACTGCGCTGTCGCACCGGATCGCCACCCTGATCCAGAAAGTGGATGAGCAGCCGATGCGGATGCACTACCGGATCCGGCAGGCCCTCACCGCTGATGAAAAACTGGTCGCCCTGTTATCCCGGCGCCTGTCGCTTGTCAGCCCGCTGCCGCGGGCCCGCGACCAGCGGTATCAGTTCGAAAAAGCGCACCAGCTGTTGTGCCGCGCCCTGCAGGATTATCTGCGCGGGCGCCGCAACGGGCTGCACATCCTCACGGAGCGTTTGGCCGGCCTGAATCCGCGCCAGGTGCTGGCCCGCGGCTACGCCGTCTGCATGGACGAAGAGGGGCGACTGGTGCACGACGCCGTCGCCGTCACCGCCGGTCGGCGGGTGGCGGTACGGTTGCACCGCGGATCACTGGATTGCCGTGTCGAGGAAAGCCATCCGGCGGGCATGGATAGGCGCGCCGATGAATGAGGGTGGAACGAGTCGATCAGACCTGAGGAGGCAGACACCATGAAACAGGTAAAATACGAAAACTTCGAGAGCGCACTGGAAGAATTGGAGAAGCGGGTCAGCGCGCTGGAAGAGGGGAAGCTCCCTTTGGACGAGGCGCTGAAAGTGTTCGAGGAGGGGATGTCCATCGCCGAATATTGCGCCCGCAAACTGCAGGAAGCGGAACAAAAGGTGGAAATCCTCATGCAGGGACCCGACGGCCAGCTGCGGAAAGAGCCCTTCCCCGACGCCGACGAGGACAGCGGAGGTGCCAATCACTCCGGCTAGCGCGGCACCGGTGGGCACGACGGTGGAGACATGACGATGAATGAGTTGTTCACCAGGCGATGGGATGCATTGCGGAGCGAGGTGGAAGACAGCCTGCACCGCTGTCTGCCCGCCGAGGACACCCCGCCCGCCGTGATCCATCGGGCCATGGCGTATAGCGTCTTCGCCGGCGGAAAACGTCTCCGCGCCGTCCTCTTTCTGGCCGTGGCCGACGCCCTGGGCTGGCGACATCCAGAGCGCGGCGAGCCGGCGGCCGCCATCGAACTGATCCACACCTATTCCCTGATCCACGACGATCTGCCGGCCATGGACGACGACGATCTGCGGCGCGGCAAACCGACCAGTCACAAGGTGTTCGGTGAAGCCATGGCCATTCTGGCCGGGGACGCCCTGCTCACCCACGCCTTTCAACTCCTGAGCCGCTACCCGGACGGGGCGGAGTACGCTGGCCGTCGTCTGGACGTCATCGAGGAAGTGGCCCGGGCGGCGGGCACGCCGGCGGGAATGGTGGCCGGGCAGGTGTTGGACATCCACGCCCCCGGCCAGACCGCGGACCCCACCCTGCTTCATGAAATCCACCGCCTGAAGACAGGAGCCATGATTCGCGTCTCCGTCCGTGCCGCCGCCCGGCTGGCCGGGACCGACGACGACACCCTGGTCCGGCTCACCGCCTTCAGCGAGGCCCTGGGGCTGGCGTTTCAGATCACCGACGACATTCTCGACGAAACTGCGTCACCGCAGACACTGGGCAAGACGCCCGGCAAGGACCGGCAACAGGACAAACTGACGTTCCCTCGCCTCTACGGCCTGGCACAGAGCCGGACTCTGGCCGAACGGACCGTGGCCGACGGTCTCACCGCCCTGGACGCCATCGGCGGCGGGGTGGACACGACCTTTCTGGCGGACATCGCTCGCTTTGTGTTGCGGCGCCCTCACTGATCCCCTGCCCTTCCGCCCTATCCCCTGCTTTTCCTCTGTGCCGTGTGACCCGCGTTCGGATCACCCGCGCCCGGCCTGCGTCCTCGCACGGGCCAACCGGCGGCCGGAGCCGCACGGCACCCTGTCCCGGTCCATTGCGGGATGCTATTTTGGTGTGGACAAGGCGGCCGGCGCTGTGTTTACCTTAAGCAAAGACCGGAGCGGCCCTGTTCACCAACGAGAAGAGGACCCATGAGCGAACGACCGGAACCCCTGGCTGAACCAACGACGGCCTGGCGGCTGCGCACCGTCAATTTCCACATTACCCGCCGTTGCAATCTCCGTTGCCCCTGTTGTTACGAGAGCCGGTCGCCCGTTCCCGATCTGCCCCTGGACGCCGTCGACGGCATCGTGACCCAGGTCGCCGCTGCAGGCGTGAAACGACTGATGCTGTCAGGCGGCGATCCCCTGCTCCGTGACGACCTGCCGGCCATCATCGCCCGGGCGCGGGAGCTACGTCTGGAGGTTTACCTGGCCACCAACGGCCTGCTGCTTACTGCGCCCCTCATCGAACGCATGAACTCCGCCCCGCCCGACCTGATCTTCCTGGGGGTGGATCCGTTCACCCGCCCGAACGACAAGGACGCCCGCATCCATGATGCCGTCCGGGACAATCTGCGGCTACTGCGTGAGCACGGCCGGCCCTTCGTGATCAATCTCATTGTCACCCATCCCAATCTGCCCCATCTGCCCGAGGCCATCCGCCGGCTCCGGGACATGGGCGCCCGCCATTTCAGCCTGCTGCGTCCCAAGCCGGATCACACCGGCACCTGGTTTCCCAACGCCCGTCTCACGCCGACGGACCTGCGACGGTTGCAGTTCCTGCGGCTCCGCCTGGCCCGCGAGGCCGACGTCCGCCTCAGCCTCGACTGCGCCTTCGGCTGCCTGGTCTTCGGCCTGATGACGCCGGAAGCCCTGACCCAACGGGAGTTTTACGCTTGTAACGCCGGCCTGACCTACCTGCACATCGATGCCCGGGGGGATGCCTTCCCGTGTCCCTACCTGTCCGGTCCGGAATATCGCTGCGGCAATTTGCGCACGAAATCCCTGAATGAGATCTGGCGGCATTCACCCGTGCTGAACGAATTTCGTCACCCGAATTTTCTCAAGGGGCGATGCGGTGATTGCGCCATCAGCCGGCACTGCCGCGGCTGCCGCGCCCTGGCGGACCATGCCCACGGCGACGTGCGGGCCGATGATCCGGACTGCCCGTATCTGCAAATCGCTGCGAATCCGGCCCATGCGTCTTTGTCCGAATTGCGGGAGGAATTGCGGCGTTTCGCCGAATATATGGGAGACAAGGAAGGCGGAATTTCGTGACAGAGCGGCGCCTTGTTCACGAGCGGCGCCCATTTCTGCCGATGAAGGGGACTGAATCCGGGTCACGAATCGGCCGGCGATCCGGGACTAAAGCAGCCGCAGTGGCTCGACACCGTAGCGCGCGAATTCCGCTTCGATGGCCCGGGCGATGTTGGCAGCGGGCTGCAGCTGGCGGTACGCCGCCGGCAGGAGTTCCAGAGCCGTACTCATGTTGTAGAACGCGACCCCTTTTTCCTCCACCGCCTGCCGGACACTTTTGCCGTCGTCGCGTGTTTCCATCCGGTTGGTGAGGCTCAGCAGGCCCACCACATCCAGTCCCGCCTCCTGCAGGCCGTCCAGCATGGACAGAGACGACGCGCCGGTAGTGGTCACATCCTCCAGGAGCAGCACCCGGCCGCGGGGTGTGCCCACGAAGTAGCGGTCCCGCGCCGCCCCGTGCTCCTTGGGTTTGGCGCGACCCATGGCCAGGGCGTGGCTGCCGCGGCCGTAATCGGGCCGGCGGCGAGCCCAGGTGTACTGGGTCAAAACACCCAGCTTGGTGGCCCCTTCGGGCACGCCGAAAAACGTGTCCACGGCCAGATCCTGCGCCTCTACAAATCGGATGACGAATCTCACCAGTTTTTCCGTGAGCCAGACATCCTCTACCACCGTCCGCCAGTTAGCGTAAAAGTGGGAGGTCCGGCCCGACTTCAGGGTGATGGGCGTTTCGAAAAACCCGTAAACACCGTTGTCCAGAATGAATCGATTAAACTCGTCCTGTGCAAATGGCTGCATGTACCTGCTCCCGAGTGGATTCTGCCGCCTCATCGTCGGCCCGGCTGCGGATTTCACCCCCCCCCCGGCCGGTCGGGTCGCGAGACTGTTCGCCGACGTGCAACCTACTGTAATGAAAGCCGTGCCCAAAGTCAACGCTGCCTTTCCGGAAACGTCGGAGGATCGCGGCTCCCCCTGGGCCGGCCGGCCTACAGCTGGACCACCCTCTCCGAAGAGGCCGACGGCGAAAAAGTGAGCTTCATTCGCAAGGATTTCGACATCCTGGGCCGGGTGCTCAAGGAATACTACCCCATGGAGCAGGCCGTTAGCGCAAAGTCCACCACCTCCACGGCGCCCACCACCCGGCACGAGTACGACGCCCTGGGCCG
>JAFGRT010000143.1 GCA_016935015.1 Acidobacteriota bacterium | reverse complement strand
GGAATATGGCCTGGCTGCTGAAAAAGCTGCATGGCTGAAACTCGCGACATGGAGGGGGCGGGCCGGATCGTTCTGCCGGGATGATCGGAACCTCGCACCGCGAAAAGGGATGTCTCCCGCTTTCAGAGAATGTGCAAGCGCATCATGGCTCAGCAGATTCGCGGCAATTGCTCGGCCAGGGGCATGTCCAGAATCCGTCGCCCGCCGATTTCCGTCAGGAGACGGACCTGCGGTCGGCCCCGCTCCATGACCCGGCCGATCTGGCGGGCCTCCTGGCCCAGGGGATGAGCGCGCAGGAGTTCCAGAGCCTGTTCCGCTCGCGATTCAGGCAGGAATATCAACATTTTGCCTTCATTGGCCAGGTATAGCGGATCGAAACCCAGGATTTCACAGGCGGCCAGGACACCCGTCCTGACCGGCAGGCGCGATTCGTCGATTTCGATGGTCACGCCGGCCGTTTGGGCGATTTCATTGAGGGTCGCCGACAGTCCCCCCCGGGTGGGATCCCGCAAGGCATGCAGGGGTAATTCGGCATCGAAGAGGGGGAGAAGCAGACCGGTGAGAGGCGCGCAGTCGGAGACTACCTCCTGGGGGAGGCGCAGGCCCTCCCGCTCGGCCATGACGGCGATCCCGTGGTCGCCCAGGTATCCGTTCAGCAGGATGACATCACCGGGGGTGACAGAACGGGCACCCACCGTGAGATGGGCCCGACAGTAGCCGACACCGGCAGTGGTGATGAAGATCTTATCAGCCGCTCCGCGAGGTACGACCTTGGTGTCGCCGGCAATGATCTGGACGCCCGCCTCCCGGGCCGCATCGCGCATGGAGGCGAGAATCCGCTTCAGATCGGCCAGGGGCAGGCCTTCCTCCAGGATGAAACCGGCGCTGAGATACGCGGGGCGGGCGCCGCCGGCCAGCAGATCGTTGACCGTGCCACTAACGGCCAGGCTGCCGATGTCGCCCCCCGGAAAGAAGAGTGGATCCACCACATACGAATCGGTGGTCATGACCAGCCGTTGCTCGCCGGCGGAAAAGGGGGTACTGTCTTCCAGCAATTCCAGGGAAGGATTGCGGAAGTAGGGGACGAAAAGCTCCTCCACCAGCTGATGAGTGAGCTTGCCACCACTGCCATGGGACAGCAGAATGTGATCGGAGGCGGTCCCTTTACTCATGATCCGTTTCATCCATCCGCAAGGATTCATCCAGTTCACGGAAAAGATCGATGGTGGCCAAGGCCTCCTTTTCATCCAGTTTCTCGATGGCAAAACCGGCATGAACGATCACATAATCGTCCACCCGGGCGTCGGGCAGCAGCATCAGGCTGATTTCACGGGAGACGCCGCCGATTTCGGCCACACAAAGATTGTTCTCCCGAAGTTCCTGTATTTTCATGGGAATGGCGACACACATGGTCACTCCTTGGTCAGTCGTTTTCCTGGGGCTGGCGATTAAAATCCAGCGGCTTTTCGTTCGGGGCCTTCTCCGCCGTGGGCGAGAGAACCACCGCTGGATTGCCCAGTCGTGTGCCGGCAACCACCGCCTGCCCCAGAGATATCCCGCCGTCGTTGGCCGGCACCAGGTGATGGACCAGCACCTGAAAACCGTCCTCTTGCAAGGCGTGATGCAGATGATTCAGGAGCCAGTGGTTCTGGAAGACTCCCCCGGACAGGGCAACGGTGTTCAGTCCGCCGGCGGTGCGTTGTTGCCGGCAGAACGACCGCATCAGGTTCACCAGGCCGCGATGAAACCGATGGCTGATCCGGCCCGGCGGAATCCCGGCCAATACATCCTCCACCACTTGCCGTATCAGCGGCGCGGTTCGCACCTGGCCGTCAACAATGCCCAGCTCGTAACCCTCCTCGTCGGCCGGAGACAGCACCATTTCCAGTTCCATGGCGGCCTGTCCCTCGTAGTACACCTTTTGGCGGAGATTGCACAGGGCGGCGACAGCATCAAACAGGCGCCCCAGACTCGATGTCTCGGGGCAATTCAGCCGCCGGTCCATCATCTGCAGAAGCAGTTCCAGACTTTTCGAGTCGATCTCCAGCAGCAGGGGAAGGGGAAGATTCCGAAAATCCGATCCGTACGCATGCCGGAGATAACTGACCGCCATTCGCCAGGGTTCACGAATAGCCCGGCTGCTGCCGGGCAAGGGCACATATTCGAAGTGAGCCAACCGTTCGAAATCGTGCAAATCGCAGCGCAGAAACTCGCCGCCCCAGATCCGGCCGTCGGTCCCATAACCAGTGCCGTCCATAGACAGGCCGAGGACCGTTCCCGACACACCATTCTCGGCCATGCAGGCAGCGATGTGGGCATGATGGTGCTGGACGCCCACCAGCCGTACCTCTCCTTCCCGTGAGAGGGCGTACTTGGTGGAGAGGTATTCCGGGTGGAGGTCATACGCGATGGCCGTTGGCTGAATCACGTACAGTGTCTGCAGATGGCGAATGGTCTCCTCGAAACTGCGATACACCTCGGTATTTTCCAGATCGCCGATATGCTGGCTGATGAAGACCCGGTCGTCACGGCTCAAGGCAATGGTGTTTTTCAGTTCGGCACCCGTGGCCAGAACCGGCGGCAACGACCAGGGAACCCGGACAGGTGCGGGGGCGTAGCCGCGGGCCCGCCGCAGGAAATAGATCCGGCGATTGAAGGTCCGCACGACGGAGTCATCGTTGCGGACAAGAATTTCCCGGTTATGGGTAAGGAAATAGTCGGCAATGGGACGCAGAAATTCCACCGCCTGGCGGTTGGCGGTGACGATGGGCTCTTCGGAGAAGTTGCCGCTGGTCATCACCAGCGGGCCGCAGCCGTGCGCCTCGAAAAGGATGATATGTAACGGCGTGTACGGCAGCAGGACGCCGAAGTAACGGTTGCGAGGTGCCACCGATGGGGCGATGGGTGAACCCGCCTTCTGTTCGAGAAGGACGATGGGGCGCTGCGGGGCATGCAGCAGGACCTCTTCATCGGGTGACACGATGGTGAATGTCCGGATTTGGGCGATGTCACGGGCCATGATCGCAAACGGCTTCTCATCCCGTCGCTTGCGTTGGCGCAAGGTGCGGACCGCCGACTCGTTACCCGCGTCCACCGCCAGGTGATAGCCGCCCAGTCCCTTGATGGCGATGATGTGGCCGGCTCGCAGCAGGTCCGCCGCCTGACGCACGGGGTCGGGGTTGGGCAGATGCTTACCCTGGTTGTCCAGTAGGCGGCAGCGCGGACCGCAGGTCCAGCAGGCATTGGGCTGGGCGTGAAACCGCCGGTCTCGGGGATCGTGGTATTCTTTTTCGCAGGCCGGGCACATGGTGAATGCGGCCATGCTGGTGGCCGATCGGTCATAGGGCATTTCGGAGATGATGGTATAGCGGGGTCCGCAATTGGTGCAGTTGATGAACGGGTAAAGATAGCGACGGTCGGCTGGTTCGAGCAGTTCCCGACGGCAATCCTCGCAGGTGGCGATGTCGGGGCTGACGGACGACACCGATCCCGCGGTTTTTTCGCTGGCAATGATGGCGAATTCCCGGAAATTCTCGGGGGAGAGTTCTTCATGATCCATATGGTCGATGATGGCCAGGGGCGGTGCCATCACCGGCAGGCGCCGGAGAAAAGTCGCCAGGTCGGCGGCACTGCCTTCGGCGTGGATAAAGACACCGGTAGAGTCGTTCCGGACATTGCCCCGCAGCCGGCATTCATGGGCCAGCCGATGGACAAAGGGCCGGAAGCCAACGCCCTGAACGATGCCGGTGATCTTGATGAAGTAATGGTGACGTTTCAATTCACTTCCGCACTCGCTGGGACTTTTCCTCATACCGCCCGACAATCCATCGGCACAGGGCGTCCAGCCCTTCGCCGCTGCGGCAGGACACCGGGAAGACGGCCACGTCCGGCTTGATCCCCCGGGCGTAATGGACAGCCTGGTCCAGATCGAAGTCGGTCAATTCCATAAGATCGATCTTGTTGACCACCATTACCGCCGCCCGCCGGAACACGGCGGGATACTTGATGGGCTTGTCATCTCCTTCGGCGGTGCTGAGAACGACCATCTTGTCGTCCTCGCCGAGCAGGTACGTCGAGGGGCATACGAGATTCCCAACGTTTTCGATGAACAACAGTTCCAATTCCGGCAAGGGCAGGGCGTCCAGGTGTTCCTCGATCATCTGGGCGTCCAGGTGGCAACTGCCGCAGGTGATGATCTGTCGGACCGGTACATCCAGCCGGGCAATCCTCCGGGCGTCATTTTCAGTCTGGACATCCCCTTCCAGAACGCCGACCCGCAGGTGCCGCGCCTGAAACATGGGAATCAGCTTTTCCAGCAAGGTGGTTTTTCCGCTACCGGGTGACGAGATCATGTTCATAACATAGTTGTTGTGTCGCCGAAACCGTTCCGCCAGCGCCGCGGCGATCTCGTCGTTTCTGGATAGGATCTTTTTCTGCAAGTCGATTCGGTCCACGATGTCTACTCCACCTCCATGTCCAGGATCTGCAATTGATCACCCGACGTCAGCTGGACCGCCGTCGAACCACAGTGCGGGCACAACACAAAAATATCGGCCATTTCCACTTCCCGGCCGCAATTCTGGCAGACGCCGGCGGCGGGGGGACATTCAATTTCGAAATCGGCATCGGCCAGCACGGTGCCGTCCTTGACCACATCCAGGGCGAAGCGCAGGGCCTCGCCGTCGACGCCGGAAAGTCGGCCGGCGGATATCCGCACAGACCGCACCACGGAGGCCGGGTGTTGCCGCAGTGTTTCGGTGACGATTTCCACGATGTTTTGGGCGATGGATACTTCATGCATGGCGCGCCCCTCCGAACCGTCCCTTTTATCATCGTAGACGTGGCAAAGTCAAGCAGTCGATTGGTTCCATCAAGTCGTTGTCAATCGTCCGGTTCGAAAGAGGGACGGGTTCGACAGGTGACCGATGGGATCGGTTATGTTTTCCTGGCGCATCAATATCAGCCGGTTACGGCCGCTGCCTGGCGGGCTACAGTGTTGTATCCGGCAGGTGCCGGATCATGACCAATGGCGGCAGTGGAATCCGGGATGCCGGGCACGCTGCTCCTCACGGAAACGACGGGTGGGGCGCCGAAAGAATTCAGGGAAGGGCCGCCGGCGCCGGGTGCCATGTGGAAAAAAGGTTCGCCGGTGAACGCCCGACCGGCGAAGGCCATCCGGGTGAACCACGGGCGGTCGATACAAATCCGGCAGCCGTCATTCCGCCGGCGCCTGGAACTGGTCGATGGCCCGGGCGATATCCAGCATGGCCTCGGTGCGGGCCCGTGTCGGATGGTCAGGGGTCATGTCCGCCAGTGCCAGTTCCAGCTCCTGGGTGGCCTCCGTCACGCTCCCTTCCTGGAGCAACAGCTGGGCCAGGTTGGTGCGGGCGCATTTCTCGCTGGGACAGGTCTTCAGCGACCGCTGCAGGTAGTCCAGCGCCTCGTCCCAGCGCCCCTGCACCTGACAGACCGCGCCCAGGCAGGCGTAGACATCGGGATTCTCCGGCGAGAGTACCAGGGCGCCCTGCAGTACCCTCTCAGCCTGGTCGTACTGGCCACGAGCGTAAAAAATCTGGCTGGCCTCCATGAAGAGAAGAACCTCTTCCGGATTGGCTTGCACGTTCAGTCTGGCCATCACTGCCTCCCCATGCCGCCCAGGCGGCTTTGCAGCATCTGACTCAGCTGGATCATTTCCGACACCAGTTCCTGAATGAGCTTGTAGACGTCTTGCAGCAAATCGAATGCGGTCTTCTGCTGTGGATCCAGGGAACCGGGATCCACCTGCTGCAGATCAGCCATGGTCTCCCGGACCAGGCCCTCCAGGCGGTTCGGTCCCTGGGCGACGACGTGGCCGATGATGCCGCCAAGCCCCGGCGCCGGTGGTAATGTGGCGGCGGTACCGCCGGCAGGTGTCCCCGGTGCCGACGGGGGAATACTGATGCCGTATCTCATGACGATGCTGGGCCCGGGGGGCGACTGGCTGGCCGGCGAATCAGCCGGTGGCAGCGCCACCCCATACATGGGAGTCATAGTGCTGGATTCAGATGGCGCCGGCAGGATGACGCCGTACCGTAACACCGGCGGCTGGGAAAAGATGTCGGTTCGGGCCTGCCGGGTGATGTTTTCGAGCACATTCGCCCCGACATTCTGGGAAAGCTGCTGCAGAGAAATTTTACCCAGTTCCGTTGTCTTGGCCGTGGTGGGGGTCATGGCCTGCTGCACAGTTTGGTAGGAGGCCTGGTAATTGGCCGGAATTTTCATGATATTTCTCCTTCTGAGACATATGATTCGGACGAAGGGTATGCTGGAAACACCGCCGATACGGCCGACGCGTCGAGGGAAACCACCTGATTCTCGAAAAATCCATGCAGGCAATAGGGCGCCCGATACATGGTGCCGGTCACCGAATGAGCCACCGCCCGACAGCCGGCAGCGCACCGGCGTCCGTGCTCACAGCCGGCGCACATCCCGGTCAGCTGATCGGGCGTGAATTCCCGGTTGTAGGCGAACCCGCCGGGGCGGTCCCAGATCTCTCGCAAGGATTCGTGGCGAATGTTGCCGTCCACGAAACAATCATCCAGCAGTGACAGGCAACCCTTGATATTGCCATTGCTCTGGATCCCCAGTACGCGCAGCCCGGCTTGGCATCCCCGCCACGGCTGGGTGCGGAGGTCGCGTTCGAGAGGGGAAAAATAGCCGATGCAGTCCGCCGGATCGGTGCGGGGTGTCTCCGGCCGCAACCGCCGGGTTTCCACCAGCAATGCACACAGTTCCACATATTCCTCCGGCGTCAGGAACCAGTCGGTGTGTTCTTCCATCCGGCCGTATTTATTGGTTGTCTGTACCTGCCAGGCAAAGAGACGGCGCGGGAAGATCACTTCATCCCGCAGGCGGCGTAATTCCGGCAGGTTCTGACAATTGACCGTGGTCAGGACCACCACCGGGAAATCATGCGTCAGCAGCATGTCAACAGCCTCCAGCGCGATACGGAAGCCATCCTTCTTGCCTCGGATCCGCTCATGGGTATCTTTCAAACCGTCGATGCTGATCCCCACGGTCACCATGCCGTACTCTCGTTGCAGGTCGAGGAGTTTTTCAAACACATCGTGTGGACGGTGGATCAGGATGCCGTTGGAAATGATGCCCACCTGGGCGCCACCTTCCAGCAGCCGGCTGGCCAGTAGAAACCAGTCCGGCCGCAGCAGGGTCTCGCCACCCGACAGGATGACTCGTTGGGCGCCCAGTTCCAGGAGCTGATCGATGAGGGAGAAGGCCTCTGTGGTGTTCAGTTCGTCCTGACGGGCATAACCGGCACGGGATCCGCAATGCAGGCAGTTCATGTTGCAAGCCAGCGTGGTTTCCCAGACCACGTATTCAGGCCACAGATAGGCACGCATGATCCATCCTTTCCGGGCCTTGACTGGAGACTCGACAGAACGATGAAGCGTCCGGGGAAAAGGTGCGGTGGTTCATACTCCAGGTCCTCGATTCGATCAATTGAACAACGGAACAAGCCCGGCTGTCGATTTGGAGAGCGGTGGATTTCCGGTTTGCCAGCTTATCGGCCGGGATCAAAAAATGTTGTGTGATTTTAGGAGGTCGGGACGAAACAGGGAACCGCCCGCTCGGCGAACCGGCATGCGGCTTGGGAAATGGGCGGAGACAAAAAATCCCCATCCACCACCCGGAGGGAGATGGATGGGGTTGGTGTTCAGGATTACTTCGGTTTTACTGGAGGATTAAGCGACTACCAGCGGCGACGGGGTTCCGGACGGGGACGAGCTTCATTCACCCGCAGGGTACGACCACCCATCTCTACACCGTTGAGAGCCTCGATGGCTTCATCACCACCTTCATCCATCTCGACAAAAGCAAAGCCACGGGAACGACCGGTTTCACGGTCTTCCACAACATTCACCCGACTTACGATGCCGTGCTGGCTGAAAAGATCACGAAGTTCGTCTTCAGTGGCGCCGAACGGCAGGTTCCCTACATAGATGTTCTTGGCCAAAATCAAATTCTCCTACAAAAAATTTAGCTGTTATTTTAAGGGTAAGCATCCGACGGGGTTACCTCTAAAAAAAACAACAATGATTTCTAGCAGCCTCTTTCATGAATGTCAAGTAATTTTCTTGCGATCAGCCTTATTATTATGAAACTTGGACTCATTTCTTGGGGCGTCGAAAAGAGACGGATATGGAAATGTGGCCGTCATGCAAGCCGATGGGAGAGGCAATGATACGGCCGGATGGAAACGATGAGCGATCGTGGCGGACGAGACTCCAATTCATTCATCCTTCAAGGAATCCGTCGGAGGGGCTGTCGTTGACCGCCAGGTTTGCCACAGAATGGTCAGAATGGTAACCAGCAATACGATCAGGAGCGGCCAAAGAAAAAGACCGGCGTGCAGCCGGATACGCTCGGCATATTGCTCCAGCCACCGGTTCAGGACGCCTATCAGCAGGGGCAGGGCGATGATAAAAGCCGCCAGCAGCAGGATGACGGCATCCCGCAGCAGGAGGCGGATCATGTGACCGACTCCGGCACCAAAGACCTTCCGGATGGCCATCTCTTTGGCACGCCGGGCGGTGGTAAAGAGGGAAAGCCCAAAAAGACCGAGCGCCAGAATCAGCATGGCCATGGCCGAAAAAAAAGAGAGGATCGCTCCGAATGTCTCGTCCGACTGATACTGTTCCTTGATGTACTCACCCAGGAAGAAATGGTCGAATGGATTGTCTGGGAAAAAAGTGTTATAGAGCTGGTGGATGGTTTCCAGTTTCCCGTTCAGGCCGGTTGTGTCCAGCCGGATGACGAAGAAACCCCGCCGGTCTCGGCCAGTGGGCATGTAGCGGTACAGTTGCGGCTCATAAGGGTCCCGCGGTGACTGCTGGTGTTAATTCTTCAGGACGCCGACGACGGTATAGACATCACCCCAGTAATCCACCTTTTCCCCCAGGGCGCTCAGGGCATCGGCAAAACCGAGCCATTCCACCGCCGACTCATTGAGCAGGAGGGATTGCCGATCAATTTCATATTCGCCCTTGAAATTCCTGCCTGCCAAAAGTTCCAGACGGAAGAGCCCGACAAAGTCTTCATCGATGCCCACGATCTTGTAATTTCGGCTGTGGGTGATGACGGCCCCCTGGGGGTAAATCCCGCCGGCGTCCCAAAGGAGGCGGCGTCCGGGGACTTCGGTGACGTGGGCGATGCCGGTGATGCCGGGCTGTTGATGCAACAGTTCTTTGAACGTGGTAAATGTGGTTCCGTACTCGGTGGGCCGAACCCGGGGCGCCTGGATCACCACAATCCCGTCTGTGCGAAAGCCGGTTTCCTGATTTTTCATAAACGACAACTGCTGATATAACGTGAAGGTGATCGTGATCAGAAACAGGGAAATCACAAACTGGACCAGAACCAGCAACTGCCGCATGCCCGGTCCGGCGGTGGATGGAGCGGAATACCGATAGAGCGCCTCGACCGGCTGGTGGCGGGTCAAAATGAGTGCCGGATACATCCCCGCGGCAATCACGCCCCCCACGAAAAAAATGGCCAGGGACGCCCAGAACCACCCCTGGAGCCAGAGTTGCCGGCCGAGGGGCGCATGGATCAATCGGTCGAAAAAGGGAATGCCCATGCTAAGGAGCGTCAGGCCAAGCAAGACGGCCAGGAAATGTACAATGCCGGTTTCCAGCAGGGACTGACCCATTATCTGTAAACGCCCGGCGCCCACCGCCTTGCGGAGGCCGATTTCCTTGCCCCGTCTCAGGGCGATGGCACTGGCGAGATTGATATCGTTGATCCAGGCAAAGAAAAGTATGAAAAAAGCGATGCCGGTCAAAATCTGAACAGACATGGCATTGCCGCCCGGTTCGTATTCCTGCATGAAACGGGAATGTAGATGAATATCCTTCAGTGGCTGGAGTTGCAGCTCCAGTTCCATTTGGTATTTCCCGAGCTCTTCCCCGAATTCGGATTGCACCAGTTGCGGCAGTCTGTTCCGGAAGGCGCACGCGTCGGCATTCTCGCGCAGGCGGAGGTAGGTGTAAAACCCCGTGTGCCCCCAAGACTCTTCCATGTTCACATCGTAGAGCGCCCGCAAATTCGGGTAGGAGAGCAAAATATCGAAGTGGAGATGGGAGTTGGCCGGAATATCCTCGAACACTCCGGTGATCTTGTAAGCGGTGTGTTTATCCACCTGGATCACCCGGTCCATCGGATCGCTGTCGCCGAAATACTTGCGGGCAGTGGCCGCGGAAATGAACGCCGTATTCGGGTCGCGGAGTCCGTCGGGAAGGTTGCCCTGCCGCAAGGGGAGTGGGAAGATGCGCAGAAAATCCGGCTCGGCAAAAAACATCCGGTATTCAGTGAAAACCCTGTCTTCATAAGAGAAATTGGCCTGACAGCGGTGGATGCGGGCGATGGCTTCCACTTCCGGATAGCGCGCTCGGATCAGGGGGGGGGCGGCCGGACAGCAGGAGGCGAAGCGGGCGGTGGTCTCTTCTTGACTGATCCGTTCACACCGCAGGCGGTAGATGCGCTCGTAATGGGGATAGAACGTGTCGAATCCGGTCTCAAAGATGACATAATGGAAAATCAGCATGCTGGTCGCCAAACCCGCGGCCAGGCCGAGAATTTGGATACAGGTAAAGATCCTGACACGATACAGATGGCGGAAGGCGTTTTTCAGATAGTCCCCCGGCAAACGCTCTGTTCTCCCGATGTGATATCTAGAGCTAGATTCGGGCGGTTTTGTCAGATCGATGGAGTATACGAATATGCCGGACAAAGGTTTTACTGGCGGAGCATCGCGTTATGATGCCGCCGGAAACGGTATTTCCCAATCACCATAGCAACTGTATGGTCGGGAGCCGTCGCCGCCGGTTTTCATCAGCAAAAACGGAGAACCAGCGTCGCTCCCAATATGATGAAAAACAGGGCGGTAACCACACCGCGCCAGGAAACCCGACGAGGATCGGCCGTGCTGTGGACGTAATACGGAACGTCCAGATTATAGGCGCTGGGTACAGCCAGATAATCCTCCAGCTCCAGGCCTGTTTCGCGCAGGACTTCCGCCGCCACCGTCCGGTCCCGGCAGCGGACACCGAACCGGAATCCAGTGGAACGTCCCATGATTGCCGATGCCAGGCTGGGGACATGGAAAGTGTCGATTCCGTTGTTCGCCAGCAGGTTGCGCAACAGTTCTCCCTCAACTTCGGTCCGTCCCTGGATGACGAGAAGGGAATTGTCCGCCGGTTGATTCATGTCGTCGCGCTCCCAGCCCCGTCGGGCCTCTGTTCGCCTATTGCAGGTACATCGCCAGCCAGCGATGGATCTCCTTCCACCAGCGGACATTGTTCTGCGGCGTGCTGATCACGTGCCCTTCGTCGGGAAAATAGAGCAGTCGGGAAGGGATGCCCTGCAGCTGCAAAGCGGTGAACAACTGGAGACTCTCCGTCACCGGCACCCGGAAATCCAACTGACCGTGGGTGATCAGTGTCGGTGTGCGAAAACGGTCGGCCCGACGGTGGGGAGACCAGCGCTGGTATAGCTCGGGTTCCTCCCACGGGCTGCGTCCCATATCCCAGGCCGGGTACCAGATTTCCTCAGTGGCACCGAAAAAGCTGCTGAGGTTGTACAGCCCGGCATGGCTCACGAGGCAGGAGAATCGATCCGTTTGGCCCATGATCCAATTCACTGAATAGCCGCCGAAAGAGCCGCCGATGGCGGCCGTACGCCGGTGGTCCGTATACGGGTAATTCGCCAGAACATAATCCAGGCCGGCCATGAGGTCCTCGAAACAACGACCGCCGTAATCGCGGCTGACTTCTTCCCGGAACCGGGCGCCGTAGCCGCTGCTGCCCCGGGGATTGATGAACACGCCGATATAGCCCGGGGACGTCACCAGCGGGAACGTGAACCAGGTTGTCAGGAACCGGTCGGCCCACATGCCTTGCGGGCCGCCGTGGATAGTGACGACCACCGGATAGGTTTTTCCCTCCTCGAAGCGGGGCGGTTTCAGCAGGAAACCATGGACCTCCGTATTCTGGGCACCCGTGAAACGGAACTCCTCCAGTTGGGACAGGGCCACTTCGGCCTGCCATTCATCGTTCATCCGGGTGAGCGGCATCCCCTCGCCCCCGACCGCCGGCATGACATACAGTTCCGTGGGCAGGTGGCCGTATGAGCGCGTACAGATCAGCGTTTCACCATCGGGCGAAATGCGGAGCTGGGTGTTGTACCCTTCATGGATCAATCGTTCGGGCACGGCGGTTGCGACCGCGACGGTATAAATGGAACTTCGGCCTTCGTCCCGAGCCGTAAAAAAGAGCCGCCGGCTGTCGGGGTGCCAAACGATTTCATCCACGGAGCGATCCAGTTGATCGGAAAGCGAACGGGTCCCTCCCGTCTGCCGGTCCAACAGCATCAAGCGGCTGGTGTCGGATTCATAGCCGGGCTGGGACATGGCCACGTAGGCCAGGTAGCGGCCGTCCGGTGAATAATGGGGCTGCGCGTCCAGCGCCGGATTGGTCGTCAGCTGGACCGGATCGCCGGCGGGAAGGGAAACCAGGAACAGATCGTGATTGGTACTAACGGCCCGTTCCGGATTGATATCCGGTTGATCAGGATCACTCGCGAAGCCCGAGGCATCGCTGTTGCATACGTAACAGACCTGATCGCCGTCGGGAGCGATATCATAATCGTGATGGCTGGAAAGGGATACGGGCGGAGTGTCGATCTCCGGGGGCGTCATGGCCGTCATGGAACCGTCGGTGGGATCGACCAGCCACAGCTGGTTGCGCTCGTCACCCAGCCAGCGATCCCACTGACGATAGAGTAGGCGATGGATGGTACGGGCTTCACAAAGCGGCAACTCTTCACGGAAAGAGTTTTCGAGCAGAGGGACCCCGGCAGGAACGCCGCGCCCGGTGCATAGGAGATGCCGGCCGTCGGGTGTCCAAATGGGGCCGCTTAGGTCAACGTTGGACCGGGTCAATCGACGGGCCTCGCCGCCTGCCGGCTCGATGAGCCAGAGGTCGGCCGTTCCTTCCCGGCTGGAAATAAAGGCCAGCTGCCGCCCGTCGGGTGACCACCGCGGCGAGTGATCCCCGGCGGGGCTGGTCGTCAGCCGGCGAGGTTCGCCGCCAGTGAGGGGGACCAACCAGATATCGCTGTCGGTGGTGTTGGCGGCCAGATCCGTGACGGTTACCGTGAATGCCACCCAGCGACCGTCGGGCGATATCCGGGGATCGCTGACGCCTCTGATTCGATACAGATCCTCGGGCTGCATCGGCCGTTTTCCGGCCGTCATCGCCATGAGTACGGTACAAGCCAGGATAATGCACAGGAAGCAAAATCGTTGGATATTCATGATCATGACCTCTCCCCGGAAGGGTGATGATGATCCGCCGAATTGGAGCGGACCGTTACCGGCTGACGGCGAATCGGGCCGGACGTTGTTGATGAAACGAGGTGGCGTCCTGATAGGCCTTGGCTGCGGCCAGCAGGGTGGCTTCATCATACAGGTCACCGACGAAACAGATGCTGACGGGATGGCTCTTGTCGTCGAAGCCGTTGGGCAGGACGACGGCCGGATGACCCGTCAGGTTGTTCATCAGCAGGTTGTCGCCGCCGTAAGTCGGCACGATGTACACATCGATGCCGGCAAACAGGTCTTTCATGCGCTCCATGACCAGATAGCGCAAACGATTGGCCTGGATATACTCCACCGCCGGAATATAGCGGGCTGTGCGAAAGACGTTCGGCCAAGCCATTCGAACCTGCCGTACGAGCTGATCGTCCAGATTGAAGCGGGTCATCTCATCGAATGCGGCGGCGGCTTCGGCATTGAGAATAAAGGCCAAGTCGCCCACCGGCAGATCGGGCAATTCAATCTCGACAAGCTGGACGCCCATGTCCCGCAGTTTGCTGAGGGTGGCCTCATCATAGGGCCGGTTGTCGTAATCCGCTTCAAACAGCTTTTTCACATAACCGATGCGCAAGGATTTCAGTTCGACGCTGGGCGTATACGGAAAGGGGCGATCCACCACTTCCCGGTCGAAGCCGTCGGCACCCCGGATGGCGTCGAGGACCAGGGCGCAATCCTCCACCGCCCGACAAATGGGGCCGACCTTGTCCATGGACCAGGCCAGGTTCATACCGCCGGCCCGGCTGACACGACCGAAGGTCGGCCGCAGGCCGGTGGTGCCGCAGCGGGTGGAGGGGGATACGATGGAGCCCCAGGTCTCGGTGCCGATGGCGAAGGCCACCAATCCGGCAGCGGTGGCCGAGGCTGGCCCGGCGGAGGAGCCGCTGGAACCCTGTTGCGTATCCCAGGGATTCCGCGTCTTTTCACCGTACCAAACATCTCCCCAGGCCAGGGCGCCACTGCTCAGCTTGGCGACCAGTACCGCCCCGGCGTCACTGAGCCTGCGAAAGACCGTGGCATCCTGGTTGATGACCTGATCCTGGTAAGGTTTGGCTCCCCAGGTGGTCTTGGTGCCCCGCACGGCGAAAAGATCCTTGAGACCGTAAGGTACTCCATGCAGGGGGCCCCGGTAAATCCCCTGGGCGATCTCCTGATCGGCCCGCCGGGCCTGCTCCAGCGCCAGGTTTTCCGTCAGGGAGATCACGCAGTGCAATTCGGGATCGTATCGCTTCAGGCGATCCAGATACATCCGGGTGAGTTCCTCCGACGTCACCTGACGGGTACGGATCCGTTCGGCCAGCTCGCGTACAGTGGCGAAGGCCAGCTCCTCGATTTCGCCTGGCCGGGTCAGATCGGGCAGGGTGGACATTTGTAACGGAACGTCCGCCGGTGGTGTTTTTTCCGGACCGGCCACCACCGGGTTGAATTCCAGGGCGGGCGGCACCGGATTGGGGATGGAGACCTGCCGGATTTTACCGTAATGCCGGCGATTTTCCAGTACATCTTCCAGGGCCAGCTCCCGCTCTTCATCGGTAAAACTCATGCCCATCAGCTTTTCCGCGGCAGCCATCCGCTGAGTATCCGACAGACCGGCCTCGAACGGAAAGAACCGGGCGCCGACAAAAAAACCGATCATAATTGCCAGGGTGATGGACAGGGCGATGATCACGATTCGCATCATGGGTCATTCTCCTCCTCAGGGATGCCGGGCGGCCTTGCACTGCTGTCATCCCTGAATAATGTATCTTGCACAACATCAATCTATTTTATTTCATCATATTCCGTCGGACAGTACAAGCGCCATTTGGTCATGGGAGGTCCGGCCCCTTGTGACGGGTCCAATTGTTCGTTGCCTTGAAAAGGATCTTCTGATTACAATGGGCCCGTCGACATCAACGTGGGAGAGAGCATGTCGCATCGTTTGTACGGCCCGAAGTTGGGCGAGGAGTCTTCCTCGCGGCAATGGCTTATCCTGGCGCTCAGTTTCGTGGTCGCCGTGTGGTTATGGCATTCCTGGCTGGTGTTCCCCATCAAACTGTTCGTGGTCTTGCTGCACGAACTGAGTCACGGTCTGGCCGCCCTGCTGGTGGGCGGCACCATTGTCAGTCTGGAAGTCGACACCCGTCTCGGCGGCAGCTGCCTGTATCTCGTCCCGGCGGGCACCCTGCGTCGCTTGCTGGTGACCAGTGCCGGTTACCTGGGCAGCATGGTTGGCGGCGGGTTGCTCCTTTGGTGGACCTGCCGGTCGCGCCACCCGAGGGTCATCACTCTGGTCATCGGGTTGCTGATGGCGTTCCCGGGTCTCCTTTTCCTGAAATCGGGCGAATGGTTCGGCCTTCTCTTCGTGACAGGTTTCGGCGGGGGACTGCTTCTGGCCTGGCGTTATCTGCCTGAGGGATTTCACGGTTATCTGCTGAAATTTCTGGCCTTGACCAGTTGTTTGTATGTCATCGTGGATATCAAGGAGGATCTCATCGACCGCACCATCGCCGGCAGCGACGCGGATGTCATCGCTTCCCTGACGGGTATTCCGGCGGTGCTGGTAGGCCTGGCCTGGGCCCTCATCGCCCTGGCGGTTCTGGGCATTGTTCTTCGTCTCTGCCTGAAGTCACGGCGGTGGAGGGGCGATATTGAATCCGCCACCCGCCCGGATCGATTCCAGGAAATTTCGAAAAATGAGTGAGATGAGGGGTAAGTTGCTCTCCAGGCGGTGATCGTCGTTTACGAGGTGGAGTTCGGCCCCCCATTGCCGGGCAAAGCGGAGGCTGTGGGCGGCGGGAATGATGTCATCCTGCCAGGCATGAATGACGGTGATCCGGCAGGCGGGCGGTTCGGGATCGGGTGCGTATCCGGCCAGGCCCAGGGCCGGCGCCATAAGGAACAGGCCCGCCGGACGAACTTCGCGGGCCGCGGTGGCGGCGACGTACCCGCCCATGCTGGAGCCGACCAGTACCGCCACGCGTGCCACCGAAAGGCATTGCTGCAACAGGCGGGAGACGCGTTCCCCGACGGTCGGCAGGCCGCGATAATCCACCGAGTATACGTCAAATCCGGCCGCTTCGGCGATCTGGGCCAGAACGGTGATTTTGCGGCCCCAGGGGCCGCTTTCCTTGCCATGACTGAAGATGACGGCGCTCATGGTTCCTCCTGCCCGCTTCCGTGAGTGTCGCGGCCGGTGGGCTCCATTGAGAAGGTATCCTATTGACCGGGCTTGGCGTTGGGGTAAAAAAGGGACTTACCGAATTCCTCCCGACCAAAGGCGGCGATGAGCTGCTGGATCGGGGAGGAGATGATCCAGTTCACGAATTTTTCCGCCAGCGCGAATGCCACTTGGGGATGACGTTTCGGATTGACCGGAATGACGCCATACGGATTGAACAACACCGGGTCACCTTCAAAGGCGGGTACGAGTTCCAGTTTCTCCTTCATTTTCAAATAGGTAGCCCGGTCGGTCAGGGTATACGCCTGCATGGAAGAGGCCATGAGCAGCACGGCGCCCATGCCCTGGCCGGACTCCACGTACCAGCTGCTGGCAGGCTCAATACCGGCGCTCTGCCAGAGCTGCTTTTCTTTCTTGTGAGTTCCGGAATCATCGCCACGGGACACGAATTTCATTTGCTGCGCAGCCAGTTTCTGCATGGCAACCGGGGCATTGGCGGCATCGGCCAGTCCGGCCGGATCGCCAGGGGGGCCGGCCAGTAAAAAATCGTTGTACATAACATCACGGCGGTAGGCACCGAATCCGTCGGCTACGAATTTTTCTTCAGCCGGCCGCGAGTGCACCAGGACAATATCCACATCTCCGTTTTCCCCGAGTTTCAGCGCCTTGCCGGTTCCGACGGCGATGACATGCACGGTGGCGCCGGTTTCCTTCTCGAAATGAGGCAGGAGATAGGCCAGTAATCCGGAATTTTCGGTACTGGTCGTGGTGGCCATCCGCAATACGGGCGGCTCCTGGCACAGCGCGAGAGCGGAAAGGATGATCAGCAGCACGATGATGATGGTTTTTCGCATAAGGGATTCTCCTGATCAGAAATACCCGCACTTTAGCATGCCAGTATGAAAAGAACATAACATTCGATCGGGAAAGTGAAGGGCAATCATTATTCCGCGTCGGAAGATGAACGGGCGGACGGGCCATGAAGCCGTTTTTCCAGTTCCTGCAGCTGGCGCCGGCGCCAAACATGATCGTCCCGGAGTGGAACGTAGCCGGCCGACCGGCGGGAGGAATCGGGCTCAGGCACAGATCCGGATTCCTTTCCGGGATATTCTGATTCGGCCGCAGGACGCAATTCCTGCAAACGTTGGTGGATTTCATCGATTCGCTGCCGGTTTTTGCCGGATTCGTCATGTACTTTTTCGCGGTGTCGAAGCTCCTCCGCTCTTCGGATGAGCTCCCGCGGATCAGCCGCCGTGGTGGGTGAGCCGGGCGATTTCTGAAAAACCCTGGAATGCCGGGGACGGGGACGGGTCTTACAGAGTACACGGCCCCGCCAGCGTTTCCACGCGGACGGAAATCGGTGCTTGATGACCATGAAAAAAATGACGGCGGTAATGGTTGCCAGCAGTGCCCATAGCAACAGTGGTTCGTTCAAGTCGTCCGTTCCTGATCATGCGTGTCGATGATTGTCGCGCGTCTCTCGATGTTACCGATTTTATTCTATCCAAATGGCTGGTCGGATTAAAGAAAATTATATCTGAACAGGAATTAATCGGATCTATCGATTCCGGCGGTAAGATGGTTTTCCGTCAGTCGGATTTCCAGCGGCTTGAGGGTGTCGAGATGCACATCAAGCTGGGGAAAGGCGATGGTAATGCCGGCGTTGCGGAACAGGTCATCCACGGCAAAGCGCAGGTCGCTTTCGATGAGGCGGCGTTCGATGATCCGGTTGACACTGATCCAGAAATGCACTTCAAAGAGCAGGGCGTTGTCTCCGAAATCCGAAAAAAGAACAAAGGGTTCCGGCTCGCGCAGGACGTTGGGGTTGTCCCGGGCGGCCTGGAGCAGCAGTTCCTCCACCCGGCGGACCGGCGAGCCGTAGGCGACGCCGACCCTGATTCGGGCCCGCAGTTTGCGATCGGTCAATGTCCAGTTGGTAATGCTTTTTTCCAGGAAACTGCTGTTGGGCACCAGGATGTAGATGTTCTCACCGGTGCGGATATGGGTGCAGCGGGCCCCGATTTCCTCCACCCGGCCGAGAATGCCTTCCACCTCCACCAGATCGCCGATGCTGATGGGGCGTTCACCCATGATAATGAAGCCGCTGATGAAATTATTGATGAGATTCTGGGCGCCGAAACCGATGCCGATGGCGATGGCGCCGCCCAGGAAGGCGAAGGCGGCCAGCGGGATGTTCACCATCCGTAGAGCGAAAAGCAGTATTATCAGGTATCCAGCGTAGAGTAGCAGTTTCTCGATGGTTTTGCCGGTACTTTCCTTCAGCTGGGTCATCCGGAACAGGCGGCGACTGAAACGGCGAATTATGAACCGAACCAGGAACGTCCCCAGAACGAGAATAATGAGGGAAACCACAAGGTCGCGCACCTGCACGGAATGGTCGTCGATCACCCACACCTCGAATTCCCAGATCGTCCGGATGGATTGCCTGAAGTCGGCCCAGTCGATGATGACCGATGCCTTATCCAGGCGGCTGGTGATATCGTGCTCAACCCGACTCAGGAGCAGATTGAAGGACATGACGACGGAAAGGTGACCGCTGAGATAGTCTTGCCGAGCCCGGATGGCACGCAGCTGTTCCTGCCGCCAGGCCGGTTCCTGGCCATCGGTTGCGGTGGCGGTCATTTCTTTTTCCAGGGCGCTGATCTGAGAATACAAATCCGCCTGCTTGCTCTGCTGCAGATCGAAATGGCGGCCCACCCGGTCTATGAGCCGGCGGATGTCCGCCAGGTATTTGGAGAGAGCATCCGGCGGCACGGTTCCCTGAACCAGATCAAAGCGGAGCTTCCAGAGCTGCTCGGTCTCATCCAGATACGTCTGTTGTTCCTGCAGGAGTTCCACACCCAGTTCGTGGGTCTCGATCCAGGCGAAACCGGCCTGCCGTTCCAGCCCGACAAGTTCCGCCGCACTGCCGGCCGGGGCCTCCGCCCTGGTCAGACTTTCGCCCGCCCAGCGCTCGCGTGCCAGCTGAAGTTGGCGGGTACGTTTGTTCAGTTGAGACTGCAGTACCTGTTTCTGCCGGGCGATGTCCTGCAACCGCTCTTCCAGCCGGGCAGGTTCGAACACCAGATGCCGGCCGACCCCGCTCAGCTGACGTTCCAGGAAAAGGGTTTGCTGCCGGTTGATCTCCATTTCGCGAAGCCAGTTCTCTGTACGGATGGTTTCCAGGACAACAGTGGCCGATGCCAACCGATGCTCCAGCTCCGCCTGATCCAGCTCCCATTGCTGCGGGAGGGAAACTTCGGCGGACGGCAGATCAGCCTGGGATTTTCGCAACGCCCGCATTCTCTGGGCAAACTCCTCCCGGCGCCGGACATTCTCCTCCCGTGACTTGCGGGCCTGATTGCGGGCCAGCTCCAGGGTGTCATTCTGTTGACGCAGCAGATTCAGCGAATCGTACAGTTCGTCATATTGTGCCAGGGTGTACGGTGGCACCTGCGGCAAATCGGGTGGCGTTCGGACCGAGCCCCGCTCTTTCGGCAAGGTGCGTTCCTTGGTAAGCGCTTCGCGACGCTGCAGTGCTTCGAGTGTGCGTCGCAAAACGGATTCCAGTCGCCGGAGGAGGGACAGCCGCTCCCGGCGCCGGGAGGTGTCCGCCAGCACCGGGTCTGCGGTCCCCGGTTCGGCGGCGGCGATCTGCCGGATCTGTTGTTCCAGCTGGGCGATCCGCTCCCGCACGTCTTCCGGTGTGGGGAGCTGTTCCGCCTCGGCAGGGGATGTTCCCGGTGTGTTCTCTGGCCAGTTGAAGAGGCTCTGGCCATGACCGGCAGACACGAAGGACAGGCAAATCAATCCCTGGGTCAGCCATTGGACCGCTGGTTGGCGTATCATCATTGAATGCTCCTGCCCCATACCGGGGGCGTGGCGGCGACCCGCTCCGAGCGTCTGACGCGGGATCGAGAATCACGATGCCCGGACAGAAAGCTTGCGCGGACACCGTCGGTTTTCCGGTCCATGTGTCGTTTGAGATGCGAGACGAACGAAAGTCGGAACAGGCCGCCGGACGGAATCCGGCCGGGCGCGACCTTCTGCCGGTAATGGTGGCCTTTCGTGACAAGGGCTATTCGGGGTGAGGCAGTTTCAGTTTCTGGCCGACCTTGATGACATTGGGATCCTGGAGGATATCCGTGTTGATGTTGAAGATGTCCATGTATTTCATGGCGTTGCCTAGGTGCCATTTGGCGATCTTGGAAAGGGTGTCGCCGGGTTGCACGGTATAGTAACCGAAGATGTCGGTGTTGATCACCCGGATATCGGCGGCCACCTGGCCTTTCCAGTCGGCGAAGGTTTTGAGCTTGTCCCAAAATAGATTCTTCTCGTATTGATAGGGCGCCATTCCCTTGATGTAGAGCTTGCCGCCCTCTTCCCGTGAGGAAAGGTCCTGAATGTGTAACTCCTCGGCATAATCAAATAAAGACTGATACGTTTCCTTTAGCATTTACCGTTCCTCCTGTTTTTTTTTGATAGAACAAAAGTATCTGCCCGATGTATGGATATTTGTAAGATGCATTCGGCTGGGTGGTGGCTTCGAAAAATTCAGCTTCCGTCATCATGCCAAGCACCGTCCGTACGAAGACAGGCACAAATTCCATGGCCAAGCGGGCCGATAACCGGTAAAATGATCTTATTTCTTCCTTTAGACGATGAACTTGTAGCAAACCACCACGGGGAGCGCGCCGATGAAAGACGATGGAACCAGAGGGTTGACGGGTGATGACGGTCGCGGACCGACTGTCGGCCGGTGGAAGGCGGCAAACGGTTCGGGCTGGAGCAAGATGCTGATTTTGTTTGGATTGGTGGTTTTCGGCGGGCCGGTATTTCAGGCCGGCGCGGCCGAGCTGCAGCCGTTTCCGGAAGAAGTGTTGGCCCGCTGCCGGCGGGATCCGAAAGTGTTGCGCAATGACGGCACCTATCGGGATCTCTGCAAGTTCGATCCGACGACGGGCGTTGACGTTTTCGCAAGCCTCTTTGCCGATGCGACGCATCCGCTGGATGTCCGGGTCAGAGCATTGCTGCTGCTGCCGGCCGAAGCAGCACCGGAACACTACGCGCGTCTCGGCCGCGAGTTTTCCACATCCGCAGCCGCACGGACGGAGGATGGGGCAGCGGCCATCAATTTCATGACCCGGGCAGTGTTTGGCCGGGACCGCCGGGCGACGATCATGCGGTCCTTGCTTCTGCCGGGACCCGATATGCAGGGTGTCGGCGAAATCCTGCAGTCGCTATCCGGCCAGGCATGCCATGACTATCTTCACATGCTGCAGGCCCACCATTATCCATTCGACTCTGCGCAAATCCGTCTGTTGGCCGTCACATCCGACGAGGCAACGCGCCGTTTTCTTTACTGGTACGTTGGGCAGGCGAACATGTTGGACCTGGACTGTTTTCTCGCCCGGGAGATCGCCTCGGGCAAGCCCTCCACGTATGGTGGACGCTGGATGCGGCTGGTGCTGATGGCCTTCACCGCCGGCGTCAGCGAAGTGCTGCGCTCGGCCCTGCCACCGCCGGAGTGGCTCGATGAAGATAAAACCACCAAGGAGCTCGCTCTTGAATCGCTGGCCTGTCTGATCCCGTCCGGTACGTCACCACGGGACCCGGAAGTCGCGACGGCGTTGCTTGCCGCCGCGAAGGAGGCGGCCGCCAGCGATGAAGAGGAGGATTACCGCCTGGCCGCCGCCCTCCTCCTTTTTTTGCATGACCGGGCGGTCCCGCTGGAACCGGACGGCCGGACCGCCCTGGCCGCCCTGGGGCGGCTGGTGCCCGACGAGGATGCCCGCAACGAAACGTTCGTGCTGGCCGTAAAGGTCCATCAGCGGACCGGCCTGCCTCTGCCGACTTACAGCCGGGAAGAGGTCGACCTGTTCTGGGATCGCGCTCTCAAGACGCTGAATCACGAGTATCTCGCGGCGGTGGTGGCCGTCTGGCCGGATTCACAGCGCCGGGCCCAACTGACGGAACACCTGCTGCAGCAGGGGATTCAGGCATCCCGGGGAAACCTTCGTTTTCCCGCCAAGAACGAGACCTGGCTGTGCGTGCATGACGCGGGTGACTGGAGCCGTTGCGTGGCCGCCTTGCACGTGGCGGAGGCACTGCCCATGGTGGCCGGGGTGCTGGAAACCCCTTGGGCCGGCACCGCCGCGGAGGCGCTGATGACCTTTGGTAACGCTGGATTGCCGGCGCTGCGGGATTTCATCCGCACCTCGCGGGCCGGCGAGCTGAACGCGGCAGCCAGGATACGCTGCATGACGTTTTGCCTGCGCCAGATACCCCTCGAGGATGGTGTGCATCTGGTCCGGGAGTTGCTGGACAATCGGCCCACCAAGGCCCTGGTAACAAAAGCTCTCCAGGAGATGGGCACCCGGGGGCAGGAAATCCGAACCGCATTGAACCAGGATGATCACAAGCCGCTGGATTGAATGCCCTGTCTGAATGACTCGCTGGCGACGGATCATTCATAGCGGAGAGAACACACCGGGTTGGCCCGGCCAGCCCGCAGCGCCAGGCTGCCCACCGTCAGCATGGCGATGAAGAGGGCGATCAATCCCGCTCCAAAAAAGACCGGCAACTCCAGATCGGGGCGATAAGCATAGCCGGCCATCAGGGGCTGGGCGTCGAAATTGGCCATGACGTTGTCGAAAATAGATGTTCCCTCGGACGCCGTAAATTCGGCCCTCCTGGCGGTGAAACCGGTCGAAGCCGGTTTCGTCGGCGATGAAAACGACGATCAGGATGCACCAGGTCATGTCCAGGGCCAGGCTGAGGATGTTGATGAGAGCGAGGGTCTTGTGTCGTCGGACGTTTCCCAGGCGATGGTCGGGTAGTTGATCAGCAGGTGAAGCCTCCAGCAGAGCTGATGGCCAAGGAAAGGGGGCAGGGAGTGCAGGGTTCGCAAGGCGTGCCAGTTGGCCGCGGGGCGTGGTCCATGCTGCATTTTCATCTCGCGTGGAATTCTTCCAGGTCGCCCAGGACTGCTTCGCCTTCCTCCGTGCGGATTGTCACACCGTAGGCCTCATCACCCAGGCAGCCGACGGAGAGCAGGACCAGTTCTTCAGCTCGGGAAAGCAGTTTCTTCATTACCCCCATCCGAAATGAATTCTCTTTTTAGAAAAAATTTGGAGCTGTCAATCTATTATCTTCTCAAAATAGACAATATTTGCCTTCATCATTGTAACTCTTTGGAAAAAAATATAATGATCATAGACAGGGCCGTCAGGCGTGCCGGGTATTCGTGGGCGGGTGCTGTCGCCGGTAAGATAAGTCCGGCGGGGGCGGGGGATGATAAGCAGCGCTCGATCCGGAAAGACGCAGATTGACGTAGGTTTTCGGAAAAATGTGCGGTATGATCATAAATAATTTAGCGGAAAACGTATCGACTTAACACAACAACTCGGCGTAAGCGGACGACGGTGGATATTTTCTTATTTCATTCGGACTTCGGTTTTCACCGATACAGGAGGCATGATGATGAAGGTAGGTGACTCCTCAGGCTCAGGCAGGGTGTCGGATCTCATGTCCAGAGCAAACCAAGGACAGGCCGATACAACATCCGTTAAACTCGGGGAGAAGACCCTGGCTGACGTGGCCGGACGTCTGGAAATCTCTGAGCAAAAATTGCTGGAAGCAAACCCAGCATTGACCAAGGCCGCGGAACTGAAGGCGGGTCAGGAACTGACGATTCCACGCCCGACCCAGGAGCGGATGGAATCCGAAAAACCGATACCCCAGGAAGAGCCGCCCATGCAATCAGAAGCCCAGGAGCAGAGGCTGACCAGCCGACTGTTCAAAGGGAAACTTTTCAGAAAATTATTCAGTTTAAAGGCGTCCCAGGACACCAAGCAACAGGAGATGAGCGCGTTTCAGCCTGCGTCCAGCAGGGGCGGCGAAGTGGCCATGGGACCGGAAGTCATCAAGACGCCCGACCCGTTTCCGCCAATGGCACCGGAGCCCTTTCCCAACAAGTTGGAGCCCGGAACGGATAAAGTGATCAAGGATAAGGTGCTCTTCAAGGGCGAGGACGTGGCCGATGTGGGTCACGGGAAAATCGGAATCAGGCCGGAAGACGAGGCCGGCGTCCTGAAAGGGATCATGAGTGAGACGGATTCGAAGCTTGGCGGTGGAGCCGCCGGCGTCAAGTCCACCCAGAAAAAGGTGCTGATCGATCCGTCCGAAATCAGGACGAACCCCCCGATCACTGAGAACGGATTTGAGGATCCCCTGACCGCCAGGCCCCAGGCTGACAAAGGATTTGAGGACCCGCTGACGGCGCGCCCGAAGATCAGGCACGGGTTTGAAGATCCGCTGACGGCGCGGCCGAAGCATCAGGAGGTGTTTGAG
>JAFGRT010000142.1 GCA_016935015.1 Acidobacteriota bacterium | reverse complement strand
GCTTGAACTACGGTGGCGCAAGCATCCTGCTTGCAATCGCTCAAGCTGGAAGCTTGAACTACGGTGGCGCAAGCATCCTGCTTGCAACCATCCCACCGGCAGAATGCCGGAGCCACCGGGTGCGCGGTCACAGATTGGCCATGTAATGGGCGACGGTCTCGCGCAAGAAGGCCTCATCGAAGGGGCCGGCCGGGCCGGCCGTCTCGAAGATGCGCGACGGCAGGTGCAGGGCCGCGGCGTCGAAGCCCTCCCGTTTCTTGAAATCGTACTTGGCCCGGAGGATTTCCGCTCCGGTCCGGTGCAGATCCTCGGGGGCCCGTTCCAGGCCCGCCACCCCCAAGGCGCCACACACTGTTGCCGCGTCATACAGACCCCGGGCGAACAGGCAGATGACCAGGCTGGTCAGCACCTGGCGCCAGCGTTCCTCATCCAGCAGCGCCCGGGCGACCCCTTCCGGCAATAACGTTTCACCCGCCGCGGCGGCTTTCTGGTCGAGGCCGTAGCCGGCGCTGTCCAGGTGACTGTGCCGGGCACCGGTGACATAGCCGGCATGGCAGGCCGCACCCGTGTGATAACCGGGCATCTCGTTGCCGCCGAAGGCCAGGGCGAATTCCGACCCGCCGTACCGGTCGGCGGCATGGTCCACCCCGCGGCCCAGGGCCTGGTAAAACTCGTTGGGCTGACTGACGATCCGGCGGATGGCTTCCACATACGGCCCGGCCGCCCCCCAGGCCAGGGGGAGGCCGTCCGTTTCCCGGTCGGAGATCAGGTTCTTCTCCAGGGCTTCCGTGGCCCAGGCCAGCACCACACCGGTGCTCATGACATCCAGCCCCTGCACCTCCACCTCGTCCAGCAGCCGCAGCAGGTCGTCGGTGCAGCCGATGCCCAGCATGCTTCCCAGGGCGTAAATCAGCTCATGATCATAGCCGATCATTTCAGTCTTGTAGAAGTAGGGATCACGGGGATAGGGGGTCCGCAGGGCGGCCAGATGAATGCAGGCCACCGGGCAGTGGGCGCAGGCCAGGCGACGCCCCAGATAGTGACGGGCCAGATGCTCGCCGGAGATACTTTCGGCAGCCTCGAAAAATCCGGCCTGCAGGTTGCGGGTAGGCAGACCGCCGATGCTGTTCAGGGGCAGGATATTCATGGCCGTGCCCAGTTCATGGTACTTGCGCATGAGCGGCGACGCCGTGGCCGCCTGGTATATGCGGTCGTACAGCTTGCGATAGGCGCGACTGTCGGTCACCGGCAGCGAGCGACGGCCGATCACCACCAGTCCCTTGAGTTTTTTGGCCCCGAAGACAGCGCCCAGGCCCAACCGTCCGAAGTGGCGGTAAGTCTCGGTGATGACGCCGGCGTAGGAAACTCCGACTTCGCCGGCCCGGCCGATGCGCATGATGGAACGGTAACCGGAACCCGTTTCCCGCCGGCGCAGCACCGAACCGACGGTATAGCTGCTGCGCAGGCCCCACAGAGCGGAGGCATCGCGGAAATGCACCCGGCCGTCCTCCACCACCAAGTAGACGGGTGACTTGCTGGCGCCGCGGATGACGATGGCACCGTAGCCGGCCATGCGGATGGACACGGCACTGCGGCCGCCGGCGTGACTCTCGCCCAGGTTGCCGGTGTGGGGAGACTTGAACATGGCCACCGTCTTGGACGCCAGGGGGAAGAGGCCCACCAGCGGACCCACGGCCAGAACCACCGGATTGTCGGGACCCCGGGCATCGGCCCCGGCCGGGCAGGTCTCCGTCAGCAGGCGGATCCCTGCGCCGGTGCCGCCGAGGCCTTGTTCGAAAAGCTCCGGGCGGAGGGCGATGGAGTATTCCTTGCGGGTGAGATCAATAGTCAACACACGGGACAAGGTGTCATCACTCGGCATGATGGGGCACCCCCATTTCCTGCAGGTCAATGACATCATACGGACAGAATCCGGCGCAATAACCGCAGTACACACAGATCAGCGGTTTACCTGACCGATCATCGCGGAAGACGGCCCCGAAGGGACAGGCTTCGGCACAGCTGCCGCAGGCGATGCACAAGTCCCCTTTCAGGCGGACACCGCCGCCCGGGCGGCGCTGCAGGGCGCCCGTGGGACACACCCGGGCGCAGGGCGGATCCGGGCAGGCCCGGCACACCACCACCACGAAGCCCTTGCGGATCCCGCCGGCAGAGCGGATGCCGATACAGGCCGTGCCTAAACCGCCGTCGCCCTGTCGCCGCGCGCAGGCGAACATGCACGACTGGCAACCCACACAGCGATCCATGTCAACAACGGACAATCGTTTGGCCATGGCACCTCCCGACGGATTTCGCCTCCGTTCAGATTGTAACACAGGGATCCGCCGGAGAATGTCAGAAGGTGATGAAACTATGGCCGGGCGGGGTATTCCGCGGGCCGCCCGCCCATCGGCCTATTCCGTCGTACATCGTACCGGCCGGAATCGCCACTGCCCAACGGAAAAAACCTGTGCAGATTTCACTTGCCATCCGGCGGTGGTTGCGCTTCAATCGGGGAAACCGACGAGTGGAGGATCGCCAGACATGTGGCTGCGGATACCGGTTCTGGGCCTGGTGATGTTTCTGTTCTGGAACTGTGTTCCGGGCCAGGAATACGGAGTCTGGGTTGCCACCGCCCACCGCATCGATTTCCCCAAAACCGACGGCCGCACCCACCAGCAGGCCGAGCTGCGGGAGCTTGTCCGGATCGCCGCAGAACGGCACATCACCACCATCTATTTCCAGGTGCGGGCTCGCGGCGATGCGTTTTTTGAATCCACACTGGAGCCGTGGTCCCCGCATCTGCGCGGTCCGGCCGGCGAGGAACCCGGATGGGACCCGTTGGCCGAACTGATTCGCGAAGCGCAGCGACACGGCATGAAAGTGTCGGCCTGGTTCAACACGTTTCTGGTGGCCGACCGGTCTACCCGCCTTAACGGGACCGCACAGGAGCGCCACCCTCTTCGCCGGCACCCGGAGTGGCGGCTGGCGGCGGGCCCCGAGATCTTTTTGGATCCCGGCATCCCCGCTGTCCGCGAGTATCTCGCCGCCGTGGCGGCTGATCTGGCCCGCAAATATCCGCTGGACGGCTTTCAGCTGGACTTTCTCCGCTACCCCACCCGCTCGTTTGACGATTCCGCCACTATGGTCCGCTACAAACCGGACCATCTCCCGGCGGCCGACTGGCGCCGGCAGAACATCACGGCCGCCCTGACAGCCATTCGCCAAAGCGTCAAGGCGGTCCGGCCCCGCACCCGTTTCGGCGTCACCTCGTTGGGCATCTGCAAACGGACCGCCCGTTCCCGCGGCCTGGAAAGCTATCACGAGGTGTTTCAGGATGGTTGCGGCTGGTTGGAACAGGGCCTGCTGGATGAAATCGCACCGCAGATCTACTGGACCATCGGGACCGATCCCGAAGGCCCGGACCAGCCGCCTTCGCCTGATTTCACCGATCTGCTGCAGACCTGGCGCCGCCTGAACGCCGACGTCCGCTTCCTGCCGGGTATCGGCCTTTACAAACCACAGATCTTCCGCGAGGCGGCTTTTCAGGTGGCGGCCGCCCTCAGCGCCGGGGCCGACGGTGTGATCTTCTATTCCTGGACCCACTTCCTGGATTTGCCTTTTCCGCTGCTGACCCCGCTGCCGGCCCATCCCCCCCGCTCCTGGCACCCCCTCACTCCGCCCGCCGCCGATGAGATGGATCGTTCCGACCGCGTGCCGGATCAGGCTACGACCGGTAGTCTGTGACCGGCGGCCAGGCCCTTACTTTTCTGTCTGCAATCGCCACGCCTTGTGCTATGATAAGGCCATGCGGTTGCAAGAATCTCGTCCACAATCCGGAGCCCAGCCGGTCCGTTTCGCGGAGCGGCATTTTCGGCTGTACATGGCGATGAAGCTCATCCTGCCGGTACTGGGCGTGATCCTGGTGCTGGTACTGCTGGTCAGCGGCCTGGTGTATCACTCTATCACGACGCCCGAACGGGCCAGTGAAGTCGTGTCACCCGGCGACTATCACCTGGCGGCGGAAGATGTCAGCTGGTCCGGGGCCGGCGGCGAGCCGATCGAGGGCTGGTATTTCCGGAGCAGCAATCTGGCGCCCCTGATCATCATCTGCCACGGCTACGGATCCGATCGCTCCAACAACCTGGGGCTGGCCGCGCGGCTGAAGGAATCGGGCTTCAACGTGCTCCTTTTCAATTTGCGCGGCCACGGCACCGCAAGCCAGAAACATACGACCCTCGGCTGGAAGGAGTCCCAGGACCTGCGGGGGAGCATGGACATGCTGATCCAGCGCCCCGAAGTGGACTTCCGCCGCATCGGCCTCTACGGGGTGGACATCGGAGCGTACGCGGCCATGCATGCCAGCCGGGACAACCCGAATATCAAGGCCCTCGCGCTGGACTCCGTCTTCCACACCATCGACGATTTCATCGCCATCAAGGTCAAGCAAACCCTGGGCATCAAAACCAGTGTCATCTCTTACCTGGTGACGCTGTGCCACCATTTGTTCAGCGGCAGTTCGCCCGCCGAGACAGGCCGGACCCTACCGCCGGAAACCTTCGCTGATAAACGTATGCTCTTCATCGCCAGCAGCGATCAGAAATCCGCCTCGCTTTCACGGGAGACACGCCGTTTGTACACCTACTTCTCGTGTCAGGAAAAAGAAATTCTCCACCTCCCCTTTCCCAAGTCCCAATTGTTCGGCCCAGATCGGTACAAGTACGACGAGAATATCCTGGATTTTTTCAAGAAGGAATTGCTGGCCCCATCATCGAACCCTCTGGAACCCGTCCCGTAAGATGCTGCTCGCCGGTGGGGTCTCACCCACACACCACCATCACCAATCCGGCCATGGCGACCAGCGACGCCAGAACCTGGCGCCGGCTGAACGTCTCGCCCAAAAAAATCACCGCCAGCAGGATGATGAAAAACGTGCTGGTCTGGTTGAGAATGGCCGCCACCCCCACCTGCGTGTATTTCATACCGGCGATCCAGCACAACAACGCCAGATACGAGCCCAGCACCGTTCCAGGCAGAGCGCTTTTCCAGGAGACAGCCGGGCGGAATACGCCGAAAAACCGCCGCCGGTTCGGGGACAGACCGGCCAGGATGACCATCATGATCAGACAACCGGTTTGGCGGACGGTGGTGGCCCACAGCACGGACGAATGCTCCAGCACCGGCTTGGCGATGACGATGCCCAGGGCCAGGGTGAACATGGCCGTCACGCACCAGACGATGCCCATGGTTAATTGCCGGCCACGCACGACCACTGTCCCCGGCCGGGCGACCACCATGATCACACCGGCGATCACCAGCCCCATACCGCCCATTTGCCAGAGGGAAACTTTCTCCGCCAGCAGTAGATAACCCAGCATGACCATGAACGGCGAATACATGCATTCCACGATGGCGGTCAATCCGGCACCCAGCATATTGAGGCTCTGATGGAAAAGAGTATCGGAAATGATGATGGCGATGAAACCGCTCAGCAGCAGAATCAGGTAGTCCGCCAGCGGGGCGTCACTCAGCAGGCGGCCACCGGTGATGTAGAGAGTCGCCACCAGCAGGACGGTGGAAACGGTGACCCGAAGGAAATTGAGGGCGAAAGGCGAAACCGTCTCCCCCGAATGTTTGAAGAGAATCACCGCCGCCGCCCACGTTACGGCGAAGAGCAAGGCAAACAGTTCACCCATCACCCCACCTCGTTGCCCTGTCATTCACCCCGACGGCACCGGCCGGGAAGCACTTCTCCCCGATACCCGTCACGCCAAACCTCTTGTCACCGGAGGAACGGTCGGCGTTTGTTATGAAAACCCGAAAACAGCCCCGACGCGGCCGCCACGATCAGCGGGCTGGTACCGACACGCCGAAATAGGCCGGCAGGGTCCGCGGCTTGTCCTTGCGCCGGCCGTAGGTGCGCGCCAGTTCCAGAAAAATGCCTACCGCCGTATCCAGATCTTTCTGGGTGCCGTCAAAAAAGAAATTTTTAATGGGGATATTGTCATGATCCTGGCTGACCTTGGGGTACACGGCCTCACAGGTGATGCCGTTCATGCAGGTGAAGGGGCTGATATCTACAATGCCGTCCGCCCCCTTGTGATACAGATAGATGGCTTTGCCGACACTGAGAACCATCTCACCCAGGGCGCCGTAATGGGGCAGATAAGGCATGGCGTAGTCCAGGACCGTCTTGATACTGGCCGGTTCGTCATAACCCGTCAGATCCTCCTCCATCACCCGCAGGATGGCATGCTCATCCCGGTGCTGGATCTTGTTCTTGACGACGGCGCCCAGCATATCCAGCGACAATTGCCGGCGTGCCTTGCGCAACCGCTTGAATGTTTCGAAGTTGGTGTACCAGACCCATTCCGTGATGTCCGACAGCCAGGCCTCGCCCCCCCCGGCTTCAATCCAGCGGATCAGGTTCTCATTGCTGAAGGTATTGAGCCGGCAGAAGATCTCGCCGACTACACCGATGAGCGGACGGGGTTCGGAGTAATCGGCGGGAACGGCGCGGAAACGGTCCCGGCAGCGGGTCATGGCTTGCACCAACTCGGCCAGCTTGGCCTTGGGCGTCAGGCCCGGCTTCTCCAGCACGCCGCACACATCGTTGAGGCTGTCTTCATGGGCCTGGTCGGCATCGCCGCGAGTGGTTTCATAGGGCCGGGTCTTATGCAGAAACTTGCGCAGGAGGTCCGAGATCACCAGCGCCCGCCATGCCGACCGCATCAGCTCACCGGCACTGCCGCCCAGCTCCTTGTAGCCGTCCTTGCTGGTGGGTGAGAGGACATAAATGTCGTCCAGGCCCTCATCCACCAAAATCTTTTTAACAAAGGGCGCGTACTGGCCAAACCGGCAAGGACCACCGGCGGTGGGCATAAAAAAGGCGTGACGGCTCGGGTCGAATGACTCGCCTTCAGCCAGTCGCAGGAAGGTGCCGAGGGTCACCATTTCGGGATAGCACTCTTCACCGGAAGTGACCCGCGAGCCGAGCTCCATGGCTCGCACATCCGCTTCCGGACATTCATAGGCCTCGATGCCGATGGACCGGAACGCCGCGGCGAAGGTCTTGGCACCGCCATAGCTCATACGGGGAATCCAGAGAGTACGGCCCGTCAGGTTGTTGCGACCATCGCCGGACTCGGCTGTTGGTTCTTGCTCCACCATCGTAATACTCCTTTGCTGTCCAGGTAGGCCTCACAGCGGGTCATGACGCCGGCGTCGTTGCTGTGTCCATCGAACTGTAATACAAGAAAGGGTTTCCCCGACGCCTTGCCGATAAAATGCTTGACGTAGGAATCCGGTCCGCACTTGAAATTGGTGATGTAGATCATGTGCAGCAGGGGATTGTCACGAATGATTTTGGCGGCGGCGATAATCTTGCGCCCGTAATTCCAGAACATGTTCTCGTTGACGTCGGTGATGGGCACTTCGTCCACCGGCAGAAAGTCCATGGGAATGACGTTGACACCGTAATAGTCCCGCAGTTTTTTGGGCACGTCCAGATTCACGCCGGAGTCGTTGACGTTATACGGACGCCCCACCAGAACGATGCCGATCTCGCCGGTTTCGGCCAGTCGGGCCACCGCTCGCCGGCCGGCCTCCTGCAACCGTCCAAGGAAACGGCGCTGGGCCTGGTAGCCGGCGGCCAACGCCCGCTCGATCTCCGTGCGTTTATGACGGAGCGGCGAGCCGCGGAAGAATTCCGTCAGCTCCCGGGCCACGCTCTGCTCGCCTTCCCGCAGATGCAGGGTCGGGGCCAGGAAGATATCCTCATAGCGCTGGAAACCCGGCGCCGCCTTGATGACGAAGGGGAGGGTCTGGCCCCAAGGACACATGAAGCTCTCCACCTCGAGATAGGGGGTTTCGCCGTTGATGATGTTGGGCAGGAAGATGTGCTTCACCCCCTGGTCGATGAGCCATTTCACATGACCGTGCGCCACCTTGATGGGGAAGCAGGGTTCGGAGACCACCGTGTCCTCGCCGGCATTGGTAATGGCCCGGTTGGTCTGGGGTGACAGGAGCAGGTCGTACCCCAGCTCACGGAAGAACGTGTTCCAGAGTTGAAATCGGTCCAGGGTGTACATGGTTTGGGGCAGCCCGATGATCGGGCGCCGGCCGTCAGGCTCGGCGTAACCCTCCAGCAACCATTGCCGCCGCAGGGACACCAGGTCCTCGATGACCGGCTCCTTCTTGATCTTGGCCCGTTTGCGGAAACGGTCGCTGCATTTGTCGCCCCAGTAGACTCGTTCGTTCATCACCCGGAATTCCTGGATATTACAAAAATTGGTGCACCCCTTGCACGTGAACTCGCGCAGGGTGTAATCCACCGACTCCAGATCATAGCCGCGAAAACGGGTGCTCTCCCCGGTGTTCTCCATTTTTTCCTGCACCAGCAGGGCGGCGCCGACGGCGCCCATCACGCCGTTGAAGGGCGGGACGATGATCTTTTTGCCCAGCACCTTGGCGAAGGCGGCGGCGACGGCATCGTTATAGGCGGTGCCCCCCTGGAAAAAGATGACGTCACCGATATGGCGGCCGAGTACGACCCGGTTGATATAATTGTAGACGATGGAGTTGGCCAGGCCGGCGACCACGTCCTCCAGCGGCGCCCCCTTCTGCAGGTAGTTGTTGACGTCCTGTTCCATGAACACGGTGCAGCGCTCGCCCAGCTTGGTAGGCGCCTGGCTGGACAGAGCCAGCTGAGCGAACTCTTCCTTGATGTTGATGCCCAGCTCCTCGGCGCGCTCCTCCAGAAAGGAGCCGGTGCCGGCGGCACAGGCCTCGTTCATGGCGAAATCCACGACGATGCCGTCCTGCAGGCTGATAAACTTGGAGTCCTGGCCGCCGATCTCAAAAATGGTGTCGACAGCGACGCCCAGGAGCCGTTTGCCGATGGTACTGGCACCGGTCTTGTGGGCGGTGATCTCATCCACCACCATGTCGGCGCCCACCAGCATGCCGATGAGCTCGCGTCCGGAGCCGGTGGTGGCCACGCCCCGGATCTCGATCCGGTCGGCCAGTTCCGCGGCAATCTCGCGCAAACCGTCGTTCACAACCTCGATGGGGCGGCTCTTGGTGCGCAAATATATTTCCTTGATGACATGGCCGTCCGTGTCCGACACCACCAGGTTGGTACTCACCGAACCGATGTCGATACCGAGATAGGCCGGCACCGGAACAGTTTTTCCTGCAAAGGAATAGGGTGGAATCCGGTCACGGAGCAATACGACGTTCTTCATGCTCAGGGGGCTGGTGCTGGGAAATTCCCGCTGGACCATTCCCAGATGCTCGCGCAACGGCTGCAGATCGCGCAGCGGGGTCTGCTCCGTGCATGCCTCTTCGAAGAAGGCCGAGCCCACCGCTCCCAGCCAGCAGCCAAGGCTCGGGCACCGTAGTTCGCCCTTATTCAGTCCGAAAGCTTCCTCCATGGCCTGCACAACGCCCGAGTTATAGGCCACGCCGCCGATGAAGGCCACCCGCAGCCGGATATCCTTCCCCTTGGTGATGGCACTCTTGAAATTCCGGGCCACAGCGTCGCACAGGCCCCGCAAAATTTCGGCCGGGGAATAGCCTTTCTGCTGGGCATGGATCATGTCCGATTTGGCGAACACCGAGCAGCGCCCGGCCACCATGGCCGCTTTTTCAGCCGCCATGACGATATCACCCACGTCCTCGATCCTGAATTGCAGCCGGCCGGCCTGCTGGTCGATAAACGAACCGGTGCCGGCGGCGCAGTCGCCACTGGCCTCGTAATCGGCGATGCTCAGCCGGTCGGTGTCCGCCTCTTTTTCCAGCAGGATGTATTTGGATTTCTCCCCCCCCATTTCGAAAACAGTGCGCACATCGGGATAGAGTTCCTGGACACCGCGAGCGATGGCCTTGAACTCATTCTCGCCGTTCAGATTCAACACGTCCGCCAGAAGTTTGCCGGCCGAACCCGTGGTCCGGACGCCCGTAATATCGGTCCGGGGGATCACCCGGGTGATCTCCTCCAGGAGCTCCAGCGCCGCCCGCATGGGCTGCCCCTTGATGCGGGTGTACTCCGTCAACAGTACAGGCGGGATCACGCCTGTGCGCGTGGTCTGATCCACCGCCACCAGCCGCAAGCCGTTCCCGGCCGCGGCCAGCTGTTCGCAGCGCGCCCGCTCGCTCTCCGCCCCTAGCAGGGCCGCCTTGATGCTAACGGAGCCGATATCGATGCCAAGGGTGAATCCCATAGTATCCTCCTGTGCTGACATGCCGGCAGGCGCGGGTGATCCGGCCCCAGGATGTGACAAGAAAAAGAATTATCCCACGCTCACCAGATCTTGTCAAGCCACTTCGCGCCAATTGGATACACATGCAAGGCAATGAGACACAAAGTGTGTCAAAATGACACACTTTGTGCTTGACAAACCAGCCGGCGGGGTCTAAGGTGATCTCGGCGTCGGCGACGCATGCCCGATCGGCTGACACTGAAACCGGTGACGCACGAAAACATCATGGATATCACCGAACCGAATACCCACCTGGACCATACCGCGGCCATCCGCCAGAAACTGGCCTTCTACGAGGCCTGGGAACGGCTGGTGACCAAGATCTCGCCATTGGTCAGCCGGGCCATCCACCTGGAGGGTTTTTTGCAGGCCACGGTGACCGAGCTGGGTCAGCTGATGGCGGTGGACCGCTGCAACCTGATGGTCTATTCCCACCAGGGCACCCTCAAAATCGACCACGAATACCTCCGTTCCGCCGATCTGCCCCCCTCCGTCGGTCTGGAACTGCCCGTCAACCGGTCCTTCCTGCTCTCTTCCAGCTACAAGTACGAACCCTATTCCGTCGATGACCTCCAGCAGGACGATACCCATCCCGAACTGCACCGCCTCTGTTCCGCATTCGGGACACAAGCCCTGCTTGTCGTGCCCGTATCGCTGGGCGAAGAACTGCTAGCCCTGATCGGTCTTCATCACGCGCACCACCCCCACCACTGGACCCCGGCCGAACGCCAGTTTATCCAGTCGCTGGCCGACCAGATTGCCGTGGCGTTCCAGTACGCCCGCCTCTACCTGGAAAAGGAACGGGAGGTCAAGCTCTCCCAGCTGCTGCTGAAGCTCATCGATGCTCTCTACCGGCGCCGCGACATGGACCAGGTCCTGGCCCTGCTGCTGGATCACGTGTTGGACCTGCTCCGAGCCGACACCGCCGGATTCGGGCATCTCGATCTGCCGGGCCATACCGTCCACTTCACCATCCGTCGCTCCCGGGACCCGGTGCTGGAAGATTCCGCCATCCCCGACAAACTCGCCTTCTCCCCGGACAGTGAGCTGTTCACCAAACTCAGCACCGGCAGTCATGTCCTGGTGTCGGGTGACAGCCAGCAGGCCCACGACGGCTATCGGTTGCGGAAGACCTTCGACGCCGCCACCATCGTTCTGGCTCCCCTGCCCATCCAGAATGCCCTCTTCGGTGTGATGGTATTGCGCTGGCGGAAGCCCGGCGAGGGACCGCAGCGGGACGATCTGGCCGTCCTGGAATCCATCCTGCGCCAGGCCGGACTCTACTTTGAACGCAATCAACTGGTGGCGGAAATCCTGCACCTCAAGCAGCGCCTGCAGGAGGTCCAGCCGTTCAGCGTCGTCGCCGGCAGCGGCCGTCGCTACCGGGAAACCATCCGCGGCGCACTGGACGCCGCCGCCGCCGACCTCCCGGTCTGCATCACGGGCGAATCAGGCAGCGGCCGCTCTTTCCTGGCCGAATACATCCATAAAAACAGCCGCCGCGACCAAACGCTGTTCCGAAAAATCGCCTGCCACGACATGACCCCGGCCCTTTTCCGGGAGAAGGTCTTCGGTCGCTCGTTCCAGGATCGCAGTGGCAAGGAGTATTCGGTACCGGGAATCTTCGAAACCACCCGCGGCGGCACCCTCTATTTTCACGAGGTGGATGAGCTCGCCCTGGAGAGCCAGGGGGAACTCATGGAGCTTCTGGATACCGGCTATCTCTATCCCGAGGGATCCCGCCGCCGGATTTACCTGAATCACCGTCTCATTTTCAGCGTTGGAGCGGGCGTCTCCACACAGCTGGAACGGGGCCGGTTTCACGCCGATCTCTGGACGGCCGTGGCCCGATTGCAGGTTCAGGTACCGCCCCTGCGTGAACACGCCGAGGATATTCCTCACCTGGCGGCCTTTTTTCTGAAAAACCTGGAGCAGGAGGAAGGCCCTCGACCTACCGGCGTATCCACCGAAGCGGAGGCCTTGCTGCGGCGCTATCACTGGCCGGGCAACATCCGTGAGCTGCGGCACCTGCTGGAAAAGGCCGGGCGCAACACCACCGGTCCGCTGCTGACGGCCGCCGATCTGATCCCATACATGCCGGAGCTGCCGCGCGCTGACACCGATCCTGCGCAGCTGGTCATTCCCCTGGGCCGATCGCTTTCCGAGATCGAGCAGGCGGTGATTCGACAAACCCTGGCCGCCTGCGGCCACGACAAACAGAAGACCGCCCGGGTACTCGGCATCAGCCGCAAGACCCTCTACCGCAAGCTGGCTCATCCGAACCCGGCCCGTTCCGCCGGGGACCCGGATCCGGCCAGAACAGTCCGCTCGGCGGACAATTTTGTATGATATTGGATTGATATTATTTGATTTGAAATGAAACGATCCTCGCACCCGCATCCCCGGGGCGACGGTGGCCTACCCCGAATTCAGCCCCCAATGGCACGGACATTTTTGCCCCCCTCCTTGGCTGGCCCCTCCCCTTCCTGGGTCCGCTTCAATCTTTCCCGCGCCAGGTCAATCAAATCCGTCGGCTGGCCCTTGGCCTGGAGATCCTTTTTCAACGCATCGAGGCGTCGCTCGGCCTGGCGCAGCCGGTCGGCCCAGTAGGCCGCTTCGTTTTCCAGAAGCGCCTTTTCCTTGCGTATGCTCCGCAATTTCTCCGCGTCGCCCACCGCCGCCAGCAGGCGGTCGGTCAACCCGGCCAGGGATTCCTGCGCCTGCTGATGCATGTGGCGGGCCGTATCCAGATCGACCAGCGCCGCCTCGAGGTCCTTGACCGTCTCCAGCTGGCGTTCCGCCTCGCCGGAATTCAGCGGATCGTCAGATTGATCCTCGTCACCGGGCGCTGTTTTTCCGGACAGCGAGGACGTGGCGATATTCCCCTTGGCCGCCTTTACATCCTGATTGGTGTACACTTTCCCGGGCTGCTTCTTCGGCTGTTCTTTGGAACGCGCGACATCCTGCAGATTTTGGGACTTTTTGGGGGCCGTGTTCTCCTTTTTCTGCTCATCCGGCGCGGCCATGGCCACACCGCAGAGCAGGCCTCCCCACAGCAGCATCTTCATCAGGAATTGCCAGGATATGTTCATATCTCACTCCCGAGCTGAACGATGATTTCCGCCCTGCATTCAGGCGCCGGTCCGGCCTACGGTGTAAACGGCAGTGTGCTGATGTTGCCGGCCACGAAATTGTGCAGAATGACCTTGTCCAGCAGATTGATGGCACCGGACTCATCCACATCGGCCGCCCCCAGATTCATCAACGCCGGGGCGATGTTGTCCGCCAGGTAGTTGCCCAGGAGCAGGACGTCATCGGCGTCCACCTGGCCGTCATCGTTCACGTCGCCCAGGATGCCGGCCATGATACCGAAAAAGTCCAGGTACACACCCAGGAGGTATTCTTGGGTATTGTTGCCGGTGCCGTCCGTCAGTCCGTTAAACTCGAAGGAACAGGCGATGGTCTTGTAGGCAGACGATTGATAGCTGACGGCGACGGTGGACACTTCCTGATACTGGTTTACATTCTCGAACACCTTGAAGCTGATGCCCTGCCGGTGGTTGATGACGTCGATGAAACAGTTGTCGCCGCCGTAATCGAATTCGAGGCCGTTGGCGATACCCGTTCCTTCCAGCTGGTCCAGATCGGCCAGCCCCATTTCGGCCCGGGGATTGACCCGAAAGGCATCGCCGAAATCGAAGCCGTCGTTGTATTCCGGGTCCTGGTACCAGACGTCGCCCCCCTCCATGTAAACCATGCCGCCGGACTCGAGGTAATCCACCAGGGCCTGCCCTTCGTCCGTGTTGAACACATGCGCCACCTGAATGACGCAGTTCACGCCGACCCCGATGAAGACGAGGTCATAGGGCGCGTAGTAGCTGCTGTCGGCCAGGGTGGTATGGTCGTCACGGCCGACGAAGGCCGGCGTGTGCGCCACGCCCATTCCGGTCAGAAGCTGGCTGATGGTGGCGGCCGAACTGGTCGCATTGGGGGAGTTGGCGTCGTAGGGATCGGTGTCCAGGTTGAGCACCAGGATGCTGGCGGCACCGGCGGTGCCACTCCAGACCAGGATCAAGGCCAAAATCATCCAAACCTTCATGCGGCACCTCGCTCCAAGTGTGATTCGGCCGGCGGCCGACACCCTATTTTCCCATTAATGAGACCCCAAACACAAGGCTTTTATCCGTTGAAACAGAATGATCCGACACGCTTTTCCCTCTCCCCGGCGATCGTTCCCCACCGGGCCGGGCAAACCGAAGGCCGCCCTCGATCTGGAGGCGGGACGGCCGGAAAAAAAGCGGGAGGAAACGTTTCAGCCCGCTTCCTCCCGCAGAGATTCAGACGTTCTGTGAGTTACTTGAACTCCCGCCAGTAATACTTGTGCAGGCGCATATCAAAGGTCGGATTTTTCTCGGCGTACCGCTGGTCGCTGGAATTGGGATCCTGGAACGTGGTGAATTTGTCCTGAGTCTGGCTGTAGCCCCAGCCCCAGGTTTCACCCGTCCCGATATCGATCCAGCCCTCACCGCGCAGCCCTTTGTGGAAGCCGGAGGCGCGGCCGTAGAAGACGGTGCCGCTGCCCAGAGCCACGGGCACGGAATTGAAATAGACGCCGGTCTGAAGATTGTAAATATAGGCGAAGGATTGCCCGCCACCGACAGTGTGGGTAGCCGGATCACAGACGGTGGTACCGCCGCCGCTGGGGCGGAACTGGTAGGACGTGGCCGCTACCCAGTAACGCTGGTGTTTGTCGTTCCAGAAGATGGCCGGGCGGAAAGGTACCGATTCCAGCTTGGTCCGGTCCAGTTCCTGGTAGAAACCGGCGGAGACGGCCGGATTGAAGGCGCAACTCTGCCCGTCGGCCGATACCACCGCCAGGTCGCCTGCGACGGCGGCGCGGCCGCTGGGCAACAGATCCTCCACCAGCACGTAGATGACCGGATTCAGTTGGTTGGCTGAAAGCAGCGGATCCACGGGCGAGCCGTACTCGGCAAAGGTCAGGTAGGTCTGCTTGGCCGTATTGGGTAGTTGCAGCTCGGCCGGGAAAACGCCGGAGTAGAGAGGTGTAGCGTTCTTGGTGGTGAAGATGTGCTCGACGGCGATCTTTGACGACGTGTTGTCCAGGTCCACCGTGGCACGGTACAACTTGCCCTGGTAATCGCCGAAGTAGATGTAATCGGTCTTGCCGTCGGCCTCGGACGGCCGTTCCCACAGCACCGGATCACTGAAAATGCAATTGCCCACAGTGGAGACCAGCGACGTGGGACCGCCACCGAAAGACGTCTGGGAGGTGTCGGGCAAGGTCCAGGCCGTGAGCTTGGTGCCGGAGAAAATGTCCACCACATAAAGGGTTTTTCCTCGTTTGTCCGGATTGCTCCAGGCGGGATTGAGGTTGAAACCGGAGCCGAACACGGCGCAGAAACGACCCAGGATGTAATCGGTATGGGCGGTGGCGAAACGGCCGAGGGCGGGGGTGGACCAGGCCTCCCCCAGTTCTTCGTTGGCATTGACGTCGGCATCGTTGAATCGCCACAGGAACTGCGGATTCTGGGGATCGGTGATGTCCAGGCAGTAGTATTCGTTGACAAAGCCGCCCGTGCCAAATACGAGCAGGGTGTGCCAGGTGCCGCTGCTGTCCCGCGCCTCGATCACACGCGGCGAGGCGGCGACAAAATAGTAGTGGGGCCGCCGGTTGTAGACACGCTGGCCGTACACGTCGGGCTGGCCTTGACGTTCGCCGTTCCCCTCGGCAAAAATCTGCATGAAGAGGCGCGGCTTGACCACGCCGGTGACGTCGCTGTCCCGGTCGTTGAAGGCATTGTCCACCAGCGTATCCTCGAGAAAAACCGGTGGAATGAAGGACCACAGCTCCTCGCCGTTAGCGGCATTGAAGCAGTGGAGCATCCCGTCGTTGGCCCCCACGAGGACCATGTTGGGTCGGGTTTCATAAGTATCGGCAAACACCTGGTAGTCCGGCGCATTGTAGGCGTCCTTGGGCGGTGGGGCCACGAAGACCGGCGTGGAATAGGTGATGGGGCCGAGGGTCTGGTAACGAACCCACTGGATGTATTCGTCCATCAGGGCGTTGGAGATGGCGGAAAGGCCGGCCGTCTTGAACGTGCCCCGGTTGCTGGTGGTGAAGGAGACCTTCGATCCGCCCATATAGGTCCAGACATTGCGATTGTAATTCTGCTTGCTGAGGTTGTCTTCCAGGACTTCCGAGAAATCCCAGATCAGGTTGGCGGAATCGCGGCTGAAGTCGCTGAGGAACTCGATCTGGTCGTCGTAGCCGGGGCGCTCGGTGATGGCCTGGAACATGCGCAGATGCCCCTTGAACACCGGGCTGTAGGACATGGACGCATTGACCATGATGTTCTGCACCAGCACCTTTTGCTCGCCGGCCACGTCACCTGGCATGGCCTGGGGCCAACCGCCATCCGGCGGGGTTTCCGGATCGATATAGCCGAGGACCGGCTCCGTGTCACCGCTGATCTCGGTGGAGGGCAGCCGCGCCAGGATGTTGTTGACGGCATACAGCAGGTCGCCGAGGTTGTCGGCGAACAGGGCGTAGTCGGTGCCGCCGGCCACGGCGATGGAGTTCAGCGCGGCGATCTCCGACGCGCTCTGGTCGCCGAAACCGATGACCCAGGTGTTGATGCCGAAGGTGCTCTTCAGAATCCCCGCCTGCTGCACCGCCTTGCTCTGGCCGCTGCAGGTGTCGACGCCGTCGGTGAGCAGCAGGCAGTTATGGATGCGGCAGTCGAAATAGGGATCCACATCCTTCTCCGGCGTCCAATTGCGCCATTGCCCGGTATCGTAATCGATGCCGTGTGACGGCTTGTTGTCGTAAAAACTGGTTCCGCGCTGGTATTGGCCATGGGTAAAACGCGACACCCCGGTCAACGACATCTCGATGGGCGTGCTGCCGTTGGCCGTCACCTCCTTCAGCAAGGGGCGGCTCCAGCTGTCAAACTCTATGCAGCCGTTGAGGGGATCGGCCACCGTGGGCATCTTCTTGTCCACCCACTCCTGGATCTGTTGGGCATTGCCGTAATCGGGATGCAGGCTGGTGGCGAACCATTGGTCGTAGTCGGTCGGATCGGTGGGATGCCGCGGCGGGCCTACCAGCAGCTTGTCGTGGATACTGGAGTAATCGGAGGTGCAATCGGCTCCGCGAAGGGTTTCCACAATTTGCGACCGGATCTCCGGATTGCTCAATGTGGTCGACCGCCATCGGCCGTCGTAGTATTGGATGGTCCCGGCCTGGAAGGGCTCGCTCAGGGAGCTCACCGTCCGCCAGTTGCCGTTGTTGTCATAATACCCCTGGTATTCCCAGCGGATGAGATAATCACCGCCCCCCAGGTTTTCCACAATCCGGCCCCGCTCGAAATAATGCCGGCCATAGTAGTAATTGGTATACCGTCCACGCAGGAGCGAGCCGGAGTTCAGATTGCTGCGGCTGAGGGTTACTTTCTGGGAATAGTAGAGCAGGCGCGGCACGTAACTGATACTGGTGCCGAGCAGCTTTGATTGGGTGTTGTAGGTATCGCCGCCGGCCGTGTAGGTGAACAGCGCCCAGCGCACTTTCAGCGATTCGTAGTTGACCAGGGAATAGATGGCCGCTTTGACAATATCCATGGATGAATGAATCCCTGTGACGGAGCCTCCGCTGGTGGTTCCCAGCAACGGCGTGGTCGTGCCGACTCCCCAGAAATCCAGGTTGGAACCCTGGCCGGCCGGCAGGGTGCTCATACTGCCCGACACGTCCAGCACGAAATAGAGATTGGGCGGCAGCACGCGCCCGATGGGATCCTGGGGATCATAGATGGGCTGGTTCTGCCCCTCCTGGGCCAGGCCCCAGATACTCGGCACCAGCAGAATCAGTGCCAATATCAGATGGAGTCGTTTCATGATTACCTCCTCGGCGATCACCGGATGGACACCGTCGTTGATTCGACGGCCATGGGAAATGAATGCAAAACCGGTGCCCAAGAATATCCGGGCCGGATATCCTGAAAACATGGATAATAAACTGGTTTCCGCCGGTGGTGGACCTGAGCGCTATAAAAAAATGTTACAAATTGTAACATCCTTTGATGTTCCTCACCGGTCAGCCGCCTTGACCGGCGGGCCAAGGGAGGAGCCGATGAACCGGCCGATCAATAGCCCAAGGCGCAGCCGTCCTTGCGAGATTCGCTGGCGCCGGAGAGCATGCCGTGCCGGGCATCGATCCAGATCCCCTGGTACCCGCCGAATCCACCCTCGCCGAAGACGACCCGGTGGCCTCGGGCAGCGAGCTCCCGGCCGACGCCGGGTGAAATACCCTCTTCCAGGATCACCGTACCACCGTCGGTCATCCGTCCGCCTGCGGGTTCCGATGAACCGTCGTGCCGGAAGCGCGGTGCATCACCGGCCGCCTGGATATCCATCCCGAAATCGAGGATGTTGCTCAGGATCTGGACCTGGCCCTGGGGCTGCATGGCCCCGCCCATGACGCCGAAGACGAACACCGGATCGCCGTCCCGGGAAACGAGGGCGGGAATGATGGTGTGAAACGGGCGCTTGCCGGGCGCCAGGGCGTTGGGGTGATCCGGATCGAGGCTGAACAGGGCGCCGCGATTCTGCAGGCAAAATCCGAGGCCGGCGGGCACCAGCCCGGAACCGAAGTCCTGGTAGATGCTCTGGATCAAGGAAACGGCGTTCCGCGCCTCATCCACCACCGTGAGGTAAACGGTGTCGCCGGCGGCCAGTCGGGGATCGCCGGCGGGAAATGCAAGGCCGGCCCGGTCCGGTTGCAGCAGGGCCAGTCGCCGCCGGGTGTAGGCGGCGGAGAGTAGGTCGTCAACGGGTGTAGGGAAAAAGCGGGGATCCGCATAGAAGCGGGCCCGGTCCTCATAAACGATTTTCTTGATTTCGATGAGGGTGTGCAGGTAATCCGCCGTATGGCAACCGAGAGCGGCCAGATCCATCCGCTCCAGCATGGCCAGCATTTGCAGGACCGCCAACCCCTGACCGTTGGGGGGGAGTTGCCAAACATCGTGCCCCCGGTACCTGACCGCCCGCGGCGCCACCCATTCCGGACGAAAGGCCGCCAAATCCGACCGCCGCAGAAACCCGCCCTGTCGTTTGGAATAATCCGCCAGAACCGAGGCGATGGGTCCGTCATAGAAGGCCGCCGGGCCCTGTTCGGCCAACAGGCGGTAGGTGGCCGCCAGCAGCGGATTGGCAAAGATCTCGCCGGCGGCGGGTGCCCGGCCCGCCGGGGCGTATGTTCGACTGAAATCCCGATCGGCGCCCCATGCCAAGACCCCAGCCTGCCATGCCGCCGCAATCACCTTCGTCACGGGAAATCCCTCTTCGGCACAGCGGATGGCCGGGGCCAGCAGCTCGGCCAGCGGGAGCCGGCCGAAGCGCCGGTGCAGTGCCGCCCAGCCCGCGACGCACCCCGGTATGGTCCAGGTGAAGGGTCCCGTGGGCGGCATGGCGGTCAGGCCCTGATCGCGCAGAAGTTGCACATTCACGGCCCCGGGGGCGGGCCCGCTGGCGTTCAGGCCATACAACCGCCGGGTGGCGGCATCCCAAACGATGGCGAACAGATCGCCGCCGATGCCGCACGACATGGGCTCCATGAGGCCCAGGGCGGCATTAACGGCGATGGCGGCATCCACGGCGCTGCCGCCCGATTGCAGGATATCTACACCAACCCGCACGGCCAGCGGCTGGCTGGTGGCCACCATGCCGTGCCGAGCCTGGTCGACGGACCGTCCGGTGAGCCTGTTGTCGCGGGGTTGCAAAGCCGTCATGATTCGTCATGATACCATTGCCCCGCTGCGTTGCCTATCTTTCTGTTCACCTGCCCGCGGGATCGTCTACCCGCCTGTCGGCGCCCGCGATGGGCAGTGACCATGTGCAGACACGGGAACCATCGGTCATCGGCAACGTATTACTTCATGGCAGGCGGACGCGACGGAAATTGCGCAGCGGTTCGGCGGACCCTTGATCTTTGCCATATGTTACAATGGAGAGCGAGACGCGCCCATGCTCAAGACGCCGGAAGTGGCGGAACCCGTGTCGAAAGTCGACGACAACACCCTGATGCTGCGCCTGCAACACGGCCGTGAGGACGCTTTTTACGAACTGGTGTCCCGGTACAAGCATCTGATGGTGAATTATCTCTGCCGGATGATCGGCGATTACGACACGGCGGTGGACATGGCCCAGGAAGTGTTTCTGCGGGTATTCCGCAATCACCGGCAGTACGACACCCGCCTGAAATTCTCCACCTGGATCTACCGCATCGCCACCAACCTGGCCATCGATGAAATCCGCAAGCGCAAGCGTCGGTCGGCCTCCCTGCTTACCGCCGGTGCCATTCCCAGGGATTACACGGAAGAAGCCGACCGGACGCCGCCCCCCACCATGCGGACCATCCGCAACCCCGAGGAGCAGATGCTGCGGCGGGAAGCCAGGGACAGGATATTGGAGGCCATCGACACCTTGCCGGAGGATCAGAAACACATTTTCCTCCTCAAGGAGATGGAGCAGCTCCAGCTGGATGAAATCAGCCGGATCACGGACATCAAGATCGGCACACTGAAATCCAGATTGCATCGGGCACGTCAGACACTGATGGAGCGACTCGGCGGTTATATCACGGGAGGTATCGAGTGATGGATTGTCAGCAGGTGCGACACGTTGTGGAGGAATACCGGGCGGGATCCCTGCCCGGCCGGATGGGGACGGCCGTTCGGAACCATCTGGTCCGTTGCGGCGCCTGTCGTGATTTTTACGCCGCCGCGGATACCATCGGCCGGTTGGTCTCCGCCCTCCCCCGCGTACCGGCGCCGGAGAATTTCGAGGCCCTGCTTTACCGGCGGTTGAATGAACAATTGGATATTCCCCGGCGACCGGGCCGGAGTTTTCCGCGGCAGGCGCTGTTGCTGGTCGCCACGTTGCTGCTGGCCCTGGGCGTCACCGTGATCTACCGGTCCGTCGACTGGACCTCTTCGCCGGAACCGGTTGGGCTCCGCAGCGAGTCCGCGATCCAGGATATTCCTGTCATGGAAATTCCCCTCGAACCGGAGCTTTACGCCCCCGGCGGCAATGAATACATCCGCTTCATCTCCAAGGACCGCCGCACCGGTGAAGACGTGTTTGTCCAAATGCCGGCCTCGTACCGCATTCAGGACTTCCAGGCCATGGAAAACGTGTATCTGCATGAGGTGAGCCATTAAAATAAAGCCGCTTGATTCACCCTTATCCGGAACGGTCATCCGCATCGTCCTGGCAGTGCTCCTGCTGCTGATTCCCGTGCGCGGCGCCGGAGAAGAAGCGACCGCCGTAACCGTCCGGCTGCCCGTGGTGCCGGTCCGGATCTCCCAGGTGGTGGCCCAGTTCCAGTGGAGCGCCACCGTAAACCCGCCCTCGTCGAACGTATTCGTGATTGAGGGTTCGGTCATGGACGACTCCGACAGTCTTTCCATCCGCCAGGAAACCATCCTTCCCGGTGTTATTCTGGATGATGCCCCCCCAGTTGTCGTGCTGGGTCTGCAGTGGCTCTGGAACAATCTGCGCAGCGGGGATCTGGAAATCCATGTCCTCCAACCGGGGTACAAGCCGGTCCCATACCGGTCCATCGGCATCGACGAACGCATCGGCCTGCTGCTGATAGAGCCGGCCGAAGGGGCCAAGCCCCCCTCCCTGCGCCGGATGGAAGTCCGCCTGAATCCGCCCGGCGTCCTGCCGGCCGACACCCGCCTTCTCTGTGTGCCGGGCGAACAGGCCTTTCAGATCGTCGCCGCCCGCGCCGGCACCGGCCGGTCCGCCCACCAGTTGACACCGTTGACCCGCGCACCCCTGCCGCCGCTGCTGCTGCCGGTACTTTCCCTGGATGGTGATTTCAGCGGCTTTTGTTATCCAGTGGCGCCGCCGCCGGAATCGTCCCGGAAATGGAAACTGATCGATTCCGGAGATATCCGCCGCCGGGTGGAATTCATCGCCGAGAACCGCATCAACATCCAACCCGGCTACCTGGGTGTTTTCCTGGGCGACCGGATGCTGGCCGACGGCCGCTCCCAGGTCTATATCCGCGGCGTTGTGCCCCACTCCCCATCGGATGTGGCCGGCTTGCGGCCGGGGGACGTCGTCCGTTCCATTTCCGGTGACCCGGTTAGCACCGCCCGGGAAATGGTCAACCGGTTGCGCCAGTTCAGCCCCAACACCCGGATCGCCATGAACATACTGCGGGATGGCGAATCCTTCCGCCCCCAAGCCATCCTGGCCAAGCGGCCCGCCGACCCGGCGCCGGCCCGGCGGATGAGCATGGATGCCCTGCAGCAGATCATGGCGAACCCGTCGGGACAGCTGGTGCTGCATCCGGAGGGCGCGCCCGGGGCGCCGGCCTTGTCTTCGCTGCGCTCGACGGGTGTTTTCATCAAGACTCCGTCGCCCCAACTGCTCGCGGCGCTGGGCCAGGACGGCACAGCCGGCGCGCTGGTGACCTATGTGCTGCCGGGTTTTCCGGCGGCGCAGGCCGGCCTGCAGGCCGGTGACCTGATCATGGAGCTGAACGGACGCCCGGTACGTTCCGCCGAGGATATCACCCTGGGCCTGAAGGAGATACCCCGGCACGATCCCATTGTCCTGCGGTTCTCCCGCCGGGGCGAAACCCGGCAGGTCACTTTGCCCGCCCGATAGAACCGTACGTTTGGCCTTTCCCGGCCGAACGGCCTTCCGGCCGCAGGCGTGTGATGAAAGCGGTGCTCACCCAATAGATATCGCCCAGGCCGTTCTGGGGCGCTGCATACATCCGCTGCAGCAGCGCCAGCGTCAGCTGGACGCGCGGCGAATCCCATTCCGGCCGCCGGCGCTGGGCGGCGAAGAAAAACACGGCTCCGTCGGCGGAGATGGCCGGCGACACGGCGCCGACTCCCGGCGGATTCACCAACGGACCCAGGTTGACAGCCTCACTCCAGGTGTCGTCTGCGCCCCGAAAATAGACATAGTAGTTGGCTTTCCCCTCGGCCAGGGAATCCGCCCGGCCGGTCACACAGGCCACCAGGTACGATTCGTCCGGCGCGATGCAGGCATTGAAGATGCTTTCCCCCGGCCCGGCCGGCAATGGAATGTTCTCCGCGGTCAGAAATCCATCCCGGCCGGCGGGCCGGGCCCGCCAGATGGCGGCGGCCTGCCGGGGGGCGCTGCGGGTGAAATACATCACACCGTCCCGTGTCATGGATGGGAAATACTCAAATTCGGCCGTGTTGACGGCTGGGCCCGGATCCCATGGCTCACCCCAACCGCCGTCGGCCCGACGATCGGCGGCGAAGATGTTCTGGCAACCCCAGCCGGCGACCGCTTCCTCACCGGTCGTGGGCCGAGTGGTCAGAAAAAAGAGACGGTTGCCGTCCGGTGAAAGGCATGGTTCGAGATGTCGCCACGTCAGATCACCGGCAAATTCCACTACCTCCGGATCCGTCCAGCCGTTATCTGTCTGTCGCGTGGTCAGGATTGTCACCACCTCGGACATCATCATGCCGTAGAAGATCTCCCGTCCGTCGGCGGAGACGGCCATGTCCCGCTCATATCGGCCGGTGCAGACGTTTCCCGGGGCGAATAGTACCGGCTGCTCTGCGGGCACGTTTAGGCCCAGGTACGGTCCGTCCGCCTGTTGGGATATTTCATCGTCCCGCCCCGTGGAATCCGCGGCGCAGCCGATGGTCAGCAGTATCAACACCAAGCCGAACAGCCATCCGGCCCCGGATTTCCCCAGAAGCATATAACCGGGCTCATTCCTGCGCATCGCGGCCCTCCTTCCCGCTCTCCGGCGGGGGATCGTCGACGGCAAAGGCCGCCGCTCCAGGCCGGAGGGCCTCGATAAAGCCGGCCCTGACCCAGTAAATGTCCGAATTGCCGTTGCCCGGCTGCTGGAACATGCGTTGGATGCCGGCATAGGTCAGCCGGCCCTCGGTGAGGAAACCGGCCTGATTGGTGCGGGTGGACATGAAGAAAAAGTACTTCCCATCAGGCGAAACATACGGCGAAAATTCATTCCCCGACGCGGTATTGATGTGCGGGCCGAGGTTGATGGGGCGGGTCCAGCGGTCATGTTCGTCGCGGAAACAGACATAATAATCCGTGGCCCCCCTGCTGTGCTCCAGCCCGAAAGCGCAGAGGATAAAGAAGCGTTCGTCCGGATCGATGAACGCGTTGAACTGGGTAGGAGCGGCATTGACCCGCGGGCCCAACCGTTCAGCAGTCACATACCGCCCGTCTTCCCGTCGGGAGCGGAAAAAATAATGCCGGCCGTCAGCGGCCGCGCGGCAGAAATACAAGGTGCCGTCGCGGGTGACGGAAGGGAAGAATTCCTGGGCCGCCGTGGAGACAGGCGGGCCCACATGGACGGGTTCGCCCCAGTGATCGCCATCCCGCTCCATCACCCAGATATCATAATTGTTTTCCGCCGAAGACAACGCCAGAGCGGGGCGATTGGACACAAAGAAGAACCATCGGCCATCCGGTGAGATGGCCGGCTCGATGGTGTCGACGGTGGGATCGGCGGCGAACGGGGCCACCTCGGGCGGTGTCCAGCCGGCGTCGGTCTCGCGGGTGCAGAGGATGGTGGTGACGCTTTCCCGCCCGAGATTCACTCCAAAGAAAAACTCCTTGCCGTCGGGAGTGATGGCGACGTCCCGCACCGGCATGCCGGTGGAGATAAGGCCCGGCGCGAACAGAACCGGCTTGTCACCGGGCGGTGGTTGCCCGACGTAGGGTCCCGTCAGCCGGGGAAAGTCGCCGGCGGTGGACGGACCACCGCAGGCACCGAACACAACGGCCACCGCCAGACACAGCCAAACGATTCGACATCCAGGTGGCATACTCTTCTCCTCCAGGAACCGAAAGATGGTTGCGACGAAAAGGCCGCCGGAGAGCAATCCCCTTCCGGCGGGTGCCACCGGAACGAACCGGTTGATCACCCGGCATCCGTTTTCATATCAACGGGCAAGAGTACGCACCGGCCAGGTGGCTGGTTCGGAAAAAGGATGGACGGCCGATGGTGTCGGCAAACGGTTGTGACGCGGTACCACGCATGAGGGTGGGATCCGGACGGTGCGGCCCCTCAGCTGGCCGGCGGGAGCATGGTATCGTCCAGCCGCACCGGCTCCCGATAATTCACGGTGATTTCGGCGGTGCG
>JAFGRT010000141.1 GCA_016935015.1 Acidobacteriota bacterium | reverse complement strand
GCCAAAGAATGTTCTCTGCACTCTGCGCCACCGCGTATCGGCGAGAGAAAATGATTTGGTTTTTATCATCCCGATCGGACTCGAATCGCTGTCGCAATCGTGAACGCAATCGATTCTTCGAAATGGCCTGATGGTGATGGAGAATGGCGATGGAAGGGGGACAAGATTGCCGGGAGAGCCATGGGGCGAGATGTTAGACAACGACAACGGAAAGATTGAGGAAAACGGAAACCACGACCGAAAAATTGTGAGATTGATCTGCGAATTGCTATGGCTATTGGTCTCTGACCGCTATAATTATCGTGATTGAATCAGCTCACAAAAAGGAGTGTGGCATGAACAAATTCGTTCGGCTGCTGTTGGTGGTGTTTTGTCTGTCAGGGAGCGGGGTTCTGGCCTCCGCAGCCGTCTACCGTTATTACGGTCCCCACGTGACGGTCCAGGCGCCGTGGATCACCACCATCCAGGTGCTCAACAATGGTGATACCACGGGCACGTTCGAGCTCACGGTCTGGGACGCGGACGGGGCCGTGCATCACCAGGCGACCTACGATGTGCCGCCCACGGCGTCGCTGCGGGTCGTCCTGTCGGCCTTCGCCGGGTTCGTGCCGGCGGCGGGTGATGTGCTGCTCGACCCGGTGGAAGGCACCTTTGTCATTGACACGGACAACGCCCGGCTGCGGCCCAAGCTGGCCTTCCGCTACGGGGACAGCGAGTCGCTGTGCGAGTTTTTCCTGACCGGCACCCTGGGTTGGGAGTACGTGTTGCCCAACACGGTGGAGGACCACTTCAGCTGGACGGGGATGGCGCTGATGAATCCGTTCGACGTGCCGTTGACAGTGGTGGTGGAGGCATTTCAGGCCGGTGTGATGGTCGGTCAGAGCGAGATCGCCGACATTCCGGCCCGGACGAAGTACGTGCGCTTGTCCGACGGTTTCTGGGCGGGCCTGGGCTATACCGATTTCGACCAGGTGCGCATCTACAGCTGCCAGCGGTCGTTTCCGCCGCCCATGGCCATCACCGGCAACGACGCCCAGGACCGCCACCTGTTTTTCAACGCCGCCGTGACGGCGCAAACCAGTCCCTGTCCCGTGCTGTACGCCACCGACTCCATTGTCGGCGACCTGATGTACGTGCCGGCGGGGACGTTTCAACAGGGTCGCGGACCCAATGATCCATGCAGTTATTCCTATGAGACGCCCTTCACCCACACGCTGACCAAGAATCTGGCGGTGATGGCGACGGAGGTGACGCGGGGCATGTGGGCGGCGCTGAAGGCGCAGCAGGCGTCGTTGCCGTCCGACCCGACGCAGGAGGCCGACGGCACGGGGATGGACAACCCAGTGGTGTCGGTGACGTGGTACGAGGCGGTGCTGTTCGCCAATCTGCTGAGCGTGGAGCAGGGGTTCAGGCGTTGCTACTACAAGGATGATGCCTTCACCGTCCCCGTCGATGACGGCAATTACACGACGGGCCCGTTTTACTGTGACTGGTCGGCCGATGGCTACCGCCTGCCGGCGGAGGGGGAGTGGGAATATTTCTGCCGGGCGGGGACGACGACGCCTTTTTCGGTGGAGGAGCCGAATTTCACGAGCTGCGATTGGTATTGCAGTGCCGGTGCTCTACCCAACCTGGAGAGCGTGGCGTGGTTCTGTGCCAATGCCGGCAGTCAGACCCACCCGGTCGCTATGAAAGATAGCAATCCCTGGGGCCTGGTTGATGTGCATGGCAACGTGTGGGAGTGGTGCTGGGATTGGTACGGCACTTATCCATCGGGCAGCGCCACGGATGATCGGGGTGCGAGTAGTGGCTCCTACCGGGTTATCCGTGGCGGCTGCTGGCTCTACTACGCCTACTACTGCCGATCCGCGAATCGCAGCAGCAGCATTCCGTACTACCGTTACTTTAACTTCGGTTTCCGCCTCTGCCGGTCCGTGTATTGAGTCCTTGGCCCTTGGGCCCTTGGCGTCTGATGTTAGCCAAGGAACATGTTTCTCGCGGAGAGCGCGCAGAGAAAATATTGTACAGAAGAAAAATCGTTGTCGCTGTCGTTGTCGTGATCGTAATCGATTTTTCGAAACGGCCCGAACGCGCGGCAGGAATTTTTTAGTCATTGACATTTTGGAGGATAGGATTTCGTCATCGGTCGATCACGATGTTTCGACGACGACTTCGACAACGACCACGAAAGCGACCATGACAACGACTACGACAACGACAGCTGGAGAGATCGGGCCGGGTGGCCTGAGCAATACAGGGGTAAGAGATGCTATCTTGTGTCGAGTGCGGAAACAGTCGGAATGATATCATCCAGCGATCGGCCAAAGGGGGAGAGCATGCTGATTCCCATCAGCCACGACCGGTTCACTGTCCGCAATTTCCCGTGGGTCAGTTTTGCCATTATGGCCAGCTGTATCGCCGTTTTTTTTCTGGTAGACGACGTCCGGCCCTGGGCGTTCGTCGCCGCGGAGCCGACCCTTCTGCAGTCCTTCACCAGCATGTTTTTCCATGGCAGCCTTCTGCATCTGTTGAGCAATCTGTTTTTCTTCTACCTGTGCGGCCCGTTCATCGAGGATCGCTGGGGCCATTTTCTGTTCCTGCTGTTTTACCTGGGTGCCGGTATATTCGCGGCGGTTCTTTTCGCCTGGCTGCGCCCGGATCTGACGGTGCCGGCCATTGGGGCATCGGGGGCCATCGCCGGCGTGATGGGGGCTTTTCTGGTCTGTTTCTGGCGGACAAAGATCGAGTTTTTCTACTGGTATCTCTTCTTCATGGGACGATTCAGCGCACCGGCCTGGATCATGCTGTTGCTGTGGATCGGACGGGAAATTCTTTTCGGCGTGATGACGGATGCCGGGATCATGGTCACCGGCGTCGGACACTGGGCCCACGTGGGGGGCTTCGGTTTCGGCGTGACCGTGGCCCTGACGCTCAAATGGCTGCGGGTGGGGGAGCGGGCCGGGCAGTTGCCGGCGGCCCGGCGGCAAAGCTGGCAGGCGGAGGACGTGGCCGATGTTTTCGCCCTGCTGGACGAAGGGCGCGGCGACGAAGTCATCCGGGCGATGATCGAGCCGGAAGAGTCGGATCCGCCGCCGGCGGAACTCGTCCATGCCTGCCTGGCGCACGCGGCGACGCCGGCCCGGCGGGTGAAGGTGCTCCGCCTGGCCCGGCAGCTTACGGAAGTCCTGACAAGGCGGGGCGATCTGGCGGCGGCTCTCGGAATCTACCGGCTGGTGCAGGCACACAACGGCGCGGAAGAATGTGGGCCGTCCGTCCGGCTGCGACTGATGGAATACCTGCTGGGTCTGGGCCTGGTGACGGAAGCCGCGGCCGTGGCGGACGAAATCCTGACCCGGCTGCCCGTCGAATGGGCACCCGGTCTGCTGATCCAGTTCGGCCGGATGCTGGCGCGCCTGGGGAAAACCGACCAACGGGTCTTGGAACTGGTCCGGGTGCACACCGAACTGCCCGACGCCGTAAGGCAGGAACTGCTGGGCGATGGGTGACCCTCGGCCGGTGTTCGGCCACCAGCCTGCTGACAAAAAATCACAGACGCCTATCCACAAAAGTGGTTGAATTTGCGGTGTGGTGTGTAGAATGGGTTAGAATGGGGTCGGACCTGCCCAAATAATTGAAAAAATGTACATTAATTGAGATTTCCACAGGATTTTGGGCCTTAAAAGGCACTTTTTAGGGGAAAAATGGGGGTTATTTTAATGGATGGCCCCAGGCAGATCCGCTCGAGAGCCGCTGGATGCGGGCCACATTCACCACAATGTGTCGTTGCACCCGTAATTCTGGCCGGCCTTTCAGGCCTCCGGATTTTTTTGGGGTGCCTTTTCCGGGGGCTCACGTTGCTCGCCCCCGGCTAGCAGACGGAACGGCCCTGCGGGCCTCTTTTCAACAGAAATCGCCTTAAATGGGCTCGCTGCATTCGCCCACGGCTATCATCGGGGCGGCCCTGTGGGGCTTCGATATCCAACAGGGTATTCATCAGTGGCGGAAGTCTGGGCTTGCGGATTCTACTGTCATGGTTGACCATGTCAACTGAATAGAGCTCCTGCCTGAGTCCTGCAGGGACGCCCGGCGAAAGCCCAGGACGACGCGAAGCGAGTCCTGGGTAGGACGGGGATAATGGAAAAGCGTTCTGAAGGAACGCCCGTCCATCCTTCCGGGCGTGAACCGTTTGGCTGCTTCCGCCCTCCAGTCGCCCCAAAGATTCCGCCGGGTCTACCTCAAAGCCCAGAGAGTGTGACCTCTTTCGTCGCCCGCAGAATTGACATTCTAGAGCGATAGAAAAGTCCGCTCAAATCCTTCATTTCCTGTTTTTGCCGCCTGCAAGGCGGCGATTGTATAGCGAAGGGCAAGGGGGGCCGCGCGTCTGACGCGCGCGGCCGCCCGCCGCCCTGGAAAAGGACGCAGGAAGAGAGAAGAGCCCTGCCAGGGGCGAAATAATGATGACGGAAGCTTAAAGGGGCGATGAATTTCCGAGGAGACGGGCCTCCCTTCAGGAGGCGTTCTCCACCCCTCCGACCTCACCCAGGACTCGCTGCGCTCGTCCTGGGCTGCCGGCGGCGGTCCCTGCGGGACCAATGATTCAAGAGCTTCAGGGTGCGTTGTCCTGGGCGGCCGGCGGTGCGGTCCCGGTGGGTGAGTCCGGACTGGTTTTTTCGTGCCCCGGGCCGGGGCGCGGGGAAACTGCAGCCCAATGACGACCGCTCTCCATCGCGGTGGATGGTCCTCCTGATTCTGCCAGACCGATAACGAAGAATGTCCGGCCGCCCCTGCCCGGGGCGGCCATTTCCTTACACCATCCTTTCCGGTGGCCGCGCCTCCGGCGCCGCCACCGGCTACTGGCCCGCCACCCCTGCCCGGGGTGGCCGGCAAAGACCACGAGGATGGATTCATTCTCCTGTATCGCCGCTGGGCTGCTCGGCGATGAAAGGCCTGAATGCATTTGTAATCATTTGGTTACGACATTCGACGACGACAACGACCACGACAACGAGGCGAGTGTGATCGGGATGACAACAACCGAATCATTTTCTCTCGCCGTGGCGCGGTGGCTAGAGAAGAAAAGTCACTGCTATGAAACTCCTGTGCCTTATTCTTCCCCGCGTCTCGGCGTCACCGCGAGAAATAACTTCTTTTCTCCCGCCGGGGCGAAGGTGATGGAGAAACGAGATAGATCGTTGTCGCTATCGATGTCGTGATCGTAATCGTAATCGATTTCCGAATCGCTCTGGTCATGCGGCAAGGTTATTTGGGGAAGGACAGGATTTCTTGATGGTTCGATCCCGACGTTCGACTACGACAACGACTACGACAACGACTACGACAACGACTACGACAACGACGATGAAAGCGACTACGACCACGACAGCGATTGAGAGAGAGAAGGAGAACGGGCAGCCGGTCGTATTCCAATCCTGCTCGACCTGACGTCGGCGATGCCCGACAAAGGTATTGAATTTACGCCATGTTCTGCCTATCATACACTGACCGGCCACCCGGACCGAGCGGACCCGGCCGGCTACCCGTTGTCGAATCCAGGAGGCCAAGAGATATGAGTGACATCCGCGTTCGGTTCGCCCCGTCGCCCACGGGGAATCTGCATGTGGGCAGCGCCCGCACCGCCATCTTCAACTGGCTGTTCGCCCGCCATCACCAGGGAACGTTTATTTTGCGCATCGAGGATACGGACCAGGAGCGATCCAAACCCGAATATACCCGGGCCATCCTCGACGGCCTGCGCTGGCTGGGCGTCGACTGGGACGAGGGCCCCGAGGCGGGGGGCGACTGCGGCCCCTATTTCCAGTCCCGGCGGCGGTCTTTCTACGACGAGGCGCTGCAGCGCCTGCGGCACGAGGGGAAGGTCTATCCCTGCTTCTGCACCCCCGAGCGGCTGCAGGACCTGCGCACCGCCCAGCTGAGCGCCAAGCAGAACCCCCGCTACGACGGGCGCTGTCTGGCGCTGGCGGACGACGAGGTGGCGCAACGCATCGCCGCCGGCGAGCCGTTCGCCCTGCGCATCAAGGCCGCCAGACTGGAATCCGTGGAATGGACCGACCTGTGCAAGGGGCTGGTCAGCATCGGCCCCGAGATGCTGGACGACATTGTGGTGGCCAAGTCCGACGGCTATCCAACCTACAACTTCGCCGTGGTGGTGGACGACATCACCATGGGCATCAGCCATGTCATCCGCGGCGAGGACCACATCTCCAACACCCCCAAGCAGATCCTCATCTACCGCGCTCTGGGGGCAACGCCGCCCCGTTTCGCCCACATCCCCATGATCCTGGGCGAGGACCGCTCCAAGATGAGCAAGCGCCACGGCTCCACCAACGTGGTGGAATACGAGCGACAGGGCTATCTGTCCGAGGCCTTCTTCAACTTCATGACCCTGCTGGGCTGGTCGCCGTCCGATGACCAGGAGATTTTCACCCGGGACGAGGTGGTGCGGCGGTTCAGCCTGGACCGGGTCTCGCCCAGCGGCGCCATCTTCGACATCAACAAGCTGAAATGGATGAACGGGATGTATATTCGCCAGCTCTCCCCCGCGGAGATGCTGGATCGCGCCGAACCCTTCCTGTCGACCCTGGAGGGGTACCCGGGCGACTACAGCCGCGAGCAGCGGGTGGAGATCGCCCGCCAGCTGCGCGAACGCATCGAGCTGTTGACGGAGATCACGGACGCCGCCGGCTATTTCTTTCACGAGCCCGCAGAGTACGACGAGAAGGGGCTGGCCAAGGCCGCCAAGACGCCCGATCTGGCGGCGGTAATGGAAGATCTGGCGGCTGCGCTGGCGACAACGGAACCCTTCGACGAGGCGGGCATCGAGGCCGCCGTCCGCCAGCTGGCCGAGGCACGCGGCATGGGCGCCGGCAAGGTGATCCATCCGACGCGACTGGCCCTCAGCGGCCGCATTGCCGGCCCGGGGCTCTTCGAGATGATGCACGTCCTGGGCCGCGCGCGGTGCGTGACGCGCCTGCGGCGGTTCGTCGAGCGGCATCCCTGGGAGTTCTAGCGGCGGGCGGCAAATTTACCGACAGGAACGCACTTGGCCAAAAAAACAAAAACCGTCTACACCTGCCAGAGTTGCGGCTGGCAAAGCGGCAAATGGATGGGCCGCTGCCCCGAGTGCGGCGCCTGGGAAAGCCTGGTGGAGGAGGTCGTGGTGCAGGCGGCGCCCCGTCGCGGCATACCGTCCGGCGGCAAGGCGGCCCGGGCGCGCCTGCTGCGTTACGACGAGATCGACAGCCAGGCGGACATCCGCTCGCCCAGCGGCTGCCCGGAGTTCGACCGGGTCCTGGGCGGCGGCGTGGTGCCCGGTTCCCTGGTGCTCATCGGCGGCGAGCCGGGGGTGGGCAAGTCCACCCTGCTGCTGCAGGTGGCGGCCACGGTGGCCGCCGCCGGGCGGACGGTGCTCTACGTCTCGGGCGAGGAATCGGAGCGGCAGCTCAAACTGCGCGGCCAGCGCCTTGGCCTGGCGGCCCCGGAGCTCTACATCATGCCCGAGACGCAGCTGGAGCAGATCGAGGCGGAAGTGCAGCACCTGCGGCCGGCCCTGGTGGTGGCCGATTCCATCCAGACCATCTACACCGCCGAACTGGATTCGGCGCCGGGCGGCATCAGCCAGATCCGGGAGTGCGCCACCCGCTTTCTCTACCTGGCCAAATCCAGCGGAATCCCCGTTTTCCTCATCGGTCACATCACCAAGGAGGGCGCCATCGCCGGGCCCAAGGCCCTGGAGCATATCGTAGACACCGTCCTCTATTTTGAGGGGGAGCGCCACCACAACCACCGCATCGTCCGCGCCGTGAAGAACCGCTTCGGCGCCACCAGTGAGGTGGCCATCTACGAGATGACCGACCGGGGAATGCGGGAAGTGGCCAACCCGTCAGCCCTTTTTCTGGCGGAGCGGCCGGCGGGGGTGGCCGGAACGGCCGTCATTTGCAGTATGGAAGGGACGCGGCCCATCCTGGTGGAGGTGCAATCCCTGGTCAGCCAGTCCAATTTCAGCGCCGGCCGGCGAATGACCCAGGGCTTCGACCGCAACCGGATCTCCCTGCTCCTGGCCATGCTGGAACGCGTGGCCGGTCTCGATCTGCTGGGTGCGGACGTCTATGTCAACATGGCCGGCGGTATGCAAGTGGATGAACCGGCCGCCGATCTCGGCGTGGTGGCGGCCATCGTCAGCAGCTGGCACAACCGGCCGCTGCCGGCCGAGGCGGTGTTCATCGGCGAGGTGGGCTTGGCCGGGGAGGTGCGGGCGGTGCCCCACAGCGCGCTGCGGGTGCGGGAGGCGGCGACCATGGGTTTCGGCCGGTGCTTCCTGCCGGCGGGTAACCTGCCCCTCCAGCCCGCGCCGAAGGACCTGGACATCGTCCCGGTCAAGGGGATCAACCAGTTGCTGGATCAGCTTTTCTGAACCATCCGGCGCCGCCGGACATCTGCCTGTTTTCAGCGATGTTCAAACGAAGAAGCCGGCGTCCGGTGAATCATTGGACGAATCCGTGAAAAATCTTTATAATGATAGTTCGCGGCCGTCGGGGGGTGGTACCCCGGCGGGCGATGCTGAGGCGGAAGTCACTGGCCGGGACGCGGCCAGGGATTGGACGGCGCGATTCCGGTGCCGGATGGTTGGACCTTCAGACGGGGTGTGGCGGGGTATGTCCCAACAGACGCGACGGTTCAGTCGGATCATGGTCACGGCGCTGTTGCTGGCGGCATTGGGCGGTTCGCCCGGAACCCAGCTGCGGGACACGGAGCCCGAGCCGCTCAGCCAGGATCCCATCGTGATCGGGGTCATTGGTCCCTTTACCGGACCCAGTGGTTTCGTCGGACCTCAGGAGCTGAACGGTGTGTTGCTGGCCGCACAGGAGGTCAATGACGAGGGGGGCATCCACGGACGGCGCGTGGAAGTGATCCACGAAGACGACCGCGGCTGGCCCGAGCGGTCGGAAATGGGCGTTGCCTCCCTCATCCGCAAGGGCGCCGTGGCCATCATTGGTCCCAACAACAGCTCCTGCACCCTGGTGGACATGCAGGTGGCCGCTTACTACAACGTGCCCCTGCTCACCGCCGATGCCACGGCGACGCGCATCACTTCCATGGGCAACCGCTGGGTGTTCCGCTGCGTGGAATCGGACTACTTTCGCCTGGCCGCTCTCAGCCAGTATCTGGTGGAGGAGCTGCAGGTCGAGCGCATCGGTGTCCTGTTCGAGGATGACGAGTACGGCCGCGGTCTGCGCACCGATCTCGAGGACACCCTGCGACGCTATGAGCTGGGCATCGCCTACTCCTTCCCCTTCCAGCGCGGGCACAAGGATTTCTCCGCCGCCCTGCGCGAGGCCGAGCAACAGGGCATCCAGGCCCTCGGCCTGTTCGGTATCACCAGCGACAACCTGCGCATCGCTTCGCAGTATGCCCGCCTGGGCCATGATTTCCAGCTCTTCGCGCCGGGTGTCAACGAGCGGTATATCGCCCCGGAGACCGAGGGCGTGGCCGGCATGATCTCCACCGACTCGTTTTATGTCCATCGCCAGAAAAAGAGCGTCCAGGAATTTGTCGCCCGCTACCGGGACCGCTTCGGCGAGGAGCCGGGTCCCATTGCCGCCCGGTCCTATGACGCCGTCCGCATTCTGCTCCACGCCATGCGACGGGTGCGTCTCCCCTACGGCCAGTACCTGCGCGACGCCCTGTACGCTACGGAAAACTTCCCCGGACTCACCGGCAATTTCAATTTCAAGTCCAACGGTGACGTCATCAAGGAGGTGGGTGTGATCGTGGTCCAGGACGGTCGTTTCCTGCCGGCACGGCAACTGCTGGAGGAACGGCGCGAACGCTTGTGGACCATCATCACCGGGGTGTCCATCCTGGCGGTGGTGCTGCTGGGCAGCTGGGGTTGGGTGCTGATGCGGCGCCTGGTGCGGCTGCGCCGCAAGAAACGGGCCCTGGAGCGGTATACGCCCATTACCGTCAATCCTTACATTGTCGGCAATCCGGTGCGTGAAGAGAACATGTTCTTCGGGCGGCAGGACGATTTCGATTTTATCCGCAAACACCTGGAACACGAGACGGCCGGCATCTGCCTGGTCATTTGCGGCGAGCGCCGCAGTGGCAAGACGTCCATCCTGTACCAGATCCTCAACGGTCGGCTGGGTGAAGGTTATTTCCCGTCTCTCATCGATTTTCAGCTCTACGGCAATGTACGCGAGACGGACGAATTTTTCCAGATCATGGTGCGGGACATCATCGAAAGCCTGCGCCGGCGGGATCTGGCTACGCCGGAAGAGGCCCTGGCCGCCGGATTTCGCGGCTTTGAAAACATGCTCAATTTTCTGATCCGGACGCATCCAGACCGAAAAATACTCCTCCTCCTCGACGAGTATGAAATTATGGAAAACCTGATCCGGCAGGGCATCCTCCATCCCTCCGTCATCGGGCTTCTGGCCGGGTTGCTGGAGCGCCATCCGTCGCTGAGCTACGTGCTCACCGGTTCCACCCGGCTGGAGGACCGGGACGGCGCCGTTTGGCAGCATCTCATCGCCAAGAGTATGTACCGCAAGATCAGCTATCTGACGCAACGGGATACCTTCCGCCTCATCGAAGAACCGCTGGCGGGGCTGGTCTATTACGAGAGCGGTGTGCCCGAGCGCATCTACCGACTGACGGCCGGTCAGCCGTTCTTTACCCAGGCCATCTGCATGAATTGCGTCGATCACCTGAACGAAGTGCGCCGGAATGTGGTCAACGAGGACGACCTGGACGCGGTGCTGGAGCAGATGGTGGAGAATCCGCTGCCCCAGATCCTCTACCTGTGGGAGAACTTTACCCAGCCGGAAAAGCTGGTTTTGGCCGTCCTGGCCGATGCCTTGACGGCCCACAATGTGCCGGGCGAGGGTCCGGAGGAGATCATGGCCCACGTCGAAACGTTGCAGTTACCCGTCGCTCTGGACCACGAGACGGTGATGACCTCCCTGGAGAATTTGTGCAGCCGGGATGTGTTGCTCAAGCGTGGCGGCGACTATCATTACCGCATGGATCTCCTGCGCATCTGGGTTCAGCGGGAGCATTCCCCCTGGCAGATCGTCGGTGAATCCAGAAACGGACGGGCACAATGAATCTGAATCCCTATCTCGATCGGGTATCCATCCGCGATGTGTCGCGTTTTTACGGCCGCCAGCGTGAGGCGGCCCGCATCTTTTCCCGCATCGGCGCGGCGCGGCCGCAATCGGTGTCGGTGGTCGGCGAGCGGCGGATCGGCAAGTCGTCGCTCCTTAACCACATCTCCTTCCCCGAGATCCGCCGGAAGATGTTGCCCGACCCGGAAAACTACGTGTTCATCAAGATGGATTTGCAGGAGCGCCGCAACATTTCCCTGGAGGAGTTTTTCCGCGAACTCATCCTGCTGATGCTTTCTTCGGCGGATTTTTCCAGCACCCTGACTTCCGATTTCGAGGGTGTCCGCAAGGCGGTGGTCTCCCACCAGAAACACGGCCGCAAGATCGTGATCCTGTTCGATGAATTCGATGTGGTCACGTCCAATCCCCGCTTCGGCGAAGAGTTTTTTTCTTTTTTCCGCTCCCTGGCCAACAACTACGACCTGGCTTTTATCACCAGCTCCGGCCGGGACCTCCAGGAACTGTGCCACACCTCCAAGGTAGCCGATTCACCCTTTTTCAATATCTTCAGCACCCTGAATCTCGGTGTCTTTTCACCGGAAGAGGCGCAGCAGCTCATCAACATCCCTTCCATGAAGGCCGGTCTGCCCCTGGAATCGTACACCGACCGGATCATCGAATTCGCCGGTTACTTCCCCTTCTACCTGCAGATCGCTTGCAGCGCCTTTTTCGAGAATCTGGTGCTGGACGGCGTAGACGTGGACGAGGAGCAGGTCGCGGAGAGTTTCCGCGAGGAGGTGACGCCCCATTTCAATTACGTGTGGGAGAACCTGTCGGCCGATGAAAAGGAAGTGCTGCATCTGGTGCGGCGCGGCGAGGAAATCCCGCCGCGGCTGGCCTACCTGGCCCGCAATCTGAAAAAGGCGGGCTACATCCGCCAGTCGGGGGATGAAGCGGTGCTCTTCTCCACCATTTTCGCCGAATTTCTCGATGAAAAAATTCACCAGGAACAGGAACGGGCGGCACGGCCGGTGCCGGCCCCCGGCAAGACTTCGCCGGAGGCCGCCACCGTGCAGGATGTTTCCCGGACCATCACCGGCGGCCCCTCGGCCATGGAACTGGAGGATTTCTTTCGGGATGCCGCCAGCGGCGGACCCGAGCGGCTGGGCTCGTTCAAGGTGCTCCGCAAGCTCGGCGAGGGCGGCATGGGCACGGTTTATAAGGCCCTGGATACCCAGCTCAAACGCCACGTGGCCATCAAGCTGATCTCGCCGCGCAACATCAACGATACGGTGGTCCGCCAGCGTTTTCTCAAGGAGGCCCGCTCGGCCTCAGCCCTCAATCATCCCAATATCTGCACCATCTTCCAGGTCGGCCAGGAAAGCGGTCTCGACTTTATCGTCATGGAGTACGTCGAGGGGCAGACCCTCAAGGAACTCATCCGGGAAGGGGCGTTCGAGCCCGATGCCCTGTGCCGCATCGGTATCCAGATCGCCGAGGCGCTGGAGCATGCCCATTCGCGGCGAATGATCCACCGCGACATCAAGCCGGCCAACATCATGATCAGCACCGAAGGCCGGGTGAAAATCCTCGATTTCGGTCTGGTCAAGATCCTGGAAGGGGAGGAGATGAAGCGGACCGTGGCCACCGGCCTTACCGAGCAGGGGGCTATCCTGGGCACGGTCAACTACATGTCACCCGAGCAGCTGGCCGGTGGTACGGTGGATCACCGCACGGATCTCTTCTCGCTGGGGATCGTGCTGTACGAATTGGCCAGCGGCGCCTATCCCTTTGAGGGGGAGAATTATATCGGCATCATGCACGCCATCCTGTACAAAAGCCCCCGGGCTTTGCCCACAGTCGTACCGCCCGAACTGCAGCGCATCATCGGTCACGTCCTGGAAAAGGATTCCGAGCGGCGCTACCCCTCGGCTACCGAGCTGCGGCTGGATCTGCAGCGTTTCCTGCGCACCCGGACCCTGCGGGACTGACGGCGTCCCGCGCCGCAAGCCGATCTTCCTGAATGGTCAATGGTGATCCGTCGCGGGGCCGGGGATGCCCGTTGACTGCGGACCGTCGTGTGCCAGGACCCGCAACCGGCGCACCAGGTCATCCCGGGCTGCCTGGGCGGAGTCGATGAGGACGGTGGGTGCCGTCGGTTCCTTGCGGCCGGCATCGGCGCGGACGTACTCGGCGAACGTGCGGCAGCGGTGCGCCCCTTCGAAGAAAAAGGCCACGCCGACGGGACATTTCAGCTGAAACAGGGTCCGGCGGGCCAGCCACAGGGCGAAGGGACACAGCTCCATTACATACGGGATAGGGAACCCGTGACGGGCCTGGAAGGCCAGCATTTCCTGCCAGAAATCGGCCATCTGACGCTCGTCCAACATGATCTTCAGACGGAGGTCCAGGTAGGGTCCCGGACCGGTGAGAGGCGCGGTGAGGCCGATGCGGCAGGTGCCGCCGTCACAGACGGGTCCGGGCCGGCCGGCGTCGAATACGCAAGTTTCGTTGAACCGGCGCTGGGCACCGGGGCGTCGATAGGGGGAATCGGCGGGCGGCGCACAGGCGCAGCGGACGGGTTTCTGGCAATAGGCCTGCATCAGCCAGACTTCCGGTTTGCGGGGCAGGCGCCCGGCATGCCAGGCCTCGGACAACCCGGCGACATAGGCCAGGAATTCGCTGCGGTCGGCCACACCGAGACAGTGGCCGGCGAAGGCGTCCCGATTCCGGCGCAGGAGACGGGGCACGTTGCGCAGGGCCGTCAGCGGGTGCTGCCCGAAGGGGATGGCCAGGCGCAGGGACATGGGCAGCCGGCGCAGGGCGTAGACGGGCAGGTAAAGCCATTCCCGCCAGCCGATATCGTCCGTGTCAAAAGGGGATGCGGACATCCAAATCCGTCCGGCGCCGAAATTGCCCATCTTCCGGAGTGAAGATTGACGCCGCGCCGGGACGATTATAGTATACTGGACGGAATATTGCACAACCGGAAGTGTTCCGGTCCCTGAAAGGAGAGGGCATGACGCCGACGGGAGATGGGCGGGTCCGCTGTGACTGGTGTTACGGCAGCGAGCTGTATGTCCGTTATCATGATGAGGAGTGGGGCGTGCCGGTGCGGGATGACGACACCATTTTCGAATTCCTGGTCCTGGAGGCGTTTCAGGCCGGATTGAGCTGGCTGACCATCCTGCGCAAGAGACCCCGTTTCCGGCACGCCTTTGTCGGCTTCGACCCCGCACGGGTGGCGTCGTTCGGCGAGGCGGACGTGAGCCGCCTGCTGGCCGATGCCGGCATCGTTCGCAACCGGCGTAAAATCGAGGCGGCCATCCACAATGCCCGGCTCTTTATCGATCTCCAGGAAAAATGGGACGGTTTTCACCGCTACATCTGGCGGTTTGTGGACAACCGGCCCGTCACCAACCAGTGGTCCACCATGGCCGAGGTGCCGGCTACTACGCCCCTGGCCGAAACCATCAGTGCCGAGCTGCGTCGCCATGGATTCCGCTTCCTCGGACCAACGGTGGTCTATGCCCACATGCAGGCCACCGGCATGGTCAATGATCATCTTCTGGGCTGCTTTCGGCATCGGCAGGTGCGGGACCTGACCTGAAGGATTGCCGGTTGGATGCGCTCCGCTCCCGTGGAGCGACACACGTGCACCCTCGCTGTGAACCAGAAGCCGGCCGATATCGTATCGTTTGGTATTTCGGTAAGATGATTCCCGTCACCCAAGGAGGAGTCGGTATGACGAATCCCTTTTTTCCGGTAGAAAGAGAATCCCGTTGGCGGCGCACTCGGCGCTGGTTCGGTCGGATCTGGGAAAAACTGCAGCCTGGTCCCGAAGCCCGCCGGCATGCCGCCTGGGGCCTGCTGGTAGTGCTGTTCATCCTGGTCACCGCCATCGCCGCCGTTGTTCCGCTGGGAATCGGCGCCTGGTTCGACCCGCCGGCCGCCTTCATCATCATGCTGATCATCAGCGCCCTGGTGGGTCTGCTGGTCGTGATCATCGTGAAATTGACCACGCTGATCCCCCGCTTTTTCAGCTGGACAGGCCTGCTGCTGGCCGGTGGTATCATCGGCGCTTTTTCCCTGTTCATTCCGCCGCCGATGGGTCCGCTTCTTGGCGCAGTTGTGGCGGCGGGAGAAGCGATATTCGCCGCGGCCATCGGCGCCGTGACCCGCTGGGACTTCTTCGAGGCACCGCCGGCCCGCAAAAGCGGTATCATCGCCCTCATCACCCTGGGAGTGGCTCTGAATATCGCCGGCGTGTGCTGGCTGTTTCAGCCGGGCAGTGACGACCATCTGGTGCCGCCGCCGGAGGATACGACGGCGGTCCGTCCGCTGGACCTGCCCGATCCGGGCGCGGCGGGGCCGTACGAAGTGGCGGAACTCACTTACGGCAGCGGTGTGTCCCGCCGGCGGCCCGAATTCGGCGAAGGGGCCGAACTGCAGACGGAGACGGTGAATGCCTCCCCATTCACCAAGGGCAGCACGGGGTGGATTATGCGTGTCCGCCAATGGCTGGAAGGCTTCGACATGGAGCATGTGCCTCTCAACGGACGGGTCTGGTATCCCCGGTCCGCGGGGCGTTTTCCGCTGGTCCTGATGGTCCATGGGAACCACAACATGGCGGAGGATTCGGATCCCGGCTACGCCTATCTGGGCCGGCACCTGGCCGGTCGCGGCTTCATCGCGGTGACGGTGGACGAGAATTTTTTCAACAGCTCGTTCGTCGGGGGGCCGGAGCGGGAAAACGACGCCCGGGGATGGCTGCTGCTGAAGCACCTGGAGGTCTGGCGGAAATGGAACAAATCGGAGGGAAATCCGTTCCAGGGCAAGGTGGATCTGGAGCATATCGCCCTCATCGGGCATTCCCGCGGCGGCGAGGCGGCGGCTATCGCCGGGGCCTTCAACCGGTTGCCGTGCTATCCCGACGATGCCAAGGAGACCTTCGACTTCAATTTCAACATCCGGGGCATCATCGCCATCGCCCCCAGCGATGGGCAGTACTCGCCCGCCGGCCGGCCCACGCCGCTGGAGAATGTGAACTACATGGTGCTGCAGGGTGCCCATGATTCGGATGTGTCCATTTTCGTGGGGACGCGACAGTACCAGCGGGTCCGTTTCCATGACGACCGGTACTGGTTCAAGAGTTCCATTTATGTGTATCGAGCCAACCATGGCCAGTTCAACACCGTCTGGGGCGACAGCGACTGGGGCTGGCCCACGGGCCTGTTCCTCAACCGGCAGCCACTGCACCCGGCGGCCGACCAGGAACGGATCGGCAAGGTTTTCATGACGGCCTTTCTGGAGGCGGCCTTGCACGAGAACCTGGCCTACGTGGATTTTCTGCGCGATCACCGCCGCGGCCGGGACTGGCTGCCCGTGGATCATTACGTCACCCGCTTCGCCGACTCCACCCGGCGGCTGTTGGCCGATTTCGAGGAGGACGTGGACCTGACCACCGCCGCCCGGGCCGGCGCTCGCCTGGCCGGCGAGAATCTGGATGTCTGGCACGAAGAACGGGTCACCTTCCGCTCCTCCGGCAGCCAGGAGAACAACGCCGTGAGCCTGGGCTGGCGCTGGGCCGGGGACGCCCCCGATCCCGCCCGGGTACCCGGTTACGTGCTGCGGGTGACCGCCGAACAGGTGGCGGAACTGGGCCTGGACGACACCAGTCGCCTGGTGTTTGCCGTGGCCAATCCCGACGAGAAAGTGCCCGAGGAGGATGACACGACAGGGGAGGCGCCGGTTGATGACGGCGATGAGACCGATCCATCCTCCATAGAGCCGTCGGCGGCCGCTGGGGAGAAGGCGGTGGAAAAGGGCGAGAGCGACACCGGGGAGAAGGCGGCACCGCCCGATATGACCCTGCAGTTGGTCCTCGATGACGGCACGGCGGTGTCCCGACCGCTGAGTTCCTTCCGCCGGTTGCCGCCGGTGCTCAAATCGCAATTCACCCGCCTGCCGCCGGCGGAATCGTTGTTTGGGCAAGCATGGGAGGTCTGCTTTCAGACCTGCGAGATTCCCCTGGCGGCCTTCCGGGAGCGGAATCCATCCTTTGCACCGGAGCGGCTCCGCGAAATCCGGTTCGTGTTCGACCGGACGCCGGAAGCCGTTATCCTGCTGGACAATGTCGGCTTCGCAAAGTGAACGGGCGGCGCTTACATTTGCTTGCACTTCCAGCCCGACGTCTGTAGAATGAAGCGACATTGCCTTTAGAGAATGTTAGGGAAAGAATCCGGACCGAAATCGGCCATGACGCAGTTCATCGAAGAGATCTTGTTGATCAGCGGTAGCTACCTGCTGGGTTGTCTGACCACCGGTTACTATCTGGTGCGCTGGCGGCGCGGCGAAGATGTACGCACCCACGGCAGCGGCGCCGTAGGTGCCCGCAACACCAGCCGGGTACTTGGGCCGTATGGATTCGCCATTACCTATGCCGGTGATTTCGTCAAGGGGATGATTCCCGTCGGTGTGGCCATTCTGCTCGGTTTCGAGTCGTGGAAAGTGATGCTGGTGCTGTTCGCCGTAACGGCCGGCCACATCTGGCCCATCCAGCTGAGTTTCCGCGGCGGCAAGGGCATTGCTACCGCCATGGGCGGGATTGTTCTGTTCGACTGGCGAATCGCGCTGACCTTCCTGCTGATGTTCACCGTGCTGCTGGCCCTGTCACGGGAGTTTACCCTGAGCGGTTTGCTGGTCTCGGCGCTGGCCCCGCTGGTCGCCTGGGGGTGGGACCACCCCAAGCTGATCGTGTCGGAAATCGCCGGATTGGCCGCCATCGTCCTCATCGCCCATCGCGGCAATATCCGGATGATTTACCGTGAATTCACGTCCGGACGTGTGGGCAAACACTGACTACCAACCAGGAGGAACATCCGTTCATGATCGAATCGGCCCCCCTTGTTTTCAAGATTGCATCGTCGGAAGACGAATTCGAACAGATTCATCGCCTGAACTACAAGACGTTCGTGGAGGAAATCCCCCAGCATGAAGACGATCCGTCCGGCCGGCTGGTGGACAAGTTCCACGACGAAAACACCTATATCATCTGCCTCCAGAACAACAAGTTGCTGGGCATGGTGGCGGTGCGCGGCCGGCGGCCCTTCTCCCTGGATGAGAAACTGGTCGACCTGGATACCTATCTGCCCGAAGGGCGAAGCGTCTGTGAAATCCGACTCCTTTCGGTGGAGAAGGTGGGGCGGGGGCGCCAGATTTTTTACGGTCTGCTCAAAGAAGTGACCCAGTATTGCCTTTCCCAGGATTATGATCTGGGGGTGATATCGGGAACGACACGTCAGCTGAAGCTTTACAAACATCTCGGCTTTGTGCCCTTCGGTCCGGAAGTGGGCACGGACAAGGCCCGCTATCAGCCCATGTATCTTTCGCTGGAGAAATACAAGCGCAACGCTCTGGATTTTTTCCGGACTTCCCTGCAGAACCTGGACAAGCAGCCCATCGTCAATCTGCTGCCGGGGCCGGTGAATATTAATCACAAAGTGTTCCAGGTATTCTCCGATACGCCCACCTCCCACCGCTCCGATCAGTTCATGCGGGATTTCGCCGAGCTGAAATCCCTGTTGTGCGATTTTACCCGGGCGGCCCACGTGGAAATTCTCATGGGCTCGGGTAGCCTGTCCAATGACGTGGTCGCCGCCCACCTGGCCCTGCTGGCGGAAAAGGGGCTTATGCTGAGCAACGGCGAGTTCGGTGACCGGATTATCGATCACGCCCGCCGCGCCGGCCTGGAGTTCGAAGAGATCCGTCTCAACTGGGGCGAAATCTACGACTACGATGAAATCGCCGCCCGCCTGGACCGCGCGCCGGGCATCCGTTGGGTGTGGGCCGTTCATTGCGAGACATCCAGCGGCGTGCTGAACGCACTGGAGACGCTGAAACGGATATGCCGCGCGCGGGAGCTGAAGCTATGTCTCGATTGCATCAGCTCGCTGGGCACCGTGCCAGTCGATCTGCAAGGCATCTACCTGGCCTCGGGCGTCAGCGGCAAGGGCCTGGGGTCCCTGCCGGGCCTGTCCATGGTGTTTTACAACCACGCACTCGAACCGGCCCCCCACCGGTTGCCGCGCTATTTCGACCTGGGTTACTATGCCAGCAAGAACGGGGTGCCTTTCACCATCTCATCCAACCTGGTCTATGCCCTTAAAAAGGCCATGGACAACATCGAACCCGAAGTCCGCTTCGAAAAAATCGCCTCTTTCTCCCGCCGCTTGCGTGAAGAGATGGAAAAGATGAATTTTCGGATTCTGACCCCCTGGGAGCATTCGTCGCCGGCGGTCATCAGCATCGAGTTGCCGGCCGGCCTGAATTCCGAGGAGATCGGCCGCCGGCTGGAGGAAACCGGTTTCTTCCTCAGCTACAAGAGTGAGTACCTCCTGCGACGGAATGTAATCCAGGTCTGCCTGATGGGTGAATTCACCGAGAAGGTGCTGGAACCGTTTCTGGAAGCCCTGCGCAAGGTGAGCGGCCGGATTCCCGTATCCGAACCATCCTAGCACCGGCCGGGAGAACCGGCGGTTTTCCCGGCACCATTCCTAACATACCTTGTGGAATTGTTAGTCGAATTGCCGTCGAAATTCGGCGAACTGCCGGACCAACTCGTCCAGATCTTCCCGCAGCCGGGTCATTTCGGCCGCCAGCTCGGCCAGCCGGTCATCGGCGGCCGGCGGCGCAGCGCGTTTTGGTCCGGCCGGTGCCGTGGCGGACGGAGTGTCTCCGCCGTCCTCGATCGCATCCGGCGTTCCGGCCAGACAATGGGCGAACCGCGCTTCCTTCTGACCGGGTTGCCGGGCCAAGCGGACCACCAGGGCGGTGTCCGGCCGCTCGGCCAATTCGGCCAGGGTGGTGTCCACTTCCTCGAGATCGGCGAACTCGTGCAGGCGGCCGCTGCAGCTGCGGATTTCGCCCGGGGTCAGGGGGCCGCGCAGCATAAGCACCCCCAGCACCGCCGTCTGGGCCGGCGTCAGGGTAAGCCGCCGGGTGAACTGCTGCTTGAACTTGGGCACGCGCTGCTCGCGACTGGTGACGCGATGGGCCAGCCCCTTTGCCTTCAACGATTCCAGGGTGGCCGCCACGTCCGCTTCGCTGTAGTCCACCACCGGATTCCGGTTGGACCTCTGATTGCAGGCATTGACCAGGGCGTTGAGGCTGAGGGGGTAATAGTCGGGCGTCGTGATTTCCTTCTCCAACAGGGCGCCCAGGACGCGGATTTCCGCCGTGTCGAGGGGATCGGACACCGGCTGCCAGCCGGCCGCCGCATCTTCGGGGTTTTCCCGGTTCCAGTTGATCAGCTGACGGTATCCACTACCCATACAGAGTTCTCCTTTTGGATGATTCGCCGTCGCCGGGTTGACGTTATGAACGATAACGACTGAGGTTGTTCAAGATGAAATCCCGCAGGGCCACGGCATGCTCGAGTTTCATCCGCCGGAAGGCGGCGCCGCAGATGAGGTTTTCGGCACCCTGGATCAGGTGGCGGATCTCCAGCTTGATGTCCTGCAACTCGCACAGGCGGGAGTCGTGAGAAATGCGGACCAGGGTCAGTTCATCCCCCTCGACGGCGTCCTCCATCTCGGAGCGGGGCACCACGAAACTTAACCCGTCCTCGGAGAGGCTCAGGATATGCACCGACATGCAGAAATCGGGATCGGCGGAGTGGATGAAATCGGCGTGAATTCCGTCCTCTTTGGTGAAGTAAAATCGGGGAGATTGACGCCGTTCGTCGGAATTTTTCATCGCGAGGTGCTCCCGGGATGACTCTTCCCCCAAGTGTATCTCTGTAAACCATAGAATGCAATGATTTTTTAAAATATTACTGCCATCGGTTGCACCGGTCAGGGCGTGGCGGCGGCATCGAATGGCAGCCGACGGACAAGATCGGCGACGATGGCGGCGGTGATGCCCCAGATGATCTCGCTGTTAAAACGATAGATCAGGACCGTCGTGTGCATGCCGGTCCAGGGACTGTCATAGCGGTCGGGCAGGCCCAATGCCTTTGCCGGGAAAAGGATTTCGCGGTGGCCGCCTTCCTTTTCGATATAGGGATGGGCCTGGACCAGGACCTGATGGCGTTCCGGTTCGTGCTCCAGAAAAAAAGTGAGAGGAACGGTAAAAATTCGTTCCACTTCGCCGGGATTGATCACCAGTGTCGTCGGATCGGTCCGGGGCAGACAACCGACCACCACATCGACGATCAGGCCGGTGGGGGATACGAACGTGTCCAGCCGGCCCAGCCGGCGGATGTCGGCCGCGGGGAGACCCAGCTCCTCCATGGTTTCGCGAACGGCCGTTTCCTCCGCCGATTCACGCCCGCGGCGGATGACTCCGCCCGGGAAACAGATCTCGCCGCCCTGGCGGATACCGGCCGTTCGTTTTTCGAACAGGAGTTGCCACTGACCCTGCCAGTGCACCAGCGGCACCAGCACGGCGGAATTCAGGTAGTCGTCCCTTCCGCTGATGCCGGGCGTTCTGGGCAGTGACTGAATGACCCGCTCAAGAAATGCCTGATCCATGATGCTCCGTCAATAGCCGAATTGGTCCCGGATGACCTGGCGCAGTCCTTCTTCCACGGCGCGAAAGGCCGGTGGGGTCGTCAGCCGGGGATTGCTTTTAAAGGTCACCGTTTTGCGATGACCACCCAGGGTGATGGTGATGCGGTGGGCATAATACCGTTCACCGGGCGCCAGATCGCCCAGTTCTGCGGGCAGTCGCCAGAACTCATTCTCCCGGAACACACGGATGAGGTGAGCGATCACCGCCGGGGTGATGGTGCCGGTTGTGGTGGTTTTTTCATAATCGGCCAGGGTCCCGGCGGCTACGGGATTGGTCCCCTTGTAAACGGCATGGGTATAGCGACAGAACTGATCTTCGATGACCAGGGTGTTCAGGCCACCCACATCGTAGACGATGCGGATCGTCCCCGTCACCCCGGCGGCACGTGACTCGAAGTAATCGGCGGCATCCAGGCCCGCCAGTTCGAAGAGCACGGGCGTGCAGGCACCCTGCCGCAACAGGCGGGCGGCCGCCGGGAAGCGTCGATCCGGCCGCAGATCATACTTGTCCAGGTAGCATTGACCCGGATACCACGAATTGCGCAGTTGCCAGAAATGTTCGCCGGCCAGTGGTGCAGCGTCGACCGGCAGTTCACCCGCCGCCTCGAACCGGAAATAGACGGCGTAACCGGCATAACCGGGACCGCCGGCGGCCTCGGCCTGGGCAGTGCTGGCGGCGGTCCGCTCCACCCGGGTGATGACGGCCGTGCCGGCGAAAGTGTCGTAGCGGCAGGGACCGCCCAGCCGGCCGGCGGGCGGATCACTGCCGGCGTGGTGAACACCACAGGCGACGCTCAGCCCGCCACCCACGATCGTGATCAGTAGCCAGGTGCGTATGCGTGGTCCCATATTCACCCTCCTGGCCCGATTGTACCAGATTCGCCGCCGGAAATCAGTCCCAAGCGGCACCGGGTTGCCGACCCTGGTCAGGTCGATGCGAGATCCGGCCGGGCCACCCTCGCTGACCAAAGGATCGATTTTCGGCCGCCCGCCCGGGGGAGATCCCTTTCCTGACGGCACCGGCGGGTCATGGTGGCATCGGAGAGTCAGGTAAACCTTTTGGTTATGTCGTGCATCTATTGGTGAAAGCCCGGCGAATATCGGAACTGGCAGCAACTTTATTGCGGTCGTACCGATAAATCCGGTGAGTATCTGGCAAAACGAGGGGGATCTATGGCACTGGGCTATACGTTATTTTTTGCGGTTTTTCTGGGTTTTTACCTGATTCTGGTGCTGGCCCTGGTCTTTTCCGACCGGCTGGAGCGACGGCAGTCCCGCCGCCGGCAGGAGGATTTCTTGGAAGATGACCGGTCATTCGAGCTGAGGTCCTGAGGCCGACACCCACCGGGCGCGTGCCCGGCATTTCCTGCCGGATTATTTCCCAAAAATGAGGAAGTATCATCCCCCGTCACCCGGTGGCGGAGTGGTTTCCCGCTGATCCGGGTGAATGAGCGGGAGGACGATATCCACGGCCAGGCCGCCGTCGGTCATGTTCCGGGCGGCGATTTCGCCCTGGTGCAACCGAACGGTTCGCTCCGTGATGGCCAGACCGATGCCCGAGCCGCCGGTCGTTCGTTCACGGGCGGCGGAAACGCGATAGAAAGGCAGGAAAATATCCGACAATTCGGCTTCAGGTACACCCGGGCCGTGATCACGCACGCGCAACCGCACGGCCGGTTGCCGGTTCAGTTCCGCCGGGTGGAGGGATAACTCGACGCAGGTGCCGGCGGGGGTGAAACGGACGGCGTTACGCACGACGTTCTCCACCGCCCGGCGCAGGAATTCGGCCGAGCCCCATACGGGGAGCGGATCCTCCCCGGGTGCATCCAGCACCACCCTTGCGGCCCGGGCCGTGGCTTCGAACGCGGCATCCGTCGTCACCGCCGTGACCAGCGTACGGAAATCCGTCCGTTGCCGGATAACCGCCTCGCCGTCGCTTTCCAGGGCCGCCAGGTCCAGCAATCGACTCACCAGGTCATCGATACGCCCCATCTCCCGTTCGATCCGTCCGACAGCCGTTTCGGCCTCGGGCGGCGTGCGCTTGCGGACCAGTTCCAGCGCTACGCCGAGGCGAGCCAGGGGCGAGCGCAATTCATGGGAAATATCGCGGAACAGTCGTTGCTGCAGTTCGCGCAGAGCGGCCAGACGGGCGGCCATGGAATCGAAATCCCGGGCGAGCTGGCCGATCTCGTCGCGGCGTCCCGGCATGGTCGGCCGGACCCGAACGTCCAGTTCACCCCCGGCCAGCCGGCGGGAGGCCCGTTGCAGCATCAGGATGGGACGGGTCAGGTGCCGTGCCAGCCAGAAACAACCGAGGCCGGCGGCCACGAGAAACAGGAGCAGACGCTGCAGCCAGAGCCGGTCGGCGTGGATCTGCCGGTAAAAATCGCTGCGGCTGAGGCGGGCCAGGGCGGACACAGGTGACCGGTCCTGGTCCAGCCGGAAATAGAAAACGACCCGGGACAGGTTTTGCCATGTTTGCCGGCGGGTAGACGCCGGCAGACCGGACAGTGACCGGGCGGCCCAGTCGGGGAGCGGACGGCCCAACAGGTCATGGTCACGGTCATCCAGCAGGAACAGCCGTACACCGGTGTCCCGTTCGAGCTGGTACAGATACTCCGTCAGGCCGCGCGTCCCATCCGACTCGAATTTCCGGATGGCCAATCCGGCATGCTGGCGGACCACTTCGGCCAGGGTCTCGGTCCAGACCCGGTTGATGGGGCCCGATTCGGTGATGAGGGTGAACGCGGTCAGCACCACGAACACCAGGGCCAGCACGGCCAGGAACCAGAGAAAAATTTTCAGGAACAAGCTGCGCATGACGGCTAAACCTCGCGGTAAGGATCATTGATCGGCCGGCAGCATCGCGGATTTGCCGGCGGCCAGGTAGAGATATCCCACGCCCCGCACCGCGCGGATGCGTTCCCGTTCCGGCCCGCCCGGCCCCAGCTTGCGGCGCAGGCTGCTGACGTGGACATCGACGCTGCGGTCAAAAGGCGCCAGTTCGCGGCCGAGGATCTGCGTCGAGATCTGTTCGCGCCGGATCACCTGGCCGGCATGGCGCAGGAACAGGGCCAGCAGCTCGAACTCCACCATGGTCAGGCGGATGGGCCGGCCAGCCAGTTCCACGCTCCGGGTGGTACTGTCGAGCACCACGTCATCGACCCGCAACGTGTCGGCGGAACCGGCGGCCGCCGGGCCGCCGGCCTGGCGGCGCAGGATGGCCCGGATACGGGCCACCAGCTCCCGGGGATTGAAGGGCTTGGGCAGATAGTCATCGGCACCGATTTCCAGGCCGATGATCCGGTCGATATCTTCTCCCCGGGCGGTGAGCATGATGACGGGAATGGACGACTCCCGGCGGATGGCCCGCAGAACCTCCAGTCCGTTCAGGGCGGGAAGCATGACATCCAGCACCACCAAAGCATGGGTCTGCGTCAGCGCGGCGGCCAGACCCTGACGGCCGTCGGTGGCCACCGTCACCCGGAAGCCTTCATCGGCCAGCCATTCCGTGAGCAACTCGCCCAGTTCCGTATCGTCATCGATCAGCAAAATATCCGTCATGAATGGTTCCACCCGGGTACTGTTCTCATTCTATCATACGGTGCATTCGGTCGGGCCGGCCGCACTTTACAAAACTTTACATTTGTTTTCAAAGACTTAACGCCATTTCATTTCGAAAATCCGTAGAGTATGTACAGATAGATTTTTGAGAAGCCTTCTCATTCGCAAAATCCACGAAAGCCGGGCGTGCCCCGGGGCGACGGTCCGGCAAAGGAGGAAAACCATGAGCAAGAAATTGGCAATTGGAGTACTGATCCTGAGTGTTGTCCTGGGAGTTCTGCTGGCGGCGCCGCGACGGCCGACGGCGGGCACGGTGGCGTTGGACGCCTGGCACCATCCTTCGCCCGTGGAAGTGTTCGCGGATCTGCTGCGTCGCCTGGAGCTGACGGATGAGCAGAAGGAGGCAGCCCGGGCCGTGATCCGCACTCATCGTGACGCCCTGGAAGAGGCGGCGGATCTGAATCGGGCCGCCCATGATCAGTTGCGGGACCTGGTCCGCGCGTCGTCGGAGGACGGGGCGGCCCGGGCGGCAGCGGAACAGGCGCACGTGGACGCCGAGGTCAACCTGGCCCGGGAGCGGGCCGGGTTGTGGGTGGATCTGGCGCCCATCCTCACGGTGGAGCAATACGGCGTCCTCGCCGCATTTCGTGAGGAACGATTCTCCGGAGCCCGGCAGCGGATAGCGGTCGTGTCCGTCCGGCTGGGCAGCGAAACAACCGGTCCGTTCCATGCTGTTATGGCCCGGCTGGCCGCCGACTGGCTGGGAATCACCACCGAGCAATCCGCAGCGATTCGGGCGGCCGTGCAGCGGCATGCCCCCGCTATCGAGGCACAGCTCATGGACGTGCTGAACGCCCATGAGGAACTGTTCGCCGCCATCCAGGGCCCGGGTGGATCCGAGGCAGCGGCGGTCGGAGCGGCGGGGATGGTGGCCAGGGCCGAAAACCGGCTGGCGGCAACCATTGGGGTGTTGTACGCGGACGTGATGCAGGAGCTGAACGGACCGCAGCGGCTGCTGGTGAAGCTGTTCGGCGAACGCCGCGACGAACGTCAGGCGCGGCGCCGCGAGGCCGTCCGGACGATTATGCACGAGTTGTTCTAGTGTGCCGGATGGCCATCGGTTCATTTCCGACGGGGAAGGCGCCTTCCCCGTTTTTTGTTTCGCACCGCGGCGGTTGCGCGACGGGCTGCCGGTCTCTAAAATGAAAAACAAAGACCGGTCAATGATTCCCGTGCGGATAGACAATCACCGGCGCAGCCGGTCGGCCGGTTCCTGACGGGGGGCGCTAGGAAGCGGGCCGGGGCGCAACGACACGACAACGGATGATCGATCGCAGGCGGGCGGCGGAACGGCCCGGATCCTGCTGGGCGCCAGCCTGTGGCTGCCCGATGCTCCGGCCGATCCGCTGGTCTGGCCCCTGCCGGCCGAACTGGTGATCCCGGCCGGGAGGATATCTGGTGCTCCGGCTGGACGCCCGTCCGGCCGATAAACCGGACTATGCCCCGTTCTCCCTGACGGCCGACAGACGTTTCCTGGGCCTCTTTGCCGGCGAGGAGTACCTGCACGTCCTTGTCGACGACGTGCGCATGGTTATCTGGTGATCGTCCGGCAGCCCGTCCAGCCGATGCCTATCCGACGGGCGGATCGGAGAGCGTGATCCGGGCCCGGGTCCAGGCGCCCCGTCCGTACCAGATCCCGATCATCACGAAGGCCAAAAAATTCGACAGCAGCATGCCCCACCAGATCCCCAGGGCGGCGCCGCTCGTGCCGGGTCCGCCGAGAACCAGCATGCAGAGAAGATAGACGGCGGGGATCCGGAAAAGCCAGATCCGTGAAAGGTTGGACACCATCACCGGCACAGTGAAGCCCGATCCCTGGAAGGCGCCGTTGAGCACCGCCGCCAGGCTGAAGAAGAGCACCGCCGGGGCGACGAGAAGAAACATGGGCCCGCCGATTTCGTGCACCAACGGGTCGTCGGGGATGAAAAAGATGGTCAGCTGCTTTCCCAGGGCGGCAACGAGGATCATGGACGGCACGATGATCAATAGGACCAGGCGGATTCCCAGGCGGACGGCGGCTTTGGCCCGATCGGGCCGGCGCGCCCCCAGGTTCTGGCCGACGATGGCCGTGACGGCGTGGGAGACACCCAGGGACGGCATCATGAATAGGTGGACCACCCGGGTGGAGATTCCGTAGGCGGAGATGATGACGGAGCCGAAGGCATTGACGATGCCGAGCAGCACCAAAAAACCCAGCGAGGTGCCCGACATGCCGACTGACGACGGCAGGCCGATCCGGAACATGAGGGGCAGTATTTTCGTTTCCGGCCGCAGGTGGTGCAGGTTCAGGGACAGTCCTTTCGTTCGGGAAAAGAGGAAGTGCAATCCGATGAGGGACGACAGGCCACGCGTGAACACCGTGGCCAGTGCGGCGCCGGCCACGCCCAGGGCCGGCATCCCCAGCCAGCCGAAGATCAGGATGGGGTCCACCGCCAGGTTGAGACCGACGGAAATCAGCTCCACTTTCAGTGGCGACATGGTATCGCCATAGCCATGCATGGTGGACTGGTAAACGAAGAAGGGGAAGGCAAGAGGCATCCCCCACAGCATGATGCGCAAGTAGATCAGGGTCGGGTAGAACGTATCCTCCGGTGTGCCGAGAAAGCGGAGCAGCGACCGCTCGAAGATGAGGCCCAGGGCGGCCAGGACAAAGGAAAAACCGACGGAGTAGACCAGGATATTGCCGGCCGCCTGGCGTGCCTTTTCCGGCTGTCCGGCGCCGGTATATTGGGACACCAGGGCGGTGGCTGTCAGGGAGAAGCCCATGCCGATGGCGATGATGAAAAAGATGATGTGAAAGGAGATGACCGGTGCGGCCAGGGCCTGGCGGCCCAGCTTGCCGAGCCAGAAGGTATCGGCCAGGTTGTAAAGGGTTTGCGCTGCTGAGGCCAGCGCCGTGGGATACCCCAGACGGATGATGGTCGGCAGCAGGTCGCCCTGCAGCAGGTTGAGGTTTCGCGGACGACTCATGTTATTGAATCATGACCATCAGCATAGTCATGTCATCGGCCTGTTCACTGACGGCCGACCACTGCCGGACGGCCGACACCAGATTGTCGTACAGCTGGTGCAACTGGAATTCGCCGGCGGCACACACCAGGTCACACAGACGGTCGGCGCCGAATTCCTCCTGCTCCTGGTTGAACACTTCGGTGAAGCCGTCGGTATAGGCGAGGAGCAAATCTTTGGGCTGCAGCAGCACCGTTTCGGATTCGTACGGCGTATCCTCGAAGATCCCCGTAATCATGCCGCCCGTTTCCAGGAGCAGGACCTGCCCCTGCCGGAAAAGGAAGGGCGGATTGTGGCCGGCGTTGCAATAGGAAAGGGTGTTTCTCGCCTTGTCCAGTCGGCCGAAGAAAAGGGTGCTGAATTTACCGTGGGCGCTGTAGTTCAGCAAGTAATTGTTGTAGTTGGCCACGATTTTGTGGACCGGCAGGCGGGGGTGCTTGGCCGATTCCAGGCGCAGGAAGGTCTGGGTGCTGGCCATGAGGAGAGCGGCCGAAATCCCCTTGCCGCTGATGTCGCCGATGTAGAAATCGACGGAACCGTCTGCGTGTTGGATGAAATCGTAATAGTCGCCACTCACCTTGCGGGCGGGCAGGCACTTGCCCCACAGGTTCACTCCCTGGATATCGGGCAGGCTCTTGGGGAAGAAGGTGTTCTGCAGCTCCTGGGCGATGGCGAGCTCCCGCTCCATGCGTTCCTTTTCCTTGACTTCGATCAGGAGGTGTTGCAGGTCGTCGGACATCCCGTCGAAGGAACGGGCTAGTTCACCCAGCTGGTCCCGCCGCTTCGAATCGATGCGGTAATCGAAATCGCCCTGGGCCAGGAGGCGGGTCTTGCGATGGAGCTGGCCGATGACCTTGGTGATGGAGCGCGAGAAAACCAGGCTGATGGCGAAGGCGATGAGCTCAATGAAAGCGAAGAAGCCGCCCACGATAAATCCCAGCCAGAGAAACAGCTTGTGGGCGGGTACGTCGGCCGGCAGGGAGCCCTGGATGTACTTGCCCAGGATGGCCGAATATTTCGTCCGGACGATCCCCAGCACCATCATCTCCTCGATCTCACTGTCCGGTTTGAGGGAGAATCCCAGGGCGATGGTGTAGGAATCGAGGTAGGCCAGGCCGTCGGGCAGACCGGCCAGCCATGCTGTCAATCTGTTTTCATCCTCCGCCGACGAATCGATGGATATCCTGAGGCCGGATCCGTAGCGCGCTGACGGGGGTGATTCTTGATCAGCCGAAGTATCGGTGGACGTCATGTCGCCTTCGCCGTGGATGAAGAGGATGAACCCATCCATGTCCTTTTCCAGTCGGGTCAGCAGCGGTGCCGCCAGCGGTACGCTCACCTGCACGGGCCGCCGGGCCCGCGAGTTTTCGGGTGTCAGCTGGACCACGAGATGAATGATGTCGCCGGTGACGATATAGGTTTGAAGGGTCTTGGCCGGCAGCGCCAGCCAGGGCAGGGGATCGTCGGATGTCCAGCCGGGTTTGGCGGTAACCGGCTCTTCGGGAACTGTCGCCTGCAGCCCCGGCAGGAGAGTACGGTAATGGGTGATGACCTCGGCAGCCAGTCCGGCGTCGGGATCACCGGTGGCCGCCACGACGGACAGTTCGAAAGCCGCCTGTTCGGCGGTGGAAAATTCATCGGCCATGAGTTGTTTCAGATGATAACTGGCCAGCTGGACCAGGAACAGGTTGCCGGTGATGAACACCAGCAGGGCCAGCAGGAAGAGTGGCAGAAGACCGGTGAGGAAATAGTTGGCGATAATGCGGTTGCGCACCTTGAAGAACATTTTCCGGATGAGCCAGCGCAACGCCAGGAACAGCCGGCTGAGCAGGATCAGCAGCATCAGCACGATACCCAGGACTTGCAGGATAGAACCGGGCAGGGTCGGTCCGCCGGCCAGCCATTCGATGACCAGGCCCGCCAGCAGGGCTGCCAGGCCGGCCAGCAGGGCGTGAATCCAACGTTTCCGGCGCAGCCTGGTTAACCAGGGGCTCGGCGTCAATGGCTCCATGTTTCCTCCTCTTCAGGGATTGACTGGTCCGGTCTTGCGCGCGAATTCATTCGCGGCCGGCGCCGCCCGGTCAATGGAAACCCCAACCGGCCAGCGTTGCCTCTTCCTCCTCGCGGGAGCGACATTTCTTGTAGCGGGCGCCGGAACAACCCTGGGTGCGGTGGCGGCACTCCTCCCACGTCTGGTGTCGGCGCAGTTCGCCGCCCACCAGGCTGAGGTAGGTGACGCCCGGCGGGCGGTGGTCTAGGAGCGGCAGGTGTTTCTTCCTGGCGGTGGGCCGGGTCGGCGGGACATCCGGCGGCGGCATGTCCGCCCGCGGTCCCCGGGCGAACCACTGGGCGATGCGGTTGGCCCGCTCGTTGCCCGGATGACCGGCATGGCCGCGGGTCCATTCCCAGCGGACATTCGCCGCGTTCAGGCGGTCGAGTTCCTGCCACAAATCCTGGTTCAGCACCGCCGCGCCGCCGGCGGTTTGCCAGCCGCGCCGTTTCCATTGATGAATCCATTCGCGGATACCTTTATACACGTAAAGGCTGTCCGTTACAACGACAAGGGTCTCGACCGGCGCGCGGCGAAGACCCTCGATGGCGGCGCGCAGCTCCATGCGGTTGTTGGTGGTGTGGGGTTCATGGCCGCCGTATTCACGGACGCCGCCCGGTGTCTCCATCACCACGCCCCAGCCCCCGGGGCCGGGATTGCCCGAGCAGGCGCCGTCGGTGTACAGGTGAATCACCGGGGTGGGGGGGGAATCGGACTCGATGTTGTTTTTTTTCATCCATTTTCCTTGGGCAAGATCATGCGGAGCCTCGGCCAGAGGTTCATTTTTTTCTGGCGGGGTATTCACCCTTCGGCCGGATCACGGCCTGTCCATGTTCCTTCAGTTCAGATACGCATCCGGATGGATTTCATTCCCGATGATGACGGCCACCGGGATCGTCGTCCGCGGCCTCTGAAATCGGCGGCGGTGTTTCTCCCGGCTGAACCGAATCATAACGGTGCCTCCGGCGCGCCGGATCCCCGGCGACGACTGGTCATGGCCCGTTGCAGGCAGAGGCTCAGGGAAGCCAGCTGGAACGGCTTCTGCAAAAAACCCACCGCCGCTTCATTCGGAAAACGGTCGTTGATTTCCTCGGCCGCGAAGCCGCTCATGATCACGGTGGGGACGCCCGGCCGGATCCGCTGCAGCTCGAGATAGGTCTTTTCCCCGCTCAGGTTGGGCATGGTCAGATCCAGCAGAATGCAATCGATGCGATCCGCATGCCGGCGAAAAATCTCGACGGCGGACAGTCCGTCCGTCGCCGTCAGGACGGTAAATCCAAGGCGATCCAGCATCAGTTGCCCCACCTGGCGGACCGTGGCATCGTCATCCACCAAGAGGACCGTCCCCGAATCCTTGCAGACGTCCACAGTGGCGCCCACGGTCGCTTCGGTCAACCGGGACTGATCCGCCGCCGGGAAGAAGACAGTGAACGTGCTGCCCTGGCCCGGTGCACTGGCCACGGTCAGCATGCCGTGATGCCCGCGGACGATGCCGAGTACCGCCGCCAGGCCGAGTCCCCGGCCGGTAAATTTGGTGGTGTAAAACGGTTCAAAAATTTTGGGGATGTCATTCGGCGACAGGCCGTCACCCGAATCGGTGACCTCCAGAAAGATGTATTCCCCCGGCTGGAAATTTTCCGCCCCGAAAGCGTCCTGTCCGAACGACTGGTCACACGGCCGCATCCCCGTCCGGATCTGGATTTCACCGCCGGCCGCCGGCAAGGCTTCGGCGGCGTTTATCAGCAGATTCATGATCACCTGGCGGATCTGGCTGATGTCCCCGGTGATGGTTCGCAGCCGGGGCGCCAGGTGGACCGAGAGCCGGGCCTTCCGGAAAACGGTGAGTTCCAGCAGATGCTTCATCTCTTTGATGAGTTCGTTGAGAGAGAGGGGCTCCACCACCAGTTTGCCTTTGCCGGCATAGGCCAGCATCTGCCGGCACAAGTCCGCCGCCTGCAGGGCCGAACGCTCGATTTCACGGACGTTGTGGCGGGCCTGCACCGACAAGGAGTCATCGGTAAGGGCCAGATCGGCATTGCCGAGAATGCCCACCAGCAGGTTGTTGAAATCGTGAGCGATACCACCGGCGAGCACGCCCAGGCTTTCCAGTTTCTGGGTATGCTGGATCTGCTGCTCCAGCCGTCGCCGCTCCTCCTCGGCTTTTTTACGTTCGGAAATATCGGTGGAGATGCTGCAGACACCATTCAGGTGATCATCGGCGTCATACAGGGGAAATTTCAGCGACAGGAAAAAGCGCTCCTCTCCGCCCCGCCCCGCCATCTCCTCGATCTCTACCGGGACTTCGGTCTCGATGACCCGCTGGTCCACGGTCTCATAGCGGTGGGCATCCTCGGGCGGGAAAATGTCATGCACCGTCGCTCCGGTGATGTTCTGCCGGTCGACGCCGAACATCTTTTCATAATTCCGGTTCACCAGGACATATCGGCCCTGCAGGTCCTTGACGTAAATGACCGCTGTCGCGTTGTCGAGAATGGCCTGCAGTTCATCTTTCTTGGTTTTTAAATGGCGTTCGTTCACTTTGAGTTTTTCGTTGAACTCGGCCAGAATCCGGTTGTGCTCCTGCAGTTCCTGTTCCCGCCGGCGCAGTGTACGGGCCATCTCCTGGAAGGCCCGGATGAGGCTGCCGATCTCATCGTTGCCCGGCTGGGGAAACGTGACGGGCTCGTCGTGGGTCAGGGCCCGGCTGGCTCTTTCCAGGCCGAGAACCCGGGCCAGGATGATGCGCCGGATGCCGAAGCGCAGAACCAGGATCAGCACCAGGGCGATGAGCAGGGTGGTGATGACGATGTTCCATCGATTGGCCACCAGGGGGGCGCTGATGGTGGAGTGGGGAACATAGACGACCAGGTGCCAGCCGCTGACGCCCAGCGGTTGGAGGTAGGCCAGCTGCTGCTCCCCGGCGTCCCTGAAATCATAGAAGTCACCGTCCGGTGGTATGTCCTCCAGATAGTTGGAGATGGTCGCCGCCAGTCCCTGCTGGGGGATGTCCCGGAAGGAAAGCGTATCGTTCATTTCAGCGTGCCGTTGCTGAATCAGGCCCATGTAGCGCGGGTGGACGATGATATTCCCCTCGTGGTCGAACAGGCAGATGGTGCCGAAGTTCTCCAGAATCGACCACCGGTTGATCCGGGCGAACAGGCTGTCCAGGATGAAGTCGGAGCCGGTGATGCCCAGGAATTGCCCCTCAATGGAGACAGGCACCAGCAGGCTGATCATCCAGTGTTTGTGGATGGAATCGTAATAGACGGGGGTCCAGACGGGTTTGCCGGCCGGGTTCTGTTCGGGCGTGGCTGGATAATAGAAAATATCCCGGGTGAAATCATGATCGCGTTCGATCTCCATGGCCCAGTCGGGCGGGGTGATCCGGATGAACTGGTCGGCCGTGATGAGGTAGAAATCGAGAAAATCTTCCCGCATGAGGGGGCCGAGAATTTGCCACAATGTTTCCGTCGAGCGGATCAGCTCCTGGATGTGTGGTGCGGGAGGGGCAAGTTCGGAAATGAAGAATCCGGAGACCCCGGCCGAATCGGTACCGCGCCGGGCGCTCCTCCCCTCGGCCGCCGGGGGCGCTTTTGTTGTGAGAGACGGTGGCTGCGGCAGGATCTGGCGCACCAGCCGGCTGGCCGTCGTTGCCTTGGCCAGTTTGTGACTGAATAGTTCGCGTTGCAGAAGGGCATTGCGCCGGGCGATATTCTGCAGGCGTTGCCGTGCGCCGGCGTATTGCCGATCCTTCTCCACGATGAACATGATGTGCATGGCCCCCAGCGATACGACCAGGCAGATGCCCACCATCAACGCCAGCAGTTTGTTTTCCACGCGGCTCAGCAAACAGGCAGATCCCCTTTCCTGGTGCGTATTCCCCGAAGGGAGGTCAGGTGCGCTCTAATGTAACCATCTGGGCCGGCTTTTGTCAACGCCTGACCGGAGAAGCCGATGAATCGACAACCGCCGTCCGGGTGACATGTTTTCCCGGCCGGTGACTTGATTCCCGGTTGAACGGGCGCCGGCGGCACTGTATACTTTCAACCAGCGGGCGCGGCCGGAAGTTGGATCGGTGTCGGAGCTGGTATGTGGGACCATGAGCGCCCCCGAAGGAGGGAAAGATGCGTTACGGGATATGGCTGGGTCTTTTCTTGCTGGTGGTGATGCTGGCGGGGATGGGCGGCTGCAATTTCAACGTAGGCACCCGCTCTGATTTTATGAGTGGGCTGTCGGTGCAGAATAATGGGCTGAGTCTGGAGGACGCCTACCTGGTCGTGGGCGGTGCCAAACTGCAAAAGCGCACGCTGTCCCGAGGCGAGGACCTGGTTCTCTCCCTGGAAGGCGTGCAAGGCTTCACTGAGATCGAGGGGCGGGTCTTCCCCGGCGCATCCCTCCAGGTGAAGGACACCACCGGAAGTATTATTCTGGATGAGCCCAATCTGTTCGCCCAGTACGAGACGACGGGGGTTACACCAGAGGCTGGCCGTACACTGACCATATCCTGCACCGTCGGCGAACCCATGCGCAGCGGCGGAGAATACAGGTTCTCCTTTCGTGTGTGGGACCTGCGGGGCGGGGGGCAGATCCATGCGTCGGCCACCCTGTCGGTTCAATAGACCGGTCGGCTGGATCGGCCGCGGGAATCCGCAAACCGAAGGATGGCGAAACGCAAATTTTACAAGAGGTGGAAACATGAGACGAATAGGTTATGGCCTCATCCTGGTGATGATGGCGGCGGTGCTGGTCCGGGCCGACGATGAGCGTAACAGGGCGAGATATGACAAACATAAGGAAGATCCTGTGCTGAAGCAGATGTCGGAAGACAACAAGAAGGCAGCGGCGGAGCGGCAGAAGGAGACCACGGCAATCCGCGAGAGGCAGAAAGAGGAGAAGGAGGCCGAGCGACAGGAACGGCGGGCCCTGGTGTCGGATCTGAGTGGGGTGACGCCCCCCGGGTCCGTGGCCGAGTTTGAGGCGCCCTTCCACTTCGCCCCTGTCCGCCAGCACCTGACGGGCTCGTGCTGGAGCTTTTCCGCCACCTCCTTCTTCGAGGCGGAGATCTTCCGCCTGACGGGCAAGAAAATCAAATTGTCGGAAATTTGGACGGTCTATTACGAGTTCCTGGAGAAATCCCGGCGTTTCATCCGCGAGCGGGGAGCTTCCTACGTCTCCCATGGTTCCGAATTCACGTCGGTGCTGAAGATATGGGACTCCTACGGCATGGTGCCCGCCGCAGCCTATCCGGGTCTGCCGGAGGGGAAAACGCGCCATGACCATTCGGCGCTGATGGACGAACTGGAAGCTTACCTGGACATGGTCAAGGCAAAGGATATGTGGGACGAGGATGACAATCTGCGGCATGTGGCCCTGATCCTCGACAAGTATCTCGGACCGCCGCCGCGGGAATTCACGTATAACGGCCGGCAATGGACGCCACGGCAGTTCCTGGCCGAGGCAACGGGGCTCCACATGGACGACTACCATGCCGTCATGTCCACCCTCTACTTTCCCTTCTACACCTGCCAGGAGCTGCGGGCCCCGGACAACTGGTGGCACTGCGACGACTTCATCAATCTGCCGCTCGACGAGTGGTACGCCACCCTGCAGGCGGCCCTGGCCGGCGGTTACACGGCCGTTCTGGGCGGTGACGTATCCGAACCGGGCAAGCTGGGGATGGCCGATGTGGCCTTCGTGCCCACCTTCGACATCCCGGCGGCGCATATCGATCAGAGCGCCCGCGAATACCGCATGGTCAACAAAAGCACCACCGACGATCACGCCATTCATGCCGTGGGCCACACCCGGGTGGGCGACTTCGACTGGTACCTCATCAAGGACTCCGGCAGCTCCGCCACCTGGGGCCAGTACGAGGGCTATTACCTGTTCCGGGATGATTACGTCCGCCTGAAAATGCTCTTTTTCGCCGTGCACAAGGATGCCCTGGCGGACATTCTCCCCCGGCTGGAAGCAGCGGCGGTGGAATGAGGCACTGGCTGTCAACACAGGCGGCCGGTGAGCGTCCTCCCCGGATGGCCACCGGACCGCCGTCTTGTCCCCGCCGGGGCTGGCTCATGGCGAAACGACGACGAACCGATTATTCCCTGATCGCCGATTCGTATGACCGGCGCTATCTCCTGAACCGCCTGCCGGGCATCGCCGCGGCCCTCCACCGGCTCCTGGACCGGCTGCGTCCGGCGGCGGTGCTGGAGGTGGGCTGCGGCACCGGGCGCTGGCTGACGGAATGCGCCGGCCGTGCTCCCCGGGTAATCGGTGTGGATCCCTTTACGGAAATGCTGCGCCGGGCCGCCGATAAAGGGGAGACCTTTCATCTGGTCTGCGGACGGGATACCCCCTTGCCGCTGCGGGACCACAGCATCGACCTGGTATACTGTGTCAACGCCATTCACCATTTTTCCAGTCCGCACGGCTTTGTCATCGAAGCCGCCCGGATCTTGCGACCGGGCGGAACCCTGGCCGTAGTGGGCATGGATCCGCGGCGCGGCGCCGCCCAATGGTATCCGTACCGTTTTTTCGAGGGGACCTTTGCCCGGGATCTGGACCGCTTTCCCGCCTGGGAGGAGATGAACCGCTGGGCGGACGCGGCCGGTCTCGTACCGGCTCCGCGGCAGGAGGCTGAGCGATCGTATGCCCGGTTTGCCGGGGCCGAGGTTGGGCAAGATCCCTTTCTGGAGAAGGAGGCCTGCTCCCAGCTGACCATGCTGACAGAGGCGGAATACGCCGCCGGCCGGCGAAGGATCGACACGGCCGTACGCGCGGCGGAGGCGGCCGGTCGATCGCTGGTACTGGAGACGGAAATCATTTTTGATCTGTGGTCAGCCGTCAAGCCGGCCGAATCGAGGCCGGTGATTGGCGGGGGAAGAACTTCATCCGGCTAGGGAAGCAGCCGGCCGTATTTCAACCAGTGGTAGATGACGTAGAACCAGCTGAAGAAGGCGTGCACCAGGGCCCAGAGGATGCTGTGGTTGACCTGCCAGCTGAGGATGGCCGCCAGCACGGCGCCGATGCTGCCAAAGACGCCGCCGCCGAAACAGCCGCAGCCGGATTTCCTGTTTTCTGCCATGTGGGGATGCTTTCCTTTCGTGGGATCATCCATTGCCGCCGAATTTCATCCGGAATCCGGGCCCGGCCGATTCCGGGGCGACAGATGCCGTTCCTCCTGTTTGGGATGAACCGAAACGATATCAGGTTTCAGATGATGCAATCCGGCCGGGGGCGCCGGTTGGATGGCTGGGGACCGGCCGGTTGGCGCCCGCCGGCTGGGCCGCGGCGATGGAAAAAGCGACGGCCGTATCCAGGAAATCCCGAAACAGGCCATGGTCCAGCGGTTCCTCCGCCAGCAGGAAACGATGGGGACGGCGGCTTACGCGGCGCAGGCCGAGGAGGCGTCCCGTGGCCAGCGAGGTGGCGGCGGCCACCCGGCCGGCGTCGCCCATGGCGGCGGTGACGCCGAAGGGGCCTTGCCAGGTGTCGGTCAGGGCATAACGGGTCTGCAATTCATCCCGAAGTTCCTTGAACGGGCGACGTGTGCCGGGCGGGAGCAGGGACTTCAGGTAATTGACCAGACGCACCAGCATCAGGATGGTGAGCTGCTGGTCCGGCGTGAAGTCGGGCCGGGCGCAGGCGGCGGCGGTGGAGCGCATTTGCCGGTAAGCGAGACGGTGGGGCCACTGCCGGTACAGCTCTGTACCGGGCGTCAGATACAGGACGCTCCCGCCCAGAATGCCCGGCCGGGCCATGAGACGGACCAGGGTGGTCAAGGTGACCGGCGGGAGTTCGCCGGGTAGACCGATGATGAAATAGGACACTGTTGCCAGGCCGAGGGCGGCGGCGCGGTCGAGGACGTGATAAAAATGCCGGGGGTTGTCGGGGCGGCCCAATCGGTCCAGCGTGGCGGCGCTGGCGGATACCATGGCCAGATCGAGGTGCCGGAAACCCATGTCCCGCAGAGCCGCGAGCACCTCCTGGTCCAGCGGGCGGGTGGGCATGCCGTTCATGGCGGTGAATTCCACACCTTCCAGTTCCGGACAGCCCCTTACAGCCGCCGCCAGTTCCAGTGCCGCCTGGCGGTTCAGGGGAAAATGGTCATCTTCGAGGTCGAAATGACGGATATCCCAGCGGCGGACACAGGCCTGCATTTCCGCCACCACGTCGGCCGTCGGCCGGCGGCGGACACCTGTCCCGCTCAGGCAATGCACGGTACAGAAGCCACAACGGTGCGGGCAGCCGCGACTGGTTTGCAGGGCCGTATAACGCCGCCCGGCGATGGTATAGTCGGTCGGGTCCAGCAGATGACGGGCCGGTGTTGGCAGCCGGGCACCGTCCTGGATGAGATCCAGCTCCGGCTGAAGGCGCAGGCCGCCCGGTGCCTTCCAGCCCAAGCCCGTGATCTGTTCGGGCCGGGGGGCACCGGTGGTGAAATAGGCCATGAGGGCGGCGAGGGGGCGTTCGCCTTCGCCCATGATCACCCAGTCCACGGCCGGGTCGGCCAGCAGGTGCTCCGGCGCCACGGTGGCATGGGCGCCGCCCATGACCACCGGGATGTTCATGTCCAGCTCCTTGACCACCCGGGCGCATTCCAGCGCCTGGTCGGCGTAGGCCGAAAACATGGCGGCGACGCCCACCACCGCCGGATCGTATTGACGAATGGATACCCGGATTTCCTCGGTGGACAGCCCGAAGCGTCGGTACTGCCGGAACAGCTTGTACGGGGCGGCGGCGGCGGGGGGATAATAACGGTGCAGATGGCCGAACTCGGCCGGCAGCGGCCGAGGCGCACATTGTCGGGGGCGGTGGGCATCGAGGATGGCGACAGTGTGTCCCGCCGTCTCCAGGACGGTGGCCAGGCAAGCCAGCCCCAAGGGATAGGTCCGCACGGCCGTGGTGTAAAAATCCTCGACGGGCGGCTGGATGAGCAGGACGCGCATCTCAGAATTTCAGTTTGCCGCGCGTCTCCAGATCCTGGATGAACGGCGCCGGGACCTGGAAGCCCTTGTCCCGGGCGGTGCGGGCGGCCTCGGCCGCCTGGGGGTATTCGCCGCGGGCGAGGTGGATGACGGCCAGGTTGAAATGCAGCGGCGCCAGCTCGGGATCGCGGCGAATCCCCTTGAGCAGCTCCTGCTCGGCCGGCTCCAGCTCCCCCAGCCGCAGGTAGGCGCCGGCCAGGTAGAGGTACAGCAGCGCTGGGATCTCGGCCTCCAGGTTCTCGGGAATCACCCGGCGCTTGTCGAGCACATGGTTGTCCTTGGCCGCCAAACCCTCCGAGCGTGCAAATCCGCCGCCGCCGCGGACGCCGATGCCGTAATAATCGTCGGCACGCTGGAGATAGTCGAGGGTTTTGTTCTGGATTTGCTGGAGCTCCATCCGTTTCTTGTCGTGCAGGGCCAGATAGGTTGCCTCCGCCCGCTGGTAACACTCCACCGCGGTTTCGTAGTCACGCCGCGTCATGGCCACCTGGCCCAGTTCCACCCAGGCGCCGGGGAGCAGCGGGTAGGTCTCCAGCGCCTCCCGAAAGAGCCGCTCGGCCTCGTCGAATTTTTGCTGGCGCTCCTCCTTTACGCCTTTTTCGAAGAGGGATTCCGCCTGGCGGATATCCGCCTTCTCATCGGCCCACACACTGCATCCGGCCACGAAAACAAACCCGATCCACACGATTGCCATCCGACGTCCGGTCATTTCTTTTTGCCTCCCTTTTTGCGACTGCCTTTTTTACGTGGACCGACGGCTTTTGGTTTCCCGGCCGGTGGCGCCTGCGGATCTCGTAGCACTTTCGACACGGAAAAATCGAGGAGAAAGCGCTGCATGTCCACCCGGTCCACCTTGACCAGAACGGGCGTGCCCAGCCGGAACACCCGGTTGGTGCGCTCGCCGCGGAAGGCCAGCTCCTCCTCGCGGAATTCGTAATAATCGTCGATCATGGTGGACAGGTTGACGAAGCCCTCGATGAAGAAGTCCAGCAGTTCGACGTAGAAGCCGTTGGCCCGCACGCTGGACACGAAGCCCTCGAACTCCTCGCCGATATGCTCGTTCATGAATTCGGCCTTTTTCCAGGCCATGATCTCCCGTTCGGCCTCCACGGCCGCCCGCTCCCGCTCGGAGGCATGACGGGCGATCTCACCCAGGCCGGCCTCGTCGGGCACGTCCGGCCGGGCGCCTTTCCGGTGGAGGAATTTCGCCCGCAGCAGGCGGTGGACGATGAGGTCGGGGTAGCGGCGGATGGGGGAAGTGAAATGGGTGTAGTCCTTGGCCGCCAGTCCGAAGTGGCCGACGTTCTTCTCGGAGTAGACCGCCAGCTTGAACGAACGGAGCATCAGGTAGGTAAGATATTTGCCGAGAGGGGAATCGTCGAAGCCGTCGGCCAGCTGCTGGAAATCACGCGGCTGCAGGTTTTCGAGATCGGGCTGGAAGTCCTTGCCGAACTGGGCGGCGATTTCGGAAAACTCCGCTACCTTCACCGGATCGGGCTGTTCATGAATGCGGTAGATGAATGGCAGGTCGGCACCGGCGAAGCGCTGGGCCACCGCTTCATTGGCGGCCAGCATGAACTCCTCGATGATCCGGTGGGCTACGTTCCGCTGGGCCTTAAAGATGCCGATGACGTTGTCCATCTGGTCGAAGCGGACCTCCTCCTCGGGCAGGTCGAAATCGATGGCGCCCCGGCGGCGGCGGCGGCGATGGAGCAGCGTGAAGAGGGCGTGCATCAGCTCGAACTGGGACAGCAGCGCCTCGTGGCGGCGGCGGGTCTCCTCGTCGCCGTCCAGAATGCGCGCCACCTCGGTGTACGTCATGCGCGCCCGGCTGCGGATGACGGCGGCGTGAAATTCGGTTTTCATGGTTTTGCCGGACCCGGCGTGGATGGTCAGCACGGCGGTCAGGGTCAGGCGGTCCTGTTCGGGCAGCAGGGAGCAGATGGTGGACGAAAGCTCCGACGGCAGCATGGGAATGGCCCGGTCGGGGAAATAGACGGATGTGCCCCGTTGAAATGCTTCGTTGTCGAGGGCCGTACCGGTAACGACATAATGGGAAACGTCGGCGATATGCACGTAGAGCCGGAAATTGCCGTCCGGGGTCTGTTCCACGTTGACGGCGTCGTCGAAGTCGAAGGCCGTTTCACCGTCGATGGTGACGGCCGGCAGATCGCGGTAGTCCGTGCGGCGGGCGATCTCGTCGGCGGGCACCACATTGGGAATCTGTCGGGCTTCCCACTGGGCCTCGCGGGAGAATTCCAGGGGGATGTCGTGTTTGGCGATGGTGATCTTGAAGGGAAGGTCGGGATCGTCCGGTTTGCCGACGAAGGTGACGATGCGGCCCTCGGGCCGCGTCTGCTGGGACGGTTCGGTGGTCAGTTCCACCAGCACGATATCCTCGTCCTGAAGGTCGAATTCGTCGGTGTTGGTCACGTTGACGGAATAGTGGAAGCGGCTGTCCAGGGGGATGACCACCGGACGCTTGAGGAAGAGCAGCTTGCCGATGACCTTTTTGTGGCTTCGTTCCAGGATCTTGACGACCTTGCCTTCCTTGCGGGGTCCCCGGCTGAAGAGTTTGGGCGGCGGACCGCCCCGCTTGCCGCGTGTGGCCGGCGCATCGCTGATCTGCACCAGCACGCGGTCGCCGTGGGTGGCGTCGCCCAGCCGGGAGGCGGGCAGGAACACGTCGCCCAGGCCGCTGTATTCAGGGTCGGGGATCAGAAAGCCGAAGCCGCTGCGATGACACTGCAGTTTGCCGGTGACGGTGTCGGCGCGGCCCGGAATCATGTAGTAATTCTTTTTGGTGCGGATCAGCCGGCCCTCCTCTTCCAGTTCCTGGATGATCTTGCGGAAGGCGGCCTTGTCGTCGGGACCGAGGTTCAGCTTCTGGGCAATCTGGCGGCGGGAAATGTGGCTTTCCTTGTGCCGGCGGATGATGTTTTCGGTTTTTTCTTTCATGAAAGAATAATTTCCTTTGATTGATTTACTTGTGCATTATACGGCCTCCTTTGGCCCCGCACAAGCGCGAAGAGGCCGGCGATGCGAGCGGGGATGGCTGGAGGGTTGGAAGGGTCCCGGTCAGAATCGCCCGGATTGGATGTCCGCGGGGCGGCGTATCTCCTGGTTACGAATATGGGGCGGCCCCCAGAACGTCTGGGTGACACGGAACAGGGGCATGCCGTGAAATTGTTCGTCCCGATAGAAATAGGCCCCGCAGCCCATAAAGTGGAAGTTCTTGTGCAGGATGTTTTCCCGATGCTGGGGTGACGTCATCCAGCCGCCCACCACGCTCTCTGCCAGGCTGTTGTACGTATGGGGCGGGATGGGGGCGTTGGTGGCGGGATCGACGAACGGCTCGGTCCGTTCGCGGGGGGGGCGGACGTGCTCGCCCGACCGGTAGCGGATGCCGAAGGTGGAGGCGATGTTTTCGGCGGTGCTGCCCAGCGGGGCGCCGGCCAGAAAAATCCGCTGGGCCGGAAACTGTTTTTTCTCGTCGGTGGGATGGATGTGGCTGTAAAAGCCCTGCTCCACCATATCCTGCGAATGACGGAAGGCGGCCTTCTCCAGCGCCGTCCAGTGTCGCAGCTCCTTCAGTTCGTACAGCCGGCGCATGCGGTTGGTCTCGAAAAAGATGGCGGCATGCAGCAGGCCGTAGTCCACCCGGGAGAAATCGATGATGGCGTTGGCCGGGGCGTATTCCTTGAACTGGCCGATGGTCAGCGATTCATAGTCGAACTCGTCATAGGCGGCCGGTGGGCCGGCAATGGCGCCCGACGCCAGAATCAGCCCCAGAAGCGGGGCGAAGAAGCATCTCGTGCGACGGAATCGTGAAATGATCAATGCTTTCCCTCCTTAGGAATTAGACTCCGATTCGAAGGGGAATGTTTCAAAAGGGCGGGCTGGACGGTCCCCCGACCGCCGCCAGGACGCCAATGAAAACCAATGGCTCCCCGGCCCGTCGTCTGTGCTACAATGAGCGGCCATGCCGGAACTGCCCGAAGTGGAAACCGTTGTGCGCGGCCTGCGCGGCCCGTTGCTGGAACGAACGTTCCTCGATGTGGAGGTGCGCTGGGCCCGGAGTGTCGTCACCGGGGCGGAGGCCCTGCGGCGCGGCCTGCCCGGCCGGCGCGTAGAGGCCATCGACCGCCGCGGCAAGTACCTCGTGTTCCGCCTCGATGATCCGCGAACCCTGCTCATCCATCTGAAGATGAGCGGCAACCTGCTGGTGGAGCCCGACCACGCGCCGCGCGATCCCTACATGCACACCGTCTTTCAGCTGGACAACGGGCACCAGCTGCGCTTGCGCGATCCCCGCAAGTTCGGCCGGGTCTACCTGACCACCGCTCCCGACACCGTGCTCGGGCGGCTGGGACCCGAACCGCTGGCCGATGATTTCAGCGTGGCGGATTTCCTGGCCCTGTGCCGCGGCCGCCGGGGCGTCCTCAAGGCGCTCCTGCTGAATCAGGAGTTTCTGGCCGGACTGGGCAACATCTACGCTAGTGAGGCCTGTTTCCTGGCCGGCCTGGACCCGCGCCGCCCGATCTCCGGTCTCAGGGATGAAGAGGTGGCGCGCCTCTATCATGCCATCCGCCGGACGCTGGGCCACGGAATCGTACACAAGGGCTCCAGCCTGGACTCCGTCTATCGGGGCGGTGAATTCCAGAACCATTTCCAGGTGTACGGCCGGGAAAGCGAGGCATGCTTCACGTGCGGCGCGAACATCGAGCGGGTGATGCTGGGGGGGCGGTCCACCTGTTTTTGTCCGCGCTGCCAGCGATGAGCGCGCGATTCCCCTTGTTTCAAATCCAGAGCAAGCGATGGATCTCGTGGTCGTCCGGGCCCAAGATTTCGGCGGCCAGTCCCAGGGCCTGCACATGCGCCTGCAGGTCCTCCAGCACCGGGTATTCGGTGTGGAAATGGCCGGCGTCGATGACGGGCAGGGGGCTGTCGAGGAGGCTGTGGTAGTCCATGTCCGCCGTGACCAGGACATCGGCCCGGCCGGCCGCCTGCCGGAGCAGGTTCTTGCCCGATCCGCCCACCACGGCCACGCGCTGAACCGGGAAATCCGTCTTGCGGCTGGCCGGCCACAGCCGGACCATGGGCGCGTTCAAGCGGCTCTTGACCGTCCGGGCGAAGTCGCGGAGAGGCTGGGGCGCCGGAAGACGGCCGATGAGGCCCAGGCCATAGTTGGGGCTGGGATTGTGGAGGGTGTGGATCCCGTAGGCCGGGGTCTCGTACGGGTGGGCGGCCTTCAGGGATTCCATGACGGCCGGCAGATGCACCCCGTCCACCATGAATTCCAGTTCGGTCTCCGCGCGGCGGACCTCTTGGCCCGCCTGGCCGACGACCGGACGGCTGCCGGGCAGCGGGCGATAGGCGCCGCTGACCTCGTGGCGCACCGAGCAACGGTCATAGTGGCCGATCCGGCCGGCGCCGGCCCGGTGAACGGCTTCGGCCAAAGTGTCGGTCGCCTCGATGGGGACATACACGGAGACATGAAACCATTCCGTGCCGCTCTGGTCCGACAGAAAGACACAGTCAGCCAGTTCCAGCCGGCGGGCCAGGGCGGCGTTGACGCCCGCGGGGGCGACATCCAGGTTGGTGTGGGCGCAAAAGACGGCGATGCGGCGCTCGGCCAGACGCAGCAGGCGGGCGTCGGTCAGTCGCGGCAGGGGTTTGAAGATGAGGGGATGGTGGGTGATGATGAGGTCGGCGCCCAGCGCCACGGCGTGCTCCACGGCGCCGGGGGTGACGTCCAGGGTGAGCAGGACGCGCGACACCGGCCAATCGGGCTCGCCCAGCTGCAAACCGACATTGTCCCAGTCGAGGGCCAGGCCGGCGGGCGCCAGCCGTTCCATCACGTCCACCAGATCGCTGACCTTGATCGTCGCCTGTGTCATGATGCCTCCCCGGAGTGAATGTCAGAATGCTTCACCTGCACTCTAAAAGCTTGGTGGCCTGAAATCAAGTGCTGTTTGCCGGCGGCGCCCGTGACGGGGGCGCCGCAACCGGCGGCCCATGGCGACCGGTCTGTGCTAGAATGGGGCTTGTCGGCGCATATCCCTGGAAGGAGGATGGACCATGACCAACCATTTCAGAGAACGATTGCGGGCCGGTGAGCGGCTGGTGGGGACCATGGTGACCCTGGCGGCGCCCGAGGTGGCGGAGATTCTGGGCCAGGCCGGGTTCGACTGGCTTTTTTTGGACGGCGAGCACAGCCCGCTGGATCCCCTCACCCTGCAGCGTCTGATGCAGGCGGCCGGTCCGTCGACGCCCTGTGTGGTCCGGCTGGCGGCCGGGGAGGAGATCCACGTCAAGAAAGCGCTGGACAGCGGCGCGGCCGGTATCATCGCCCCCATGGTCAACAGCGCCGCGCACGCCGCCCGCGTCGTGCGCTGGGCCCGGTATGCGCCCCATGGGTCACGCGGGGTGGGGCCGGGGCGCGCCCAGGGTTACGGCCTCCGTATGGTGGAGTATATCGCTGTTGCCCACGAGCAGACCGCGGTCATCGTGCAGGCCGAGCACATCGAAGCGGTGGAGAACATGGCCGAGATCGTGGCCGTGCCTGGGCTGGACGCGGTCTTCGTGGGGCCGTATGATCTGTCGGCCAGCCTGGGACGGCTGGGGCAGGTGAACCATCCCGAGGTGACGGCGGCCATCGGCCGGGTCACGGAAATTTGCCGCGCCGCCGGCATGCCCCTGGGCATTTTCGGGATGTCGGCCGAGGCGCTGCGTCCCTGGCTCGGGCGTGGCTACACCCTGGTGGTGGCCGGCGTGGACGCGCATCTGCTGGGTCAGACGGCCCAACGCCTGGCGATGGAGCTCAAGGAACAGGAATAGTCCTCCGCCTTCGCCGAAGGCGGGGGACGGGGGGCGTCGCCCGCGCCTGCCGGGCGCGGGGCGAACGGGCGAACGAACGGCTGATGGTTGCGCGCCTGTGGAGTGCGGCGCGGAGCGCCGCTTTG
>JAFGRT010000140.1 GCA_016935015.1 Acidobacteriota bacterium | reverse complement strand
GGCTCGGTGGTTCCGGCGGGCGGCGGAGCAGGGTGTCGCGAGGCCCAGTTCAACCTGGCCCTCATGTACGAAACGGGAGCGGGCGTGCCGCAGGATCATGCCGCCGCGGCCGCCGGGTGCCGCCGCGCGGCCGGGCAGGGGGAGGCCGATGCCCAGTATGGCCTGGCCTGCATGGCGGAGGAGGGCTCGGGCGTGCCGCGGGACGACACGGCGGCCTGGTTCTGGCATTCCCTGAGCGCGGCCCAGGGGGACGCGGAAGCCGCCGCCGGCCGCGACCGGACCGCCGCGCGGCTGACGGCCGACCCGCTGGCCTGAGCGCGACAGCGCCTCGCCGCCTGGCGCCCCCGGCCGGAAAAGGCCGGGTAGCCCGGGTCACATCCTCCCGCTCGCGGGTGGTGACCGACGGCGCCCCTGATCAAAAGAAATGGAACAAGGGGCAACAGCGCCCGGTCTAATGCGGCAGACGAGCAATAACATGGCACCTGGCAGGGAAAACGGCCCCTGACCGGACCTTGCCGCGGGCCGGTTACTAACGGAGTGGTCCAACCAAAAAGACGGATCGGGCGGCGGCACCTGTTCCATCGTCTGGTGTAGCTGCTGTGGACCTTTGTAAGCGATGTGGATAGATTTTGTTTATTTGGGGGAGATCCGACATGGCCCGTCGATTCGTTACGATTCTCATCATCTTCCTGTTGGCTGTCGGCGGCGTGATCCTGCTGGGATATGGTTCGGCGCTGCTTTCCTCCGGCGCGGCGGAGCGGCACACGGCCCGCTGGATCGCCTTCGACATCCTTGACGGCGGCCATTTCTTCGTTCTGCAACCGAAGCCGGATGATCCGAGCCCCAATTCCGTCGATTCCCTGCGCATCTTTCGGAGTGTCGGCGCGAAAGCGAATGAATATCGCCGGACCGGTGCCGAATTCGACGGCTTCCCGTGGGGCGACGTCCACCGGGCCGAGATTCGCGGGCCCTTCGTGGCCGCGGTGCGCTACGGCTATGTGGGCGCGCCCCTGTCGGGCGAGGGCGGAACGCGGACGTATCTGTGCCTGTTCGGCTGGGTCCTGCTGCTGGATCAAAGGGCCGGCTGGGTCACGTGAGATCCGGCACCGTTCAGCAGGCTTCGCGGGCCGTGCAGAGACAACCCGTTGCCGGCGCGGCCGCCGGCGTGGTATTGTATCTCTACCCATGGTTTCGGCCTTGCGTGTGAGCACTGCATGGATATGGAATACACCATCCGCGAATTTCCGGCGTTCGTTCTGGCAGACGAAACGGAGCCGGCGGGCCTGGGTGGTTGAAAGCGATGAAGTGTTGACGTTGTAAACCACAGACAGCAAATGAATCAGTCGATCATCACCGGCCTTCTTGTGTTTGCGGTAGCCATTGTCATGACCATGGTCGGCAAGGGCGGCGGCAATTTTTACGTCGTGATCCTGACAATGGTGCAAACCCCGATGCACGAAGCGGCAACAACCGGGCAGTTCATTCTTTTCGCGGCTTCCGTGGCGGCGCTGTTCGTTTTTCAGAAGAACAAGTCGGTATCCTGGACGTTGGCGTTCATCATCGGCGCGAGCACGGCTGTAGCGGCACTCGGGGGGGGATATTTTTCACATCTGTTCAGCGGCTTTACCCTAAAAATCATATTTGCGCTCATGCTGATTGCCGCGGGAGTGGCCATGGTACTTCCTGTCGCCGGGAAAAGGGACTTCAAAGGCAGACAGTCTTTCGGAGTCCTGCGGATTAAATCCGGGAGCGAAACATACGGCGTCAACATATGGATCGTGCTGCCCGTGACCGCCCTGACCGGATTCGGGGCCGGAATGGTCGGCGTTTCAGGCGGATCCTTTTTGGTCCCGCTGATGGTTTTGGCTTGCGGCGTGTCGGTGCATATGGCGGTCGGCACGGCGTCAATCATGCTTGCCGCGACCGCTTTCATGGGTTTTGTCGGCCATGCCGTTCAGGGAGATTTTCATCCTGCATCTGCTGTTCCCCTGGCCGTCGTCACCATCATCGGGGGGTTGCTGGGCGGCAAGTTTGCCCTGCGGGCAAACCCCAAACACTTGAAAATAATCTTTGCCTACACAAATTGGGCGGCGGCTGTGTTTATGACGGTCAATGCATTCCTTACAAGGCAGGGAATATGACTCTCCTCCACCTAAACGGGCGGCGGCAATCACTGCACGACACATCCGGCCGTCAATCCTAAAACCAGTTAGCGCCCGTGCTGCTCACGATAGCGGCTTCCGCTACCTGACCTTGTGACTCATTTGGAGAATGGTGATGCGTAAACCTGTCTTGCTGACTTTCACCATCGGGCTCGCTGTTTCTTTCGTTTTGGCGCAGAGGGAGCAACCGCCATCCACGGCCGCGTTGGCGGAGATCACCGCCAGAGGGCGTCTGCTGGCCGAGTATGATGGCGCGGCCTGGCACGCCACGGATGCGGTGCAGGCCATGAAGCCCGCCGCCGGCAGTGTCACCCGCTTTGTGGCGCGGAAAACGGATCGGGGCTGGAGCGTGGTATTTGGCCGGTTTGATGACCAGCGGACCCGGTTTCTCATCGCCTATGAAGCGACCCAGGGCGCCCGACCGGAAGAATTCAGCGTGCAGGCATATGAACCGCCGCAGGCAGATACCGGCTTTTACTTCACGGCCGCCCTCGCCGTCGAAACGGTGCTGGCCGATTTCAGGGGCGAGAAGCGGCCGTACAATATCGCCGTCCTGCCCGCCGGATCCGGTCAACTGTACGTGTACGTCGTGCCGGCGCAGACAGAGTACGGCGTGTTTCCGCTGGGCGGGGATGTCCGCTATCTGGTATCGCCGGACGGCTCCGACATCGTGGCCAAGCGGCGAATGCATCAGACCATCATCGAGTTCACGACGCCGCCGGAAATGCAGAAAGTGGAAACGGGCTATCATATCGCTGTGCTGGATGATATTCCGGAGGACACGGATGTCTTTCATGTGCTGGTTCGTACGCCTTCTGTGCCGGAGTGGATCGTGACGCCGCAGTATGTGTACCGGATCGATCCCGACGGAACGATCCACTATGTGATGACGAAAGAAGGGTTCATGAAAATCAAGGACAAGTAGCCCCGCTTTTGCCGCGCCATCCCGCGGCGGCCAGGCCGCCGGGAAATGCGCTTGACGGGGTGAAAGGGGCAACTACGGTTCAATGAATGAATATGTTGCGCCCAGGGGGGCAGGTACGCTGTTTTGCATCCGGCATGGCGCCATGACCCGTGGACGGTGGTCGTCCGCACGGCGGCCATCGGGCCGGCCGGGGCGGCGGCGCCCGGCCGTGTCCGTCATGAACCACACGGCACCCCACCCGCCGCGGACCACCCGGAGGCGCCACGGCCCGCCGTGATCCCGCCCGGCGGGCGATTCGACAGCACCTGATGGCCGGATATGATATAACGTTCCCACCACCCCTGAGCCCGCCGCGGTGTGGCGGGGCCAGACCGGTGACGGGCACCACCGGTGCGGTGACAGCCCGTCGCTGTTCACCAGGAAACACAAAGGAGAGACACCATGGATGATTACACACTTCTGCTGGACCTGCACAAGGAGGGCCCGCGGCAGGGGCCGGGCGGGGACGCCGAAACGGAACTGGCGCTCCAGCTGGCCCGGGTCCCGCGGGCGGCGCCTCTCAGGATCGCGGACATCGGCTGCGGCACAGGGGCATCCGCCCTTCTCCTCGCCCGTCTTCTGCCGAATGCCCGGATCACGGCGGTGGACTTCCTGCCGGACTTTCTGGCCGTGCTGGCGGAACGGGCGGCACAGCGGGGGGTGGCCGACAGGATTACGACGCTGGCCTGCTCCATGGACGACCTGCCGTTCGCTGACGGGGAACTGGATGTCATCTGGTCGGAGGGCGCCATCTATAACATGGGCTTTGAAAAGGGCATCGCCGGCTGGCGACGGTACCTGACAGCGGATGGCCTCCTGGTGGCGTCCGAGATCACATGGCTCACCGACACCCGGCCGGTGGAACTCCAGCAGCATTGGGACCGGGAGTATCCCGAAATCGATCTGGCCTCCGCCAAAATCCGGCTTCTGGAACGGCACGGCTATGGGCCGGTGGGCTATTTCGTGTTGCCGGAACACTGCTGGACGGAGCAGTACTACCGGCCCCTGCAGGCCCGGTTCGACGATTTCCTCAAGCGGCATGGACACAGCCGGGAAGCACGCGCCATCGTGGCCGCGGAACAGCGGGAAATCGAGCTGTACGAGACCTACCAGGCCCATTTCAGCTACGGGGTGTATATCGCCAGAAAGCAGTGACGTCGACAGGCCCCCGCGCCGGATGCTCCCGACGCGCCTCGCCGCCGCGCGTGATCCGCGACGTTGGGCAGGGAAACAGTGGAGGCATGGATATGACCGGTGACGGGTGAGATCGGCCGGCAACGGCCGCCTGATGCGGCGTTTCGCCCCGCCTGCTGCCGACCAGCCGCAATGCATTCCGTGCGTGGAGGTGTGTCCCATGAATGAAAAATCCGTCTCCGGGTGGCGGAACTGGGTGCGCGCCCGCCCCGTCAGCGCCTTCTTTTTCCTGACCTTCCTGATTTCGTGGATCGTGTGGGGGCTGGGCCGGGTTCTCATTCCCGAAACGGGCAGGGGAATCCGCTTCGCCGTCCACAACCTGGGTCTGTGCGGACCCACCCTGGCCGCCCTGCTGCTGAGCGGACTCCTCTACGGCCGGAAAGGGGCCTGCGATCTGCTGAAGCGGATCGGGCGCTGGCGGGTCGGCATCGGCTGGTACCTCTTCGCCGTTCTGGCCACCCTGGCCTTGGGCCTAGCGGCCCGGGGTCTTTATTCCCTGACCTTCGGCGCCCCGCCGGCCCTCGACCTCCAGATCATGTGGGTCCAGATCCTGATTCTGCCATCCGGCTTGCCCGAGGAGTACGGCTGGCGCGGCTTCGCCCTGCCCCACCTGCTCAGGCGGCGTAGCGCCCTCACCGCCAGCCTCATCATCGCTGTCTTCTGGGTGCTGTGGCACATTCCCATCTCGCCCATCCTCAACGATGTGCGATTCCTCGGGCTCTTCCTCCTGGAGGTGATCCCCCTGAGCGTCGTGTTCAGCTGGCTCTACATCAACAGCCGCGGCAGCATCCTGCTGGTGGTGCTCTTTCATTTCGTCACCAATGGTGTGGTCCAGATACTCAACATACCGGGCGCCCCCTCACTCTGGGCCATCTATGTGGGCCTGTACTGGCTGCTGGCGGCCGGGATTATCGTCCGGAACGGCGCCGCGAGGCTTTCCCGGCAGGGCGGTGCCGACATCGAGGGGAACATTGGTGCGCTGCAAGACCGCGGCGCGTGACAGAGGGGGGCCTACCAGGCGGTGGCCAAGGCTGAACCTCATCGCCACCGCTGGGCTGAGGCGTCTGAATGACGGAATCCACTCCAAACGGCAGGCAGTTGGAGGTCCATGTTATTCATCAAAAATGAGATACATGACAAGCCGCGGGGCGCCCGGTGGAACTGTTCATCCGTCATTGTATGACCCGCTGGCCGGCCAATGGTACACGATACACACATGAAATGTCCCCGGCATACCCGAAACGGTCACTCCACCTGCGTCGGCTACGGTTCATACGATGGAACTTGCAGCATATACCACCACGTATAGGTATTTCAGGCACCCGGATCACCGGCAGACGCGGACGGAGGAGCCATGCAGTCCAAAGATCTCATCGGCGACAATCTGCAGAAGAGTGCGGCCCGGGTGCTGGCGCACATCGAGGATATGCGGGCCCATGCGACGGTGGCCCCGACATCCGCCGGAGGCTGTCACACCCTCTGGGTCCTCGGCCACCTGGCCTATATCGAGGGGCTCGTCATCCACACCTTCATGCTGGGGCGGCCCAACCCGCTGGCCCACTGGGAGCCGCTCTTCGACGCCGGGGAGCCATCAGGCCAGGTGGGCGACTTTCCCCCGTTCGACGAGGTCCTGGCCACATGCCGCGCCATGCGGCAGTCGACGATCCAGCTCCTCGACGGCTTCTCCGAGGAGGGCCTCGACCAGGCCAGCGCCCGCGTTCCCCCGGGCTGGGCGGACACGTTCGGCACGTACCGGCTCTGTTTTCAGTACGTGGCCGACCACGGGTACATGCACCGGGGGCACCTGGCCGACGCGCGGCGGGCGGCGAACCTGGCGCACATGTGGGTGTGACGGACACGCCGCCGCATCCGCCCGCGGAGGTCTGTCCCCGAAAAGACGCAGACCGGCCGCGCCGCGGACCCGGTGGTGGAACATCATCTCCCGGCGCCCTTGGGGCGTCAGGAATCATACAGGAGGATACAATGGAAAAAGACCGCCGGGATTTTCTGAAGATCATGACGTCCACCACACTGGCCGCGTCGTTGCTGCCTGTCTATCTGTCCGCCGGGGAGCAGGAACCGAAAGCGGAGGCGGAGAACGTTTCGCCCGGGAGCAAGGCGGAGGCGGCCCTGGCCATGATGCAGCGATACGGCAGTTGCTGCACCGGCGTGCTGGCGGCCTATGCCGCCGAGTGCGGCCTGGCGGAGGACCTGGCCGCCGGGCTGGGCCGCGGCATGGCCGGGGGCATCGGCGGCCTGGGCCACGTGTGCGGCGCGGTGAGCGGCGCCGCCCTGGTGATCGGCCTCAAAACGACCAACCAGGACAACATTCTCGACAGGGCCGACGGGTTCACCACCATGGCCCGCGTCAGCGAATTCATCGACCGGTTCAGGGCGCGCCATGCCACCATCCTGTGCCGGGAGCTCATCGGCTGCGAAATCCGCACCCCGGAGCAAAGCATGGCGGCCATGAAGGCCAACGTGTTCGCCAACTGCCCCGGATATGTGGAAAGTGCCGTGGCCATCCTCGAAGAGATGTTCCGTCCTGAAAAAACCTGACGCACGAGGTTGACCGGTCGAGCGCGGATCCGCCACCTGACCGGGCCGGGCGGCGGTGTGACGGCTGCCCACCCGGCGCCATGATGGCCGAGTGAGATGACGAGTCACAGTCCGGGCGGGATCATCCGCCTGCCGGGAACTCTCTTCGGCCCGCCAGCCGGCAAAGGCGAGCGCCCCTCTGGCCGACGATGGTTTTGAAGATTCACACGGCGTTTCTCTTCCCTGCTTAGCCGTGCCCCGGGCAAAAGTACCGGCGGTGGCTGACACGGGCCGAAGCAAGGATGCCGGCCCGGGAGCCGACGGTCTCCGGTGCCAGGCACCTGGAGATCGCCGACCGACATTGTTGCAGATCCGCATGTAGCGGCAGTGAAGGATTGCTTTTTTTTCTGAAGATATGGTATTTCGTGAATACGTCATTCACTGTGAGCAATGGAGGTAATCATGCCCCAGTCAGGTGTTCGCCGCCCCATGGTGCTGCTGGTTGCGTTGGGTCTGCTGTTCCTGGCCGCCGAGGTCGCCGCCATCGAAATGGTGGACAAGGAGCTGCTGTTCGAGAACGAAGAGTGGAAAGCCGCCTACGACGCCTTCACCGTCGATCCGGGCGCCCTGGAGATCCTGCAGAAAAAAGCGGGCGACACACTCAGGATCGACGTCTATCTCGGCACCTGGTGCAGCGACTCGCAGGAACATGTGCCCGGCTTCATCAAGATCATCGAAGCCCTGGACAATCCCACCGTGGAAGTCACCTACTATAACATCGAGAGAAAAGAGTCTCCCGATGTAAAGTTTTACTACGAGGAATTCCAGATCGAGCGCCTGCCGACCTTCGTCTTCTATCGCGATGGGGAGGAGATCGGCCGAATCGTTGAACATCCGCGGGGCACCCTGCTGGAGCATATCCTGAAGATCATGTAGGCGCCGGCCGTTCGCCGCGGGCGCTGCGGATGCCCACCGGGGCCGTCCCCCGGGAAGCCGCGTCGATGTGAGATTGTCCCGGCTAAGAACCGCCGCCGGCCCCGCGCCGCGTGACGGCGAATAATCCGGGCGGCCCGCCCCGTTCCTGGCTGGAGGGAACCCCCATGCCACCGCGTGAAAAAAGTGAACTGCAGGTCTTCATCTCGAGCCGCGACTCGACCTGCGGCGAGTGTCACGAGGCCCTCGGCCGCCGGTCCTGGATCACCCTGTGCGGCGAAAAAGGCGCCCTCTGCCTCGCCTGCGCCGACCTCGATCATCTGGTCTTCCTGCCGGCCGGCGACATGGCCCTCACCCGGCGGGCGCGCCAGCATTCGACCCTGTGTGCCGTGGTCCTCAAATGGAGCCGGGTGCGCAAGCGCTACGAACGGCAGGGTTTTCTGGTCGAGGAAGCGGCCCTCGACCAGGCCGAGGAAGAGTGCCTGAATGACGCCGACGCCCGCGCCCGGCGCCGCGAGCGGGTGGCCGAGCGCCGCGCCGAGCTCGACGGCGAGTACGTGGCCCGGTTCGCCGGCCGCGTCCGTGAGCTGTACCCCCACGCCCCGCCGGGGCGGGAGCACGAGATCGCCGAACACGCCTGCCGCAAGTACAGCGGCCGGGTGGGCCGCTCCGCCGGGGCCAGGGCCCTCGACCCGGACGCCGTGTATCTGGCCGTGGCCGCCCACGTCCGGCACAGCGAGACAACCTATGATAAGCTCCTGGCGGCCGGCTGGGCACGACACGACGCCCGCGACCAGGTCAACGGGCGGGTGCAGGAGATTCTCCACAGCTGGGAGGGTGAAGCAGAACACCATCCCGCTACCGGGGCCGGCTGACGAAGTGGTGACGCGGACGGTGCTACTGGCGGGTTTGGCTCGGGTCTACCTCTCGTGCTGGCTGCCGGTTGGGCTGATTTCCGCAAGAATGAGGATCCCCGCATATGCGCGAAAGTTGACAACAACGCGGGTATGACATATCACCATACCTGGAGGTGGAGCATGGGACGGTCAAAAGTCGCCATAACCATTGACGCCGGCCTGCTGCAACAGCTGGACAGACTTGTGCAAGAAGACGTTTTCCGCAACCGGAGCCACGCCATCCAGATCGCCGTAAAGGAAAAGCTCGAGCGGGTCGACCGGGGTCGTTTGGCTCGAAAATGTCAGAAACTCGATCCGATGTTCGAAAAAGCCCTGGCGGAAGAGGGGCTTTCGGAGGAGCTGCAGGGATGGCCGGAATACTGAGGGGAAACATTCGCCGGGCGGACCTGAATCCAGTCCGGGGTAGCGAACAGGCGGGACAACGGCCGGCGTTGATCCTGAGTCAGAATGTGTTCAATGAGCGATCCGGGACCGTCATCGCCGTGGCTATTGCCCGTCAGCCCCAGAAAGCCGGATTTCCCCTGACGCTGGAGCTGGATTCCAAAGAGTTGACGAAGCGGTCTTGGGTGAAAATCAGCCAGATCAGGACGCTGGCGGTTGAACGGATCGGGAAGCGTTTGTGGAACGCCACACCGGAAGAAATGGCCCAGGTGATTGAGGGGTTGAACGACATCATCGGTTCCTGATCCGTATGTTCATCCGGCGTTCCGGCCTGTCACCGCCGGCGGGCGGGGCGCACGCCGCCCCCATCCGTCCACGGATTACGTTCGCTGTCCGACCGGATGTCGGGCATGAACACATCGCCATACCGAACAAGGAGAGAACCATGTCTTCGACCCAAAGCATTTACCAGATCAAGGTAACGCTGCGACATAGCAAACCGCCCATCTGGAGACGGTTGCTGGTTTCCGGCGGCGTTACGCTCAATGAATTGCACAAAATCATTCAGATTGCCATGGGCTGGACGAACAGTCATTTGCACCAGTTTATCATCGCCGGAGAGTTTTTCAGCATCCCGAACGAGGAAGATTGGAAAACGGTGATCGACGAACGTGAATATCGACTGGCCGAGCTCGTTCCGGTCACACGCAGCAAATTTCTCTACGAATACGACTTCGGCGACGGGTGGCAACACGATATCCTGGTCGAGAATATCCTGCCCCCCGATCCCGGCGCGAAATATCCACATTGTGTGACAGGAAAGAGAGCCTGCCCGCCAGAAGATGTGGGCGGTATATGGGGTTTTGAAGAGTTTCTGGAAGCCATGCGAGATCCCGAACACGAAGAACACGAATCGTACATGGAGTGGTGCGGCGAGCCATATGATCCCGAAGAACTGGATCGCGAAGAAATCAATGAGGGATTGAAGGATATCGATGGCCTCTTTGAGTGGAGGGGCGAGATGTAAGGCGGATGACACGACGCGCGTGGTGCCGGCCATGATGCCGGAACAGAGACCGGCGGGCGACCCTGCAGGAGGAGATTGACATGAATCTGTGGAAATACTATGCCATTACACATCGCGACCACGTGGTCTGCAACCCCATGAGCACGGCGAAACTGGACGAGCTCATGGAGCGGCTCCGGCTGCCGTCCGGCGCGCGGGTGCTGGAGATCGCCAGCGGCAAGGGCGAGTTCCTCATCCGGCTGGCCGAACGGTACGACATCGTCGGGATCGGGGTGGACCAATCGCCCTACTGTGTGGCCGACGCCCGGGCCAGGCTCCGGTCGCGCGTCCCGAAGGCCCGCCTGACGTTCGTGGAGATGGACGGCGCCGCCTATCGGCCCGACGAGCCGGCGGATTTCCACCTGGCGGCCTGCATCGGCGCCGGCTGGATCTTCGGCGGCCACCAGGGGACGCTCCGGGCCCTGGAACGGCTGGCCGCGCCGGGCGGCTGGGTGGTGGCGGGCGAGCCGTACTGGCGGCAGGAACCGGCGGCCGAGTATCTGGCCGCCATCGGTGAGGCGCGCACCGCCTTCGGGACGCACCACGAGAACGCCACCGCCGGGCGGGACCTCGGGCTGGAACTGGCCTACACCCTGGTGAGCAGCCCCGACGACTGGGACCGCTACGAGGGCCGGCAGTGGTATGCCGCCGAAGCGTGGGCCCGGGAGCAGCCCGACGATCCAGACGTGGCCGAGGTGTTGCAGAGGGTGAGGGCCGAAAAGGCGGCCTATCTGCAGTGGGGGCGCGAGACCCTGGGCTGGGCCATCTATCTGTTCCGGAAGGCGGAGGGCGAGGGGTAGCGGGCCGCCCGGCTGTCCGCGGTTGCCAACGCGGCGGCGGGCATGGTCTCGTGGGAAGATCCGCTGAATTCACGCCACGGACGGGAGGATAGCCATGACGAGGATGTGGTTGCTGCTGCTGGTCGCACTGGCCGTGTGTGCCGTCACGACACTGGGGGCCGCCGCGGCCGGCGGCGCGCCGGAGACACCGGCCGAACACGACGCCCGCCTGGACTGGTGGCGGGACGCCCGCTTCGGCCTGTTCATTCACTGGGGCCCCTACGCCGTGCCGGCGGGCATCCACCAGGGCCAGCCCGTCAGCGGGACCGGCGAATGGATCATGTACACCGCCCAGATACCCGTGTCCGAGTACGAGCCGTATGCCCGGCAGTTCAATCCCCGGGAGTTCGACGCCGACGCCTGGGTGAGGCTCGCCCGGGACGCCGGCATGAAGTACATCGTCATCACGTCCAAACACCATGACGGCTTCTGCCTGTGGGACTCGCCGGTGTCCGATTACGACATCATGGATTTTTCGCCCTTCAAACGGGATATTCTGAAGGAACTGGCCGACGCCTGCCGACGGCAGGGCATGCCCCTCGGCTTCTACTACTCCATCATGGACTGGCACCATCCCCAGGCCACGGGCGCCGATTTCCCGAAATACCGCGACGGGTACATGATTCCGCAACTCGAGGAACTCCTCGCCGGTTACGGCGACATCGGCGTGCTCTGGTTCGACGGCTACTGGATCGACGAATGGACGGAAGCCCAGGGCCGGGCGTTGTACGACCACCTGCGCGGCATCCGGCCGGACCTCATCATCAACAATCGTATCGGCAGGTGCCGCGAAAAGGAGGGGATGAGCCAGAGCGCCGAGTGCGCCGGCGACTTCGGTACCCCCGAGCAGGAGATCCCGGCCGAGGGGCTGCCCGGCGTGGACTGGGAAACCTGTATGACCATGAACGACACCTGGGGCTTCAAGGCCGACGACCACAACTGGAAATCGGCGGACGTCCTGATCCGCCAGCTCGTCGATGTGGCCAGCAAGGGAGGCAACTTCCTGCTGAACGTCGGCCCCACGGCCGAGGGCCTGATCCCCCCGTCCAGCGTGGAACGGCTGCAGCGCATGGGCCGGTGGCTGGCCGTGAACGGCGAGGCCGTCTACGGCACGACGGCCAGCCCCCTGGACCGGCCGGCCTGGGGCCGCTACACGAAGAAAACCGGCCGGATCTTCGCCCACGTGTTCGAGTGGCCGGCCGACGGCCGCCTGGTCGTCGCCCATGCCACGATGCCGGTGATTCGCGCCTACCTGCTGGCCGACAAAACCCAAAATCCCCTGCCGATGGAAACGACCGGTGAGGGCCTGGTCATCGGCGTGCCGGACCAGGCGCCCGATCCCGTGGCCGCGGTGATCGTCATGGAGCTGTCGGAGGACAGCCGCCGCCCCACGGCCGGCGACCGGTCCGAATCATCCGCCGAAAGGAGATCCACATTGACCCACAAGATCACCCCCTTTCTCATGTTCGAGGGCTCGGCCGAGGAGGCCATGCGCTTCTACGTCTCGGTGTTTCCGGGTTCCGACATCGGCACCATGGTCCGTTACGGCCCCGGCGAGCCGGGTCCCGAAGGCAGCATCCAGCGGGCGGATTTCACCCTGGCCGGGCAGCCCGTCATCTGCATCGACAGTCCCATCCCGCACGCGTTCACGTTCACGCCGGCCATGTCGCTCTTCGTCGAGTGCGCCGACGAGGCGGAACTGGACCGGCTGGTTGAACAGCTTTCGAAGGGCGGCGAGGTGCTGATGCCGCCCGGCGACTACGGCTTCAGCCGGAAATTTGGCTGGGTCAACGACCGCTTCGGCGTATCGTGGCAGCTGAACCTGCAGTGAGACGCCGGGGCAGGGAGTGCACTCATTCGTCCCATCGCCGGTTCAGAAAACAAAGCGGCGTCCCGGCTTCGTCAGATAACTTCGCCGGGGCAAGCGTGCCGCCGCACGCCACAGGCGTTGCCGCCGCCGGGTTCGAGGGGTATATGGATATGTCGCCACCCCGCAGAATATGTTGAATCCATGGAGGATTCCGCATGACGGCCGCACCATTCCCGCCGGCTGAACAACCCACCGAACCGGGACAGATGCCCCGGGCCGGCAGCCGGCTGTTGTCCATGGACGCCCTCCGCGGGCTCATCATGGTCCTCATGGCCGTGGACCATGCCAGTTATTTCATCGCCAGGGTCCATCCGGGTGAGTTCTGGGGATCGGCCCTGCCCCGCTATGCCGACGCCCTGGCCTTTCTGACCCGGTGGATCACCCATCTGTGCGCCCCGGGATTCTTCTTCCTGATGGGGGCGGGCATGGTCCTGTTCGCCGCCGCCCGGCGGCAGGCCGGCTGGACGGAACGCCGGATCGTCCGCTTCTTTGTGACCCGCGGCATTTTGTTGATTCTCCTCCAGCTGTGCCTCGAAAATCCGGCTTGGCTGCTGGGGAGGCTGGGCAGCCGCCAACCCCTGATGGACCCGCCCGGCGGCGGCGGGGACGTGCTGCTGCATTTCGGCGTGCTGTACGGCCTGGGGGCCACCATGATCGCCTTCGCCTTCCTGATGCGGGCCCGGACGATGGTCATCGTTCTGCTCAGCCTCGGGGCCATCCTGGCAACCCAATGGCTGACGCCGTCGGCCGCCGAGACCGGCGTGCTGTTTTCACCGTGGCTCAGGCTGCTGCTGATCCCGGGCCATACGGGCGTCTGGCAGTCGTTCTATCCTCTGGTCCCCTGGCTGGGCGTCACCGGATTGGGCGTCATGTTCGGCCGGGTGCTGATTCACCAGGGAGAACGCGCCTTTCGCCACGTGCTCCCCGCCGGCGCCGGTTTTCTGGCCCTTTTCGTACTGCTCCGCTGGGCCGGGGGATTCGGGAATTTCCATCCCTGGGAATCGGGCTGGATCGGTTTTTTCAACGTCACCAAGTATCCCCCCAGTCTGGCCTTTCTGTTGGTGACGCTGGGCCTCAATTTCCTGTTGCTGTTCGTCTTTCATAAAATGGAAGCGGCGCTGCCCCGGGCGGCCCGGCCGCTGCTCGTCTTCGGCCGATCCCCCCTCTTCTTTTACATCGTCCATCTCTATGTCTACGGGCTGATGGGCCTGGCGTTCCCGGACGGCACGGGATATGCGGTGATGTACCTGTTCTGGCTGATAGGGCTGATCGTTCTCTTTCCGCTGTGCGTCTGGTATGGCCGGTTCAAACGCCGCAAGCCCGTCGAGTCCGTGTGGAAGCTGTTCTGACATTCGCCCGGACCGACGGTGACCGTACCCCGCCTTCTGCCGGAAGGCGGAGGGTGAAAAATTCGGCCAACCTTCCGGGCGCCCCGGGCAGGGGCGCCGGGGTGGCCGATCCATGATCACGCGGAAAGGCGTTGCTTCCGGCGGGCCGACCACCCGGATCGGACCATCCGGTTCGGCAGGCCCCGCAGGGGCCGACCGACGATAGCCCCGGACGACGCGCAGCGAGTCCTGGGTAGGACGTGGATAACGTAGAAATGTTCTGAAGGAACGCCCGTCTTCCGGATCTGAAACCCGGCGACGCTCCCTCATGCGGCCCTTCCAGATCCGACCGATGAGCCTGATCGGATAAGCGTTCTCTATTGCCTGATTGATTTTCTGGCCGGCCTTTCAGGCCTCCGCTCACTTTTTATAGCATCCTTTCCGGGGGCTCGCTGCGCTCACCCCCGGCTAGCGGACGGGTCGGCCCTGCGGGCCTCTATCTTCTTTCAGGGCGTCCTTTCCGGGGGCTCGCTGCGCTCACCCCCGGCTAGCGGACGGGTCGGCCCTGCGGGCCTTCTTCATTCACCTAGGCTTTCATTTCGACGTAAGGCTGGTTTTGCGGGCCTTATGCATAACCCGGTCGGGAAATATACGTACCCCGGGCGACACAGACCTCTTCTCCAGCCCACAGGCCTGACATTCGAGAGCGATAGAAAAGGTTGAATGACCGATCAAATTCCTCATTTCTTGATTTTTGCCGCCCAGAGGTCGATACCCTCTTTCCAAGCCCGCAGGGCTGACATTCTGTAGCGAAGGGCAAGGGCGGCAGGGTGAGTGTATTTTCTGTTTTCTCTTTGTTGGGCCGCCCGAAGGGTGGCAATTATAGAGCGAAGGGCAAGGGTGGACGCGCGTCCCCTCGCGCGGCCGCCCGCCGCCCTGGTAAAGG
>JAFGRT010000001.1 GCA_016935015.1 Acidobacteriota bacterium | reverse complement strand
GCGTAGCCGTCCTGGGCCTGTCGGCCGGCCGTTTCCGGAAAACCCTCGTTTGACAAGGAGTATCCACATGCGCTTCCCGGTTCATCGTCAGATCGTGATCTCAAGCCTGCTGCTGCTGGGCGGCCTCATGGGGCCGGCCGGCGCGGCCGGTCAGACACCGGCCGATGGCCCGCCGGATGCGGGCGGCGAAGTGTCGCTGGCGGCCTGTTTGCGCATCGGCCTGAGCCAAAACCCGGCGCTGGCGGCTGCCCGGGAGGGAATCCGCATCGCCGGTGAGGAAGCCGGTATGGCCCGGGCGGCCTATTACCCGGATGTCCGGCTGGAAGGCGGCTACCGCCGCTGGCAGAGCCATGCCTTCATCCCCGAGATTCCCGTGCCCGGCCTGCCGTCCACCATCGGCCCCATCGATGACTGGTCGGTCCGGCTGCGGGCCAGCTATCTCCTGTACGACGGCGGCGAGCGGGCGGCCCGGTATCGCGGCGCCCTGGCTGCCGCCGCGGCCGCCGGCGAAGACACGCGCCAGTTGCGCCAGGACCTGGCCCTGGCCATCCACCAGGCCTTTTATGCCCTGACAGCGGCCGACGAGGCCCGGGCCGCCGCCCAACAACAGCTGGCCCGGACCCGCAACAACCTGCGGCTGACGGAAGTCCGCCTGGCCGCCGGCGCCGTGTCCAAAGCCGATGTCCTGCGCGCCCGGGTGGAAGCGGCCGACGCCGAACTGGCGCTGGTGCGGGTGGCCAATCTGGTGGAGATGCGACGAGCCGATCTGAACCGGACTCTGGGCTTGCCCGTGGAGACACCGCTGATCATCGACCCGCTGGTGGATGATCCGGCGGCCCCCACGAAGGAAGAAGTTTCCGCCGCCATGGATCGGGCCGCCCGGCAGCGGCCATCCATTCTGGCCCTGCGGCAGCGCCTCGAAGCCGGCGGCCAGGAAGTGCGCGCCGCCCGGAGCCGCTATTACCCCCGCTTTTCCCTCGACGGTTACGCCGGCTGGCGGGATGAGGAATGGGCGCCAGAGGACGCGGATTGGTCGGTAGGGCTCTCCTTCTCCCTGCCGCTTTTCCAGGGCTTTTCCCGCCGCCACGAGCTGGGGCGCGCCCGGGCTGAACAGGACCGCCTGGCGGCCCTCCTGCGTGAGGCCCGGCAGCAGGTGCGCCAGGATGTGTGGGACGCCCACCTGCGCATCGGCGAGGCCCGGGAAGCGGTGACCGCGGCGGCGGTCCTGGTGGCCGATGCTGCCGAAAGCCTGCGCCTGGTGCAGGCCCGTTACGAGGCCGGCGCCGGGACCGTCAACGACCTGCTGGACGTCCAGGCGGCGCTGGCCCGGGCCGAGGCCATCCAGGTGGAGGCCCGCATGAACCTGCGCCAGGCGCAGGCCACCTTCCGCTGGTCCACCACCGACTTGTTGCCCGAAGAGCTGGACCATTAAATCCGGTCCCGACAGGCCATTCAGAAACGATCGGCCAGCAGTCGTTCGGCCCAGAAAACGGCTCTTTCCCTGGCCTCGACCCCCAGTTGGTCCGGCGTCGTGCAGAACGGCACCACCAGGCATTCGACGGCCCGGCACTGGATGTATTCCATCATACGGACGAAGGCTTGCTGGATCAGGTCGGCGTTGTCCGCCACCGGACCGGCGCACGTGACCAGCAGGCCGGCCCGTTTCCCCCGCAGCAGCGAGTTCCAGTCGGGGCCGCCGAAATCCGTCACCAGACAGTAGTGCCGGTCGATGAGGGGCTTCAACTGCGCGCTGAACTCCCAGCAATACAGCGGCGTGGCATAAACCAACACATGGGCGGCCATCATGCGCCGGAACAGGGCCTCGGCGTCGTCCCGCTGCACACAGCCCGGGGCGTCCGTGACCCGCTTGCAGACGGCGCAGGCCTGACAGGGATAAACGGTGTGTTCGCTAATGATAATAGGATCCACGTCATGACCCCGATCCCGGAAAGTCTCTTCCAGCCAGCCCAGCACCGTAGCCGTATTGCCCCGCGGTCGGGGACTCCCCATGACAGTGACGATATTCATGCCGATCCTCCTGTCGCCTATTGCCGGCATCGAACTCCGACGGAATGGCTCATTGTAGCAGATTTTTTCATCCGCCGGCAGGTCATCATAGCGGCGGCATCCGGCCCCGGAAACACCACAGCCGGAAAAGGGAAGAGCCATAAAAAGAACCCCCGGAATCTTCCGGGGGCGGGACAGGCGGCTCGCCCGGTGATGGACGATCAGGAAAAGGATGTTTCGGGGAGAGCTACCGACGGATCTCCGGGCAGAAGCTGTCCGGGCCGAAGCCCTGCGCCGCCTCGCGCCGGACCAGCCCGTCGTCCGGCCGGGGCAGCACGCCCAGCCGTACCAGCTCGGGCCGGTATTCGTAGCGCAGATTGATGGTCTGGCACGGTCGCTCCTCCAGTTCCAGCTGCATGCGCCGAACCCGGTGATCCACCTGGCGGCCCATGCCGGTGGCGGCGAAATCTTTCACGGCTTCGCGGCAGGCGCTCGACTTGGCGTCGGCTTCATTCTGGCGGCGCGCCGACCGGTCCGCGGCCGGCGCCTCGATCTCCGCGGTATCGTGGCCGGCCACTTCACGAAACACCGCGGCGCTGATCAGGCCGAGGTTTTCCATGCGGCCCAGCGCGGCACCGTACGAATCATCCTCGGTGGTGAAGTAGAACCGGCGGGCGTTGTCGCGGCTGACCTGCCAGCCGCTGATTTCTACCCGCCGCCAGGGATCGAGCACCCATTTGGACGATTGGCGGGCGCTGACATGTTTGGCGTCGATGGTGTTCAGTCCGTCTACAGAGAGAGCCACGGCGATCCGCCGCGGCGAGCGGTTGTGCAGAACAATGGTGTACTCACATCCCTTCGCGGCCTCGATATAGCATCTGCCGTGATGGATGTGCACCGGCAGCGGCCGGCCATCCACCCGTACTTCCAGGTGCAGAGGGTTGTCGTCTGCCGCCGTCAGGCCGCCACTGCAGCCCAGTACCAGCAAGACGGCCAGCAGAAATCCATAATTGCGTTTCATGGGTAACCTCCGTGTTGATTTCACCGAAGAGACGAAGTACCCGGCGCCGACTTGCAATTTTTTTCGGACTTGGATTATGATTCCATCGGCAGTATAATATAAAAAAGACAGGTCGCATGGGTATCAGGAAAATCTTGAACACCCATCAGGAAGAATATGTTCTTGCCATTGGCGCAACGACTTACCGCAACAATCACCATTATGCACTAACGAAGGGACCGCCGCTGCTCCCCGGAGCAAGGGCCGGCTGGTCCCTTCGTCGCATCAATCTTTGACAGGAGGTGGACATGTTAACTCGTCAGGACATCGATTTTCTGCGGTCGTTTCGTTCTCAAACCCACCCGGTCTTCTCCGTATATCTGAACACCGACGGCAAACAGGTCTCCAAAAAGGAAGTGGAAACCAAGCTCAAGCAGATGGCCCGCATCGTCCGGCTGCGTCTGAACGGCAGCACCGACAAGGATTTTCGCCGGGAAGCCCTGCAGGAAATACAAAAGATTGAAGATTACATCCTCAACAATTACAAGGAATTTACCATAAAAGGCATGGCCCTCTTCAGCTGCGGCAGCTACAACCTGTGGCACGAGATCGAGCTGCCGCGGCCACCGCGCAACCGGTTTATCCTCGATGAGACGCCCTACATCCGGCCGTTGCAGTTCCAGGAGGTGGAATACCGGCGCATCTGCACCGTCGTGCTGGATCAGCACACCGCCCGGATCTTTCTCATCTATCAAGGCGCCATCCTGGAGTACAAGCTGATCTCGGATGATGTTCCCACCAAGGTCAAGTGGGGTGGCTGGGCCGGTTACGACGAGAAGCGTTCCAACCGCAAGCATGCCCAAAAAGTGAACGAACACTTCGAACATGTGACCGGTACGCTGTTCGAACTGTTCAAACGGGATCATTTTGATTGGCTGATCATCGGCTGTAAAACAGAGTATCTCAAGGAATTCGAGTCCAGCTTGCACAATTACCTGCGGGACCGGGTGGTGGACCATCTGGAACTGCCTTCAGACGCGCCGGAGCATGAAATCCTGGAGCGCTCGATGAAAGTAGAGCAGACCAAAACCTTTGAAGAGCATTATGCCCTGGTGGACCGGGTCCTGCACACCAGCCAGGCCGGTGGCCTGGCCACCATCGGTCTGGAGAACGTGCTGCGCCATCTCAACGGATCGGCCGTGGACACCCTGCTGGTGGCCCGCGATTACGTGGCGGGGGGTGTCCGCTGTCTGAACTGTAATTTTATGGGGATTTTGGAAAAAAGCTGCAGCCTGTGTGGCGGCGAAACGGTGGAAGTGGATGACATCGTGACGGAGGCCATTGATCGGGCCCTGGATCAGAGCGTCACGGTCAAACAAATATTTGAAGGTGTCGGCATGGATCGGGCCCAAAACATGGCCGCCTTTCTGCGATTTCGCATTTGACACCATCCTGCCCCGGCGGATCGGCCCCGTCCCCAGGGCGCCGATCCGCGGCGGCATTTGCAGAATCATCTTCCTGCCCGATGAACGGAGACGGCGACCGGATCACTCGAGGGGGATCCGGTCCTTGTTGGCCTGCAGCCAGCCTGAAAATGTCTGCAAATGGGGATTCAGCTCCCGACTGACTGCCAGGTCGCGGGCGCCGCAGAAATCCGGCTCGAAATCCCGCTTGAACTGGAACATGTTGCCCAGATCCTCGGCGCCGGGGAAACCGAAATTGCGGAAGACCTCGGGGGTTACCACGTTATAGGCCACCTCCTGGCCCAGCGCATCGGTCAGGGCGGCGGCCATCTGGGTGCCGGTAAGATGCTCGCCGGCCACGCCCACGGTCCGGCCGATGAACTCCGCACTCCGGCGAAAAATGCCATAGGCGCCGCGGCCGATATCCTCGGCGGCGATGCCGGGCAGCTTGCGATCGCCCATGGGCAGGGTGAAGGCCAATTTGCCGTCCGGCCCCTTCCTGGGTCCCATGCCGAAGTGAATCAGGTTGTCCCAGTAGAAGGACGTCAGCAGGAAAGTGGTGGGCACGCCCAGCTCGGTGAAGACGGCGTCGGATTCGCCCTTGGCGTCGAAATGGGGCACCTTGTACCGGCCCATCAGCGTGGGCATGCGGTCATCATCGAGGGGAACCCAGCGGCGGGTGTCTTCCAGAGTGGACCAGATGACATGGCGCAGTCCGGCCTTTTTGGCCGCCCAGGCCATGTGGCGGACCTGCGACGCCTCCTTTTCCGGCGAAAAATGCTCCCAGAAGAAGGTCACGCAGAAGGCGCCCCAGGCGTCGGCGAAGGCGCGCTCGAGGCTGGTCGGGTCATCCACGTCGGCGGCCACCACGTCGGCGCCCAGCCGGGCCAGTGCCCGGGCTTTGGCGGAGTCGACGTTACGGGTCAGGGCCCGAACGGCGAATCCGCCGGCCGGATCGTCCAGAATGGCCCGGGCCAGTCCGCCGCCCTGGGCGCCGGTGGCCCCCACGATGGCGATGATCTTTTTATCGGACATGTTTGCTCTCCTTTCAAGGCTGATGATCTGGTTTCTCGCCCCGGAATAACCCGGTTGACGATAGTCGCTTAGATTTCTTTATTGACTGTATAGATTCCGATGTACACCGGATCCTGGTGGATCGGGTCGCGACCTGGCCCTGACGGTCATACGCCAGTTGTAACGTACAGCGGAGCAACGGCCGTTCGGCCGCCACCATTCCCGGGGTTTTGGGGTCGGACCAAGGCAAATTACTCAAATAAAAACAGATGACTATCAAAAATTGGCGATTTTATCCCTTAAAAGCCTCTTTTGGGGGCCAAAATGCGGCCTGTAAGTTTCCATTGAACCCTTGGCCCCATTGCCCGCCTCGGACACAACATTCCGCTCTCTTTTTGCACCCCTGT
>JAFGRT010000139.1 GCA_016935015.1 Acidobacteriota bacterium | reverse complement strand
CAAGCATCCTGCTTGCAACCACTCAAGCTGGAAGCTTGAGCTACTAGTAGAGGCAGTATGATTGGCCAGACCGTTTCGCACTACAAAATCATCGAGAAGCTCGGGCAGGGGGGCATGGGCGTCGTGTACAAGGCGCAGGACCTGAACCTCGACCGGTTCGTGGCGCTGAAATTCCTGCCCGAGGAGATGCATGCCGCTGCGGACGAAAAACAGCGCTTCATCCACGAGGCCCGTGCCGCCTCGGCCCTGGACCATCCTCACATCTGCACAATCCACGAAATCAACGAAACGGAGGGCGGCCGCCTATACATCGCCATGGCCCATTACGAAGGGGAGACGCTGAATGAGAAGATCGGACGGGGGCCGCTGAAGCAGGACGAAGCCCTGGACATCGCTCGCCAGGCGGCCAATGGGCTGGCCAGGGCGCATGAGCGGGGCATCGTGCACCGCGACATCAAACCGGCCAACCTCATGCTCACCGCCGACGGCCTGGTGAAGATCCTCGATTTCGGCCTGGCCAAACTGACGGGACGGACGGTCCTCACCCGCACCGGCAGCACCCTGGGCACGGCCGCCTACATGTCGCCCGAGCAGGCCCGGGGCGGGGCGGTGGACGGTCGTTCCGACATCTGGTCTCTGGGTGTCGTGCTATACGAGATTCTTGCCGGGCGGCGCCCCTTCAAGGGGGCCTACGAGCAGGCCGTAATCTACGGGATTCTCAACGAAAAACCGGCCCCTTTGATGGAAGTGGTCCCGGGCACTCCGCCAGCCTTAGCCGCACTGGTGGAACGCTGTCTGGCCAAGGACGCCGCGGACCGCCCCGCCTCGGCCGCGGAGCTGGCCGCCGCCCTGGCGGCGATCCTGGCGGGGAAGACGCCCACCAGGTCCTTGCCCCACCCATCCGTCCGCACAGGCCGGCCATGGTGGCGGCAACGGTCCGCACTGGCGTCCCTGCTGGTCTTCCTGGTGGCGGTCACGGTCCGCGTTTTGCTGCTCGCCTCCCCGCTGATATCGCCCCGCCACCTGGAGCCGGGCAGCCGCACTGAAATCGGCGCCGTGGCCATCTCCCTGGCCACCACGGGGCAATATGCCGATCCCTACATCATTCCCACCGGCCCCACCGCCCATCCCCTGCCCTTCCCGACGGGCCTGCGGGGAATGATCTACCGTTTGTTCGGCCTGACGGCTACCGCCGGCCTGGTGTGGGCCGCCATCGCCATCCTTGGCTACGCAACGCTGTACGGCCTGCTTCCCTGGTTTGCCGCCCGCGCGGGCCTGGGGATTCCGGCCGGGCTGGCCGGCGGCCTGCTGGGCGCCCTCGGCGTGCCCGGCGGCACAGCCGAGGTGGCCGGCGGCGGGAACGGCCCGTTCCCGGCCATCCTCATGCTGGTGCTGCTGGCGGCCTTTCTGCGGCGCTGGACCGGCGGCAGCACCGCCCGCGGATCCCTGCTGCTGGGGCTGGTCGCCGGCGCGTCCTTTCACGCCCAGCCGGCCCTGCTGCCGGTGGTCCTGGGTTGCCTCGCCTTCGGACTCTGGTCTGACCGGACGCCCCGCGCCTGGCGACACGCGGGCATCCTGGCGTGGGGAATCCTCATGGCCTGCCTGCCCTGGGCCGGGCGGAACTATGCGACATTCGGCGATGTGTTCTTCATCCGCAGCAATTTCGGACTGGAGCTGCGCCTGGCCAACCACGACGGCGCCGCCGCCGATATCGACGTGACCACCGCCCGGGAACGTGTCGTCCGCCACCCCGGCCGGGACCGGGCGGAGGCGCTGCTGGTGGGAACGCTGGGCGAGACGGAGTACATGCGGCGGGCCCGCGCCGAAGCGTTCGACTGGATCCGCGGCCATCCGGGCGGGTTTCTGACGCTGACGGTGACCCGTTTTCTTTACTTCTGGGCCGGCCCCCTTCACACGCCCCTGGCGGCGCTGCCCATCCTGCTGCTCACCGCGGCGGCCGCCGCGGGCGCCTGGCGCGGTCTGCCGCGCCTGTCCTTGCCGCAACGGGCCGTACTGGTGATCCCCCTCCTCACCTATCCCCTCGTCTACTATGTCGTGAGCTACATGTACGGCTACCGGGCACCCCTGGAATGGCTGGTGCTCCTCCTGGCCGGCGCCGCCCTGACCGGATGGGGACGGCGCGACAATCCCCTGAGAGGCCCGATAGAGGCTTGAACTGCCGGGACACTCGCCCCCGGAGCATTTACTCGGCGCGGAGACTTTCCACCGGATTGGCCCAGGCGGCCTTGACGGCCAGATAGAGATTGATGAGGACCGCCAGCAGGACTGATCCCAGTCCCACCAGCAGAAACACGAGGAAATTCAGGGCGATCCGATTGGGGTAGTCATCCAGGTAGAAGCGCAGGATCCACCAGGCCACCGGGCCGGCGATGAGGTTGGCCAGCACCATCACCGGCACAAAGTCCCGGAGCACGGAGCCGATGATCCGCGCGACGCTGGCGCCCAGCACCTTGCGGATGCCGATCTCCTTGACCCGGCGGCTGAGGGTCAGGGCGGTCAGCCCGAAGATCCCCAGCCCGGCGATGACCATGCTGAGCACCGACGCGTGACGGAGGATGGCGCTCCAGCGCTGTTCCCGCCGGTACATGTCCGCCACGGCCGCATCCTGAACGTAGTGGATGAAGGGCTTGTCCGGCTGGACCCGCCGCCAGGCATCCGCCAGGAATTTCATGGTTTCCGCAAACCGCCGGCTGTCCGTTCGCACCAACATCCGGCTGAAGCGGTCCCGGGCCGGCGCGAAACCGCGGCCGATATACAGCAGGACCGGTTCGATCTCGCTCCGCAGCGAGCGAAAGGGGCGGTCCTCCAAGACGCCGATCACCCGACAGCCATGGGGAAATTCACCGCCGGTGGCTCCCAGAAAGTCCCCTACCGCGAACGATGAACCCAGTTGCCGGAGGAAGCATTCGTTGACGATGACAGCCCGTTCGTCCGACGAGAGTTCCCGGGAGAAGTTCCGGCCTTCCGCCAGTTTCAGGCCGAGGGTCGGGATGAAGTCCGGATCCACCCGGTTGAAACTGTAGTGAATGGCGCGCCCGTCCGCCTCCAGCAGGGTGGACGGCAGAAAGAGCCCGTACTCGCGGTTGCTGGCCGTAATCCCCCGCACACCCGAATGCGCCCGCACCTCTTCCCGGAACCGGGCGTAGAGCTGTTCGGACGCCGCCTGATCGTTCTCCTGGATCAGGATGACCACCAGTCCCGCCGGATCATAGCCCAGATCGGTCTCCATCAGGTATTCCGCCTGTCGGGCCAGAAAAATGGCCGTGATGACCAGGGTGATGGACACGACGAACTGGACCGTCACCAGCATCCGGGACAGGAGGCCGGCGCCGCCGACTCGGGCCGACCCCTTGAGCACCTCCACCGGCCGGAACGCCGCCATGACCAGGGCCGGGTAGCTGCCGGCCACCAGCCCGGCCAGCAGGGTGATGACCGGTATGGCCAGCCAGCGGGTTCCGCGGAAAAAATCCCACAACGAGAGAGATTTCTCCGCGAGAGCGTTGAACTCCGTCAACAGCAGGCCGGCCAGGAGGGCACCGATTCCCAGGGCGGCGACACTCATGAGGACCGCCTCCCCCCAGAACTGAACGACCAGCTGCCGCCGGTGGGCCCCCAGCACCTTGCGCAGGCCCACTTCCACCGACCGGCCGGACGCGGCGCCGATGGCGATGTTCATGAAATTGATGCAGGCCACCAGCAGCACCAGGCCGGCGATGACGGACAGGGTGACGGACGGGGCCACACCCCGGTCGTCCAGATAGACATCGGTGATATTCTGCAACCGAAAGCTGAAGGGCGATCGGTCGCCCGTCCAGTTGGATTCCTCCCGCAGATGCCGGACATATTCCCCAAAATACCGGTTCACGAACGGGTCCATGCCCCGCTCCACCGCGGCGGCCGGGAGGCCGGGCCTGAGGAGGACGTACAAGGGGAAATACCAGCGCTGCCAGTTGGACAGGACATGGGGATCGTGGGTGGCCCGGGGCAGGTTGACGATGTTGATGAGCAGATCGAACGTAATAGATGAATTGGCCGGGGGATTCTCCGTCACGCCGGTCACCATGAATTCCGCGGTCTCCCGGCCGAACGTGACGGTCAGCCCGCGCCCCAGCGGATTCTCCCCGCCGAAGTACTTGCGGGCCAGGGACCGGGTCAGGACCAGGGACGAGTCGTTGGCCAGGGCGGTCCGTGCATCGCCCCGGCGCAGGGGGAAACTGAACATCCGCAGAAAGTCTTTATCCACCAGATGGAAGGTTTCCTGGAATTGCCGGTCGCCGAGGCTCACCACTCCATCCGCCCACATGTGACGGGACTGGCATTCGATTTCCGGGAAATATTCCTTCAGCTCGGGACCAAGGGCCGGCGGCAGGTAGGGACTCCGGCTGGCGATCCGGCCCGTGTCCCCCTCGAACCTGGCCTGGACCACGCGAAACAGCCGGTCCCGGTTTTTATGGAAGCGGTCGAACGAGAGTTCATCGGCTACGAACAGGAAAATAAGGAGGCAAGTCGCGATCCCGATGGCCAGCCCCACCAGGTTTATCACCGAGAAGAGCCGCTGCCGCAGGAAGATCCGGCCGAACGATTTCAGGTAGTTGACAAGCCTGCCCCACGCTCCGCGGAAGTGATTCTCCAGAAAAGGCGGGACGGATCTCACGACCTGGGACCAGTACCAGTGTTCGGCCGCCAGTCGCCCTCGGTGGCGGCGCACGTCCCCGTAAGCCTCTTCCAGGTCCCCCAGCAGGGGCAGATGGTCACCGGCCGCCAGAATCCTGGCCAGCAGGCTGATGCGGCGGGAATGTCCGGGAGAATGGTTCATGACAGTTTCCGTGACAGGTCCTCTTCGTAGGCCGGCCACATGGCATCGTGAATGCGCCGGATATCCTCCAGGGCGGCCAGTCCCCGGACGGTCAGCCGGTAATAGCGCTTGGACAGCCCCTTCCGCTGCGGCGTGGCGTCACCCGTATACGCCTCGAGGTAGCCCCGCCGGGTGAGGCGATCCAGGGGGAAATACACGCCGCCCAGGGACAGTTTCCGGCCGGTGACCTCCAGCAGATGGTTGAAGATGGTGGTACCGTAGGCGTCGTCCTCCAGTTTCAAAACCGCCAGCAGGATCAGTTCCTCCAGCCGCGTCAGCATATCCATGGGCATCTCCTGGTCTATTTTCTAATGATTAGAATACGACGGCGGGGCCAATTATGTTCACAATTTTCTAAAATTTAGAAAAAACATTCGTCAATCGGCCAATGGACCTTTCGAGACACTTGAACAGGCTGGAACGCGGCCGAGCCGATGCCGGAAGATCCGGATGTCACCGGTGGATTGGCGGTGATGATCTGCAGGACATTGCAACGGTTTGTCGCGTGAGGGGACCTATTCCCTATCGGGCGGGACGAACAGGGAATCCGCCAGCGGCACGTTCACCTTCACGTCCACCAGCACGCCGCCGTGGGGCGGACCCAGTGGCCCCACGTTCCGGATGAAGACATGGGGCAGCTTGATCCCGCCCACCGTCCGGTAGTCCCACAGGGAAAAATAGGACTTCATGAAGGGGAGCACGGCGGTGTAATCGGAATATATCTCCGCCAGCATGGACGTTGACGCCGAAAAAAGCAGGTCCTCTTCAAAACCATCGGGATAGGTCCGGCGCACCCGGTAGAGGGGCGGGCCGTCCAGGCTCGTCACGCCCAGGAAATCGAGCGCAATCCCGTTCTCGGCGTAATCCAGCATCCAGTTGTCGAGGCGCCCCATGCGAATATAGGATATTGGGGTCGGACCAAAGCAATTCACTCAAAAAAATATAGATAGCTATTAAATAATGGCGATATTTCTCCTTAAAAGCCGCTTTTTGGAGCTAAAATGCGGCCTTTAAGTGGCTATTAAACCTTTGGCCCATTGCCCGCCTCGGACATGACATTCCGTGCGCTTTCTTCCCCCCTCCTGAAACGGCAGCGCCTAGAGAACCTTACACTCACAATTTTCCCCTCAAAAAGTGGCTTCTAAGACTTAAAATCACCCGTCATTAACGCTTATCTTATTTTAAATCAATAAATTATCTTGGTCCGACCCCAAATCTGCAAATCTGCATCGTGCCGGGAATCCCCGGACCTCCGAATTCCGGATGGGGTGCCCAACAATTGCAATACCGCAACAAGACGATATTGGATATAATGAATCCGCACACTCTTTCGCCGGCAGAGCTGACCGAGATTGACAGCGGGACAGGTAGCCATGACCCAACGGATCGCCATTCTCTTTCACCGCAACACCCGGCCGGAAGCCCTGCGCTACTACGTCATCACCCACGTGGCGGAGTGCTGGCGCGAGCAGGGCTTCGATGTGCGGCTCCTGCGGGGCACAAAAGAGTACGTGCCGGCCGACATCCTGTTCGTCCACGTGGATCTGACAGTGGTGCCCGATGAATACCTCGAGTTCGCCCGCCGGTATCCCATCGTCATCAACGGGGCGGTGAAGGATATCCGGAAAACCGTCTTCAGCCAGATCCGGCTCCGGCCGGGCGATGACTACCGCGGGCCGGTGTTTCTCAAATCCAACCTGAACTATGGCGGGTTGCCAGAAGCCCGGTTCCGTTTCCCCTGGGCTTGGTGGCAAAGCCCCGCCGTGCAGAACATGGTGCGGGCCCTCAGGTCGGTCAGGCGCCTGCCCTTCCGTCGCTCCGACCAGTACCGCATCTTCCCCGATCTGAAATCTGTCCCCCGCCGCTGGCTCTCCCATCCGGACCTGATCGTGGAGAAATTTCTGCCCGAAACCGAGGACGGCATCTTCATCTTGCGCGCATACTGCTGCCTGGGTGACCAGTTCCACAGTACCCGCCGCTGTTCAGCAGATCCTGTCGTCAAGGCCAGAATCGATGTGCGGAATGAGCCGATCACGCCCCATCCGGGAATCACGGATTTCCGCCGCCGGATGCACCTCCAGTATGGCAAACTGGATTATGTGGTCCATAACGAGGAGCTGATTGTCCTGGATGTCAACAAAACCATTGGGGCCACGAGGTTTCACCAGCCGGCCACCATCCGGAAATATGCCGCGGGGATCCATTCCTTTCTGGCCTGAAGCGGTAGCCCGGTTCCAGACCAGGACCATATGTTCCCCTCTCCGTTGTCGTTGTCGCGATCGTTGTCGTTGTCGTAGTCGACCGTCTCGACCGATGGCCCTCCCGGCACCCTTGTTCCCTTCCCTTCCACCAGCCTCTCGTTGTCGCAGTCGTTGTCGGAGTCGAGCACTTCATCCGACCGCCCACCCGGGGTGTCCTTGCCCCCCTGCCCTGGCTTGGCTCCATCACGATCAGGCTGTTTCGAAAAACCTCCTTGTCGCTTTTGTTGTCGTAGTCGCTTTCGTGATCGTCGTCGTATTCGAATTCGATAATGACTCCCTCGCCCACCGGAAATGATGAGAGAATGGCCGATCTCTTGAAGGCCCGGAGGGTCGATTCGCCTGCCAGCCGGGGGCAAACAACGTGAGCCCCCGGAAAAGGCCCGCCGCTGATCTTCCCCTTGTCCTCATGGCATGGGCCAACTGCGGTGTAATGGAACGCCCGTCCCGCCGGCGGCCACTAAGCATGGCCCCTGCTGCCGCATCCGTCAAAACAGGTACACCAGCAGGAACACCCCCGCGGCCACGGCCAGGAGCCCCAGCGCCACCCCCGCCAGACAGCAGGTCTTTTGACGGCCCGTCAACTCCCACGATGGCACGCCATGCACATCCCGGTAGCATTCGTCGTCGTGCAGCTGCTCCCAATGCCGCCGGGCCTCCGACATCTCTTCCGGCGCGGATTCGCTCTCCGGTGCCGGGGCAGGCCTGTTTTCATCCGTCATGCCTTCCCTCCTTTCGGTCATGAGAACAGGAAGACCAGCCCCGGCACCCGACGGGCCAGGTCTGGACACCACGTCCGGTCAGCGGCGGCGCCCCACATACAGCTCATACGGCCGGTCCAGGCCGGCCAACGGAAAGCGCCGAACCGTCACCGCAAAACCGGCGTCGGCCAGCAGACGGCGCCAGGTGGCCCGGGGGAACAGGCCCGTCACATGGCGGTCCAGCTCCACCTGCAGCCCGTCGGGCCGCCGGATCAGGTAGACCATGAGGGTTTCCACCGTAGTGTCGGCGGGATCGGGGTCCCACGTGCACTCCACGTACGACACGAATGAATCTTCCGTCTCGCGGGAAACGGTGTCCACTTCGGGCGGACGGAACGATTCGGTCACCCGGTCGGGACTGATGACCAGTACCCCGCCGGGCGCAAGATGGGCGGCCGCGGTCCGGAAGGCGGCGGCCAGATCCGTCTCCGACAGCATGTAGCCGATGGCGTCATGGATCAGCACGGCGTCGAACGTACGATTGAGGCGGATGGTCCTCATGTCGCCGGGAAGACATTCCACCTCCGGGTTCAGCTGCCGGCACAGCGCCAGCATGGCCGGTGACAGATCCACCGCCGTGGCCTGGAAGTCGGCGGTCAGGTGGGAGAAATTGTGGCCGCCACCCGCACCCAGCTCCAGGACATGGTGCCGGCCGCCCCCCAATGCCGCCCGCAGCACTGTCCGCCAGTGCGCCGCTTCCGCGGCATAATCCTCCGGCGGGCTGATCAGCGGCATCAGCCAGGCCAGATCGTCATACAAACGTTCTTGATGGATTGGTCGCGCATCCATGAATCGACCCCTTTCCACTCCAGTGAGAAAACCGATCCCGCGGCCATCCGGGGTTCGGGCCGGCTCGCCCGTCGGTCGGCTTAGCCGAACCGGTCGTCGGATTCCGCCGGCCGGCGGTGGACCGCCGCCAGCCAGCCGATACGGACGTCCACCGGCTCATCGAAATCGGGCACGTAGGGTTTGATGTCCAGGACCGGCGTGCCGTCCAGCAAATCCACATCCTCGATATACAGGATCGATCCTTCAATGCGGAGCAACCGCACCACCGACAGCCCGATGGGGTTGGGCCGCCGCGGCGCCCGGGTGGCGAACACGCCTCGCTTTTCCGTATCGAGAAAGGGGATCACCCGCAGGTCATACCCGCTGGAATGGTGAAAATGGTACAGCAGCACGATGTGGGAAAATCCCTCCAGGTCGGCCAGACCGGCGACGAGTTTGGGGCGCAATTCAATGGTGGCCTGCACTCCCTTGCCACGTGAGGGCTGGATGGGCATCCCCGCCCGCTTGGAGAAGGGGCTGCGGACAACACCGATGGGTTCATATTCGATCTTCATTGGGAGATAACCTCTCTCCGCGTCATGGGTCGACGGCCTGGACGGCCGGCTCCCCGTCCTGATGAAAGGCCGGAGCCCCGGGTTTGGCAAACCCGGGGTACTTTTGTCGCCCCCCCCCTCGCCTCAGGGCCGGCCCAGCACTTCCCGCATAACGGCGGCCAGGTCTTGGATGGCCTGGGCACCGTCGCCTTCATAGGTTGCGCCATGCATGGTGGCCAGGATGTTGGGCCTCAGGTCGGCCAGGCGCTGGAGCGTGGCTTCCGTATGCGAGGCATAGGGCAGGTACCAGGCGAAGGGGCCTTCCTGGTAAGCGCGCAGCATGTCACGAAACCGGCTGACCACCTCGGTGGTGGTGCGGGCTGCGGTCTGGCCGTTCTGCTGGAACAGATCGGAGCACAGCAAGGTCCGGCCGGTCTCCTCGAACAGCATACCGGCGTCCCAGGCATGGGGGACCTGCGGGGTCTGCAGAAAACGAAAGCTGTAGCGGCCCGTGGTCAGAGTCTCGCCGTCGGCCAGCGGCCGGGCCGGCCGCCGAGCCACCACGTCGTCGACGCTGACCATCTTCGCCACCAGGCTGCAGATCGCCGTAGCCTGGGGCGCCGCGGCCTGCCACTCCCCCAGGGCACCGCATTCATCGGCCTCGAAATGGCTGAAACCGATCCAGCGAATGCCGGCCGGATCCACCAGGCGCGACACCGCTTCGTGCACCATGGGAAACAGCGCCCGCATGCCCGTGTGAAACAGCAGGGGCTCGTCGTCCCGCACCAGAAACTGGACAAATTGCAGATCCACGTCCGGGATATAGGTGGCGATGCGGAACAGGTCCGCCGCGACTTCATCGACCTGGGTCATCATGACCTCCTCCCTTTAGATCTTATCCGCCGGCCGCCCCGCCACCGGATGGCCGGAAAACCGCAGTCGTGGCGAGGAAGGAAGGCGGGGCGGGCCGACAGCTTTTCCACGACGTGAACTCCGGAGACCAGCAAGCCTGTCTGGAAGCGGATCCGGTTTCATTATAGCCTCATGGACCAGGCCCAGGCAAGTCCCGCCGCCATGATTCCCCGCACCCCGATCCTGCCGCCCGGGTGCGGACTTGCCATGCCACCTGAGTTGCGATATGCTAAAAAACAGAATCACCGCAAACCACGAAGGGGAGGAACGGAGCATGAGCATCACCCGCCGGCTGATTATCCAGATGGTGTGCTGGGCCGCCCTGGCGGCCTGGACGGCGGCCGAGCCGCCGCCCCTGATTCCCCGGGCCGAGCTATTCGCCCCGCCGCAACGACTGTCGCCCCGCATCTCGCCCGACGGCAGCTACCTGGCGTACCTGGCCCCATACGAAGGGGTGATGAACATCTGGATCCGGACCATCGGCGAGGCGGACGACCGGCCTGTTACCCGGGACAGCCGGGGAGGGATCCCCTCTTTTCAATGGGCGTGGGACAGCCGGTACATCTTTTTTTTGCAGGATCCCGCCGGCGAGGGCCAGTGGCACGTCCAGGCCACGGATTTCCAGGACGAGACCCGGCAGATCTTCGACATGACCCCGCTGCCCGGCGTGGCGGCCCGTTTTATCGCCGCGTCGCCCAGGATCCCCAACAAAATCCTGATCGGGCTGAACGTGGAGAGTCCGGACATCTATGATGTGTATGAGCTCGATTTCGTGCAGGGAAAACTGAAACTCCACATCAAGAATCCGGGCGGTATCGTGCACTGGGTCGTGGATGACCGGTTGCAGGTGCTGGGCGGCACCGTCATCGAAGCCAACGGCGGCGGCACGCTGATCATCCGCCGCTCGCCCGAGGACGACTGGCATTCCCTGCTGGTCTACGGGCCGGATGACATCGCCCGTTTTATCTCCTTTGCGCCCGGCAACCAGTCGGTGTACGTTGTGCACAACATGAAGACGGAATACACCGGCCTGTACCGCATCCACCTGGCAGGTCCTCACGAGGAAAGCGTTTTCACCGGCACGGAGAGTGATCTGGACTATCTGTTGCTGGACGTTCTCGGCCAGACACCCCTGGCCGTCACGGTCCATCACCTGCGCCATGACTGGAAAGTCCTTTCCCCCGCCGTCAAAGACGATCTGGAGGCCATCCGAGCCCTGGGCCCGGGGGATTTCGATATCATCAGCCGCGACGCCGACGACAACCGCTGGATCCTGGCCCACCGGCAGGACAACGTCCCCCTGGAGTACTTCGTCTTCTATCGCGCCACCAAGACCGGCGTGCGTCTGTTTTCCCAGCAGCCGGACCTGGCGGCGGCCACCCTATCCCTCACCCAACCGTATATCATTTCCGCCCGGGACGGCAAGGACCTGGTCGCCTATCTGACGCTTCCCCAGGGCATCCCCGCCAGGAATCTGCCCATGGTTGTGGTGGTCCATGGCGGCCCCTGGGACCGGGACGAGTGGGGGTTCAATCCCCTGCACCAGTGGCTGGCCAATCGCGGGTACGCGGTGCTGGCGGTCAATTATAGAGGCTCCACCGGCCTCGGCAAATCGCACCTCACGGCGGGTCATGGGCAATGGGGCGACGGGATGCTGGCGGATCTGGCCGATGCCACGGGCTGGGCCATCCGGGAAGGATTTGCCGACAAAGCGCGGGTTGGGATTATGGGCACCTCCTTCGGGGGTTACGCCGCCCTGATGAGCGTCGTCCGCCACCCCGACATCTATTGTTGTGCCGTGGATATCGTGGGGTACAAGAATCTGCTCACCCTCATCGATTCCATCCCGGCCGGCTGGACACCCATGCGCAACATGTTTCGCATCCGGGTGGGGGACTGGGAAAAGGTGCCCGATTTTTTCCGTGAGAATTCACCTGTCACCCAGGCGGCCAAAATTCGGCCGGCCGTTCTGATCGCCCAGGGCGCCCGGGACACCCGGGTCCGGGCGGAAGAAGCCCGCCGCACGGTGCAGGCCATCCGTCAGGCCGGCGGCACCGTTACCTATCTGGAGTTCAGCGACGAAGGACACGAGTTCGGGCACCCCACCAACCGCCTGGCCCTGTATGCGGCGGTGGAGGATTTTCTGGCCGAGCGACTGGGCGGTCGATCCGAGCCGGCCGCGCCATCGGAAACCTCCATTCTCGACCAGGCACGGGCGGCTTTGCCCGCCGGAAAGGAGCCGGAGAAATGTCCCGAGAATCGGCCCTGATTCGGCACCGGCCAGCATCCCGGTCTTGCCAGTCGGTGCCGGTTCGGCTATGCTGACAGCCGTGACGGATATCCGGTCCCAACCGCCGCTCCCTCCCCGACGGGCGCGCTTCAGGACCGGCCCGGAAGAGGTGACGTGATGGATCCCTTCATTCCCTGGTTCATCCTGGCCGCTATCCTGTTGATCGGGTATGCTATCCTGGACGGTTTCGACCTGGGCGTAGGGATTCTTCATCTGTTTGCCCATTCGGACGAGGAGCGGCGACTGTACCGCCAGGCCGTCTCGCCCGCTTGGGACGGCAATGAGCTGTGGCTGCTGGCCGGGCTGGGCACCCTGTTTTTCGCCTTTCCCGGCATCCAGACATCCCTGCTGGGAGGCTCCTGGCTGGCGCCGGCCCTCCTGGTACTGGTCCTGTTCATCCGCAGCGCGTTTCAGAGCCTCTGCCGCCGGCTCGACAACCGAATCGGCTGCCGGCTCTGGAGTCGCGGCCTGGGCCTGGCCAGTCTGGTGATCGTTCTGTTTTTCGGTGCCCTGCTTGGCAACGTGCTGCGCGGAATCCCCCTGGACAAAAGCGGTGTTTTCACCGGCAACCTGGTTGATCTGTTGAATCCCTACGCCCTGCTGGTGAGTATCGTGGCCGCCATTCTGGTGGCATTGCACGGCGCGGTCTGGCTGGCCCACCAATCGGCTGGCGGGCTGCGGACCCGCATGCCGCAACGGATCCGCAGCTGGTGGCAGGCCTTCCTGATGTGTTACCTGCTGGTCACCATCGCCACCATGTTCGTGGCCCCGCATCTGTTTGTCTCTCTCCCCTCCAGACCGGCGTTCTGGATAATGGTCGTGCTGTTGCTGGCCGGGGTGGTGGGGGTACCGTTGCTGAGCCGGCTCCGGAAATTCAGTGCGGCCGGTGCAGCCTCCAGTCTCATCATCCTCAGCCTCCTTGCCCTGACCGTCGTGGGTATTTATCCCCGGCTGGTTCCCTCCAGCCTCGACCTGGCCTTCAGCCTGACGGTCCGGAACACGGCCGCCCCGGCGGAGGTGCTCTCCCAGCGGCTGCTCTACGCGCTGTTGGTGCTGGGATTGCTGTTGTTGCTGACTCTGCGCAGTCATCGCCGCAAAGGGATGTCCGCCGCCGTCGAGGGCGGCTGAAGTACCCGCCATGCGCCCGCCAACGGAACCGATTGCCAACATCGTCCAGGTCGCCGGCATCCGCAGTGAGCCGGAGGCGCAGATGCTGGTGGAGTCCGGCGTGGACTGGCTTGGTTTCCCCCACGGACTGGACGTGCATGCCGAAGATCTTCCCCCCGACGAAGCCGCCCGTATCATCCGCCGGGTGCCCCGCCCGGCACGCTGCATCCTCATCACCTATCATGCCCTGGCAATCGAGCTCATCCGGTTGGGCGCGCGGCTGGGCATCGCCGGCATCCAGCTGCACGGGCCGATCCATGTCAGGGAAGTCCGACGCTTGAAGCAGTTCCGGCCGCACTGGTTCCTCGTCAAAAGCCTGGTGATTCGGCCCGGTAATCTGGCGGACTTGTGTGTCGACATCCGAACATTCAGCCCCCTGGTAGACGCCTTCATCACCGACACCTTCGATCCGGCGACGGGGGCGTCCGGGGCCACCGGACAGACCCATGACTGGACGATCAGCCGTCGCCTGGTCGCCGAATCCCCCCGGCCGGTGATCCTGGCCGGCGGCCTAACGCCCGCCAATGTCGCCGCGGCCATCCGCTGGGTGCAGCCGGCCGGCGTGGATGCCCATACGGGCCTGGAGGATGCAGCCGGCAATAAGGATGCGGCGCGGGTGCGCGCCTTTGTGGAGAAGGCCCGCCGGGCGTTCGGACAGCGGGAGTAAGCCGGGATGAAAAAATCGCCGCCGGCGGGGTACCGGCGGCGGCAATCAGGACAGAAAGCTGGAACGGCTGGCTAGCCGTTTTTCCGGGCGAACTCCCGCATGAAATTCACCAGGCGTTCCACGCCCTCCATGGGAAAGCCGTTATACAGGGAAGCGCGACAACCGCCGACGCTGCGGTGGCCCTTGAGTCCCACCAGGTCTTGCGCGGTGGCTTCGGCGATGAATTGCTTTTCCAAATCCTCGGACGGGAGCCGAAAGGTGATGTTCATGTGCGACCGGTTGGCCGGTTCGACGGTGCCCCGGTAAAAGCCGCTCAACTCATCGATGGTGTCGTAAAGCATGGCCGCCTTCCGGCGATTGGTGCTCTCGATGACGCCCAAGCCGCCCCGGTTCTTGATCCATTTCAACATCAGGTTGACGACGTAGACCGCCACGCAGGGAGGGGTATTGTACAGGGATTCCTTCTCCGCATGGATCTTGTAATTCAGCATGGTGGGGACATCGTTCTTGATCCGCGGCAGCAAGTCGTCCCGGATGATGGCGATGGTCACACCGGCCGGCCCCATGTTCTTCTGAGCGCTGGCATAGACCAGGGCGAAACGGTTGATGTCGAACTTGCGCCACATGAAGTCGGAACACATATCGGCCATGAGGGGGACATCCCCTGTATTAGGGAATTCGTCGTACTGGGTTCCGAAAATGGTGTTGTTGGATGTGATATGAACATAGGCCGCACCGGGAGTGAACTGCACCTGGCGCATATCCGGAATGTAGCTGAAATTTCTGTCCTCGGAGGACGCCGCCACGTTGACATTACCGAAGAACTTGGCCTCCTTGATGGCCTTCTTGGACCAGGCGCCGGTATTGATGTAGTCGGCCGTGCCATCCGCCGGCAGGAAGTTCATGGGCACCATGGCGAATTGCAAGCTGGAACCGCCCTGTAAAAACAGCACGTGATAATGATCGGGTACTTCCAGCAATTCCTTGACGAGGGCAGCCGCCTCTTTGATGACCTGGTCGAACTCCTTGGAGCGATGGGAAATCTCCATGATGGACAGGCCCAGTCCCTGGAATTCCAGAACTCCCTGGGAGGCTTCCTGGACCACTTCCCACGGCAGGGTGGCCGGACCGGGGTAAAAATTGTACACACGTTTGGCCATAGCGACACTCCTTTGCGGTATGATTTCAATTCAATCGCTAATCTTGCGTAACATATCAATTTATCATAGTTTATTGCCCAACAGAAGACTCTTTTTTGAAATCCGTCCCGCCCCCCGTGGTCCTCACCGGCCATTGCTGCCGACAAATTCTTCCCTTGCAAGAAAATAGGGTATTTGTTACTATCCCGTCAAAGGCAACAGTCCAGAACAGGAGAACGTCATGAAGTGTCCCAAATGTGGCTTTTCACAGGATGATACCTTCGAGGAGTGTTTGCGCTGCGGACTCGTGTTCAGTAAATATGAAGCCTTGCAAAAAAAGATGGAAATCAACCAGTCCCGTTATTCACCCGGTGCCGACAGCGACGCGGCCGCCGCGGACACCGAGACGGCAGCCGAAGACGAGACGATCACGGCATCCGAACCACCGGATGAAGCACCGGTCATGCATCGCAAGATGTTGGAAACCATCGAGAAAATCCAGATCGGGATGCACAGCGCCATGACTTTTCAAGAAGCCCTGGCGGAAGATCTGACCCGGCAGCGGGAAACCACCCAGAAGCTGTTCGAAGTTATTCAGCAGTTTCGTGACGAGACGGATCAGCGCATCCTAGCCTTGCAGGCGGAAGTACACCCTCTCACGACCGCGACATTGACTCTACGCGAAAAAATGGAGAAGCAGCCACATTTTCAGCAAATGCAAGAAGAATTCGGCGCCCTGCGCAACCAGATCCAGGAATTCTATGCCGATGACGGCGCCGTGGCCGCCATGGAGAAACGACTGACCAAAATCGAGAATGTCCAGCGGGAAATCCGCTCCTCCCTGACGAAACCGGCCACCGAAGGCAACAATTCCTCGCCCCAGGAAATCGTCCTCATTAAGACCGAAGTGCAGGCCCTGCGCTCCGAGGTACGCTCCCTCATGGATCAGACCATCGGCTCGGCAGAGGCGTCGTCCCCCTCAGCATCCAGCGACGGACAGATCGAGGCGACGCAGACCCGGATCGAGGAAGCCATCCGGAAACTGGAAAAGGACATGGCCGCCGCGGCTGACTCCGCGTCCCCCCTGATCTCCGAAATCCAGGCCCTGGACTGGAAATTCCACCAGATGGAGAACGACCTGCAAAGCCTGCGCCAGGAAGACGCCTCGCCCGCCGAACGGAAGAAACTGCAGGATGCCATTCATAAACTGGAAAAGAAGATGGACGAGCTGGGCAAGCAGGCCGACCTGGTCAATGATTTCGAACGCAAGACCCGGGCCCTAAGCGAAGACGTCAAGCACCTGGAGGAGATGGAGAAGAAGATCATCACCGTCGAAGCGGATCTCCACGCCTTGGCGGAACGCGCCGACGAATGGCCGAATCTGTCCGGCGAATTCAAGCACCTGCGCAGTGCCTTCGGCCTGCTGGCCGATGAATTGCGGGCACAGATCGACGGCCAGCAGGCCACGGCCCGGGAGCATGCTGCCGAAATCGGCAAATTGCAGGCGAATATCAGCGAAATTGAAACGGTTTTTCAGAAAATCAAGTCGGCGTTGGGCTGAGATTGGAATTTTAAACTTGCTTTTCATCCATCTTGTGTTAGAATGCTGACCGATTACATGTATTGAGAGCATAACTGCATCGACACTGTTCGCCCGCCTGGGTGACGCAGTTGAACATTAATCATTAACACGCAGGGTTTTGTTATTTAACAAGCCAGATTCCACCCGTTGACGTTAACTTATGGCACCCATAAGGACAGGAGGTTCGATGTCTGCGGAAAAAGAACGTTACTACACCTTAATCATCACTCCTAACAATCCGAATAGAATCAAACAGTTCCGAATTTCCCAGCGTCAAATATACACCATTCTCTTCAGCGTGATCCTGTTCGTCCTGACTCTGGCCAGCGGCGTTTTCCACTATCTCTACACGACGGGTAAACTCAGGAATTATCACCAGATCCTGGCCAGTCAGAGCCAGCTCCAGGATGAGAATCTCGCTTACAAGGAACAAACCCGGCAACTGGCCGAGAAAGTTTCCAACCTGGAAATGATGGCCAAAAACATCGGGCGCCTCACCGGTATTGATCTCAGCAATCCCCAGTCCACCACGGGCGGAATCGGCGGTTTCACTCCGGAGAACTGGGCCAAGAACGATCTGAGCTCCAAAAACCTGGAATTTCTGCAAAAGCTGAACGAGCATACCGATGTCGTCGAGCAGGATGTCATCCGGTTAAAAGACCTCGTTTTCACCCAGAACCTGTTTCTGTCTTCCATTCCCTCGGATTGGCCGGTCCGCGGCTATATCGGCTCGGCCTTCGGCTATCGCCCTGATCCGGTCACCGGTCACCGGGCGTTTCACAAGGGCGTGGACATTTCCGCTCCTTACGGTGCCAAGGTCGTTTCCCCGGCCGACGGCGTGGTCTTTTTTGCCGGCGCCCAGCACGGCTACGGGTATGTCGTCAAGATTGCCCACAAGTACGGCATTTCCACCTGCTACGGCCATTTGTCATCGTATAATTTCAAGTCCGGTCAGCGTATCAAAAAGAACGACGTCATCGGCTATATCGGCAGTACGGGCAAGGCCACGGGCCCGCATCTTCATTACGAAATCCGCCTGAACAACTCGCCCATCAACCCGATTCGCTTTCTCGGCAGCAGCGAAAATCTGTAATCAATGACCAGCTTGAGTCATTTTCTGAACGGTCGGATCACGCTTCACCAGCCCCGCCGGGGCTACCGCTTCTCCGTGGATGCGCCAATCCTGGCCGATTTCGTGGAGTGCGCGGCCGGCGACGAACTACTGGAAATCGGCAGCGGCACGGGGATCATTCCCCTGATTCTGGCCCGAAAAAAAATATTCCAGCGGATCGTGGCCGTGGAGATCCAGCCCGAACTGGCGGAACTGGCTCGCAAAAATGTGGCCATGAACGAAGTCGAACCTTGGGTAGAGATCATCACGGCGGATATTCGCCGGCCCGAATCGCCCCTCCCCCGTTCCGCTTTTGACGGGATCGTTTCCAATCCACCCTACCGCAGGATTGGCGTCGGACGGCTGAATCCCGACCATCAGAAGGCCGCCGCACGGCATGAGTTATGCCTGACACTGGCCGATCTGTTTCAGGCCGCAGACCGCCACCTGAAACCCTCGGGCGCCCTGTTCATGATTCATCTGGGCGAGCGGCGCATCGAGGTCCGGGCAGAAGGCGAACGGCGCGGCTTCCGGTTGGGACGCTACCGGGAGGTCTTTTCCTTTCCTACGAGCGTAACCCCGTGCCTGGCGCTGTTCCAGTGGCAGCGAAACGGCGGGGAAGAGATTTTTTTACCCCCTTTGTTCATATTCGATGAACCGGGACGTTACAGCGATGAGTTCGGGAGGATCATCGCGCCGCTCCCGGAAGGAGGTCCGTCATCATGACTACCCGACTTGGATTGAATATCGATCACGTAGCCACCGTGCGCGAGGCGCGCAAGGCCAGCGAACCGGACCCGGTCCAGGCGGCCGCCATCGCCGAGTTAGCCGGCGTCCATGGCATTACCGTCCATCTGCGCCACGACCGGCGACATATCTCCGAGCGCGACGTGGAACTGCTGCAGCGGACCGTCAAGACCCGGTTGAATGTGGAAATGGCGCCCACAACGGAGATGTTGACCGTCATGCGACGGCTCCGGCCGTTCATGTGCACGCTGGTGCCCGAAACACCCGAAGAGATCACCACCACCGGGGGACTGGACGTCCGGGCGAACGTCGAAGCCGTGCGCCGGGCCCTGGGGGAGCTGCAGGGCGCCGGCATCCGGGTCAGCATCTTCATCGACGTCGACCAGGAACAGATCTCCACCGCACACGAGCTGGGCTGCTCGATGATCGAGATCAATACCGGTCCTTATGCCGATCTCACGCCGGCCGACCTGGACAGCGCCGGTCCGGCCGCCTGGGAGGAGTGTGAGCGGGTGAAAGCGGCCGCCGCGTATGCCGCATCGCTGGACATGACGGTCCTGGCCGGACATGGCCTGAACTACCGTAACGTTGCCCCCGTCGCCGGAATCGCCCAGATCGAGGAGCTGAACATCGGCCACAACATCATCGCCCGGGCCGTCCTGGTGGGACTGGACACGGCCGTCCGCGAGATGCTGGTTCTGCTTGCCTGAGACAGGGCCTACCACCCAAGATTCCGGCCCGTCCCGGTTGGCGGTCATTGTCAGCCGTCATCATTCCGGTTCGCCGGGATCATCGGTACGGCCCGATTCCCCAACCACGAGGATTTCGTACAAACGGTTGCGAGCCAAACCGAAACGTCGCCCCAACCGGGCCAGGATCTCCTT
>JAFGRT010000138.1 GCA_016935015.1 Acidobacteriota bacterium | reverse complement strand
GTGGAATTCACATAGTGACGCCAGAATCATTCCTCCCGCCTCCAGAAGACGGTCTGCATATTCACCCACTGCAGAGGTTCCCTGATCCGATTCTCCAGGCGGTACTCGTCCACAGCGCGGCGACAACCCAGGGGCAAGCCGTAATCGTCAATGATCATGTATCCACCCACCGCCAGTTTGGGATAGAGAAAGCGCAGGCAGTCCCGGGTGGAATCGTGCCAGTCGCCGTCCACGCGCAGCAGCGCCAGCCGCTCCACCGGTGCCGCCGGGAGGGTGTCCCGAAACCAGCCGGGCAGGAAGCATACCTGATCATCCAGCAGGTCAAAGTGTTCGAACGCGGAACGAACCTCGGCCTGGGAAATCCGCAGATGGTCAACGCCGCCCAGAAGATAATGGGTGACGGCATCTTCCAGATCGGTTTCGGGGTCAGGTTCGGGCAACCCGGCAAAGGAATCGGCCACCCAGACCCGGCGATCATTCACTCCCCAGGCCTTGAGGATGCCCTGTATCAGGATAGTCAGGCCGCCCTTCCACACGCCCGCTTCCATCACATCGCCCGGGACGCCCCCCTCCAGCACCTCCGTCAGACAATAATGCACATTGTCCACGCCCGATCGCACCGTCATGGTTTGGGCCGCCCGCTGCCGTCGCATGGCTCGCAGCAGCAGCCACAACTCCCGCGGCTTCTTTTCCAGGATGGGTGGAGTCACCCCGCCTGGCCGTGCCAGCCAGGAGGAGAATTTCTGCCGGGCCGCGGACTGGCGGGCGGCACATCCCGCGAGTTCGGCCGGCGTGGGCACCGGCCGCTCTTCCTCGTACATTGTGCCCATCAGGCACTGCTTCAGCCATTCGATGTAGGCGGCGCGCGACTCTTCTTCCCGGATCATAAGCACTCCACGGGCGAGGGGATAACTTGGCCGGCTCCCGGTTTCGTGTTACAGTGGGTTCAGATATTTCCTTATCCCGCCGGCCGGCATCAGGTTCCTCCGCCGGCGGCCGCTGAAACGTGAGGAGCCGGCAATCCCTTGGTGGACAGTGTACCATGAAATTGGGCATCATCGTCGTCATCGATGACAGCATGCCCCCGCGCCGGTTCATGCAGACCATGTGCCCGCCGCTGGGGGTGCTGAGCCTGCAGGCCTACCTGGCTGAACGCTCGCCCGACGTCGATCTGTGCTGGGACTATGATCCCGCAAAGATATTGGCCCGGCAACCGGACATCATCGGCCTCAGTGCCGTCACGGAAAACTTCATCGCCCTGCAGAACCTGCTGCCCCGACTGCGTGCCCACACGACGGCACCCCTGATCCTGGGCGGCACGCATATCAGCCTGCGGCCCGACCTGCTGCCGGACGAGGCCGCTCTCGGTGTCATCGGCGAAGGCGAGGAAACGTTGCGGGAATTGCTGCTGTTGTTCGCCCGGTACGGCACCTTGGCGCCCAAGCGCCTGAGTCGCGTCGCCGGCATCGTCTTCCGTCATCCCCGTCGGGGCGTGCAAGTAACTCCGCCCCGGGCGCCTGTCCGGCCGCTGGACCGCATTCCCTTTCCCCACCGCCGGATCCTGGATCCCCCCGACTGCATCCACTTGCTCACCTCCCGCGGCTGTCCCTATCGCTGCGCGTTCTGTTCATCGCCCGCCCTGTGGACCTCCTTTCGCCAATATTCAGCCGACGCCGTCATCGCTGAACTAATCCGGCTCAAGGCGGATCTCGATCCACCGCTCATCAAGTTCATGGATGACCTTTTTGTGGCTGACCGCCGTCGCGTCCGGCAGATCGCCGCCGGGCTCTCTGACCGCGGGATCTCTTTCCGGCAGGGCTACAGCGCCTTTGCCCGCCCCAATCTCCTCGATGAGGATCTCGTCGGGCGGCTGCGGCGCATGGGTGTCGTCCGGCTGTCCCTGGGCATTGAATCGGGCGCCCAGTCCATCCTCGACCGGCTGGATAAACGATCCAGCGTGGCCCTCAACCAGAAAGCCCTCGATCTGTGCGCCCGTCACGGCATCCGCACCTGCTGCTCCTTCGTCATCGGCGTGCCGGGCGAAACCGCCGCCGAGCTGACGGCCACGTTGCAGTTCATTGAACGCAACCGCGGCTCCATCCATGAAATCGAAATCTGTCCCCTGGTGCCCTTCCCCGGCACGCCCCTCTGGGATGAGGCGCTGCGACAAGGACGGGTTCACCGGAACATGGACTGGTCCCGGCTGCGGGATCACTCCGATTTTGGACAGTTTGAACCGGAAACCTACCTGTACCTCAATCCGGCCATGCCCCGCGAGACTTTCACCGACTTTTGCCTTCGCTTTAAGGATGTCTACCGGGAGATCTCCCGGATCCGCACCCTGGCCGTTTCGTTCCCGTCCCCCGCTCCTTCCGATCCCTCTCCGGCACCGCCGGGACCTGCATCGCTCCTCCGCTGACCGCCCACACTCATCCGTCCCGGTTTGGTTTTCGGCGTCTTCTGGAGTATGATAAAAGTGTGGTGGTTTATTCATTCCAGACGCAAGGGGTATGACCATGTCCATCCATCATCATGTTTCCAGAAAGATCGCCGATATTCCCCCATCGGCCATCCACGAAATGACCCGGCTGTCCCGGCAGATCGAGGATGTGGCCTTCCTGTCCTGGGCCAAGCCCACGTCGGGCACGCCCGAACACATCAACCAGGCGGCCATGCAGGCCATCGCCGAGGGGAAGACCGGCGGGTATTCCGAAACCGGCGGTCTGGCGTCGCTGCGGGAGGAGATCGTCTGCAAACTGCAGCGCGACAATAACATATCCGCCGACCCGGCGGAAATCCTCCTCACCGTCGGCGCCATCGAAGGCCTCACCGCTGCCGTCATGGCCGTGGTGGATCCGGGGGACGAAGTCATCATTCCGGTGCCCGGCTATTCCACCCATATCCGCCAGGTGGAACTGGCGTCGGGCCGGCCGGTGCTGGCCCCCACCCTGGCCGAGCAGGGCTTCCGTCTCGACCTGGACCGCCTCCGCGACCTGGTCACCTCCCGCACCAAGGCTATCCTGTACAGCTCGCCCAACAATCCCACCGGCGCCGTGTACACGCATGACGAGCTGTCCGCCCTGGCTGACATCGCCCGCGAGCACGACCTGGTGATCATCACCGACGAGGCGTACGAGTATTTTGTCTTCGACGGGGAGCGCCATATCAGCATGGCCGCCTTGGACGGCATGCGCGAGCGGACCATTAGCTGCTTTACCTTCACCAAGACCTACGCCATGACCGGCTGGCGCATCGGCTATCTTCACGCCGTTCCCGAGTGGATCGCCCAGATCGGTAAGGTCCACATCCCCCTCTGCATCTGCGCGCCCGTGGTGAGCCAGTATGCCGCCCTGGCCGCCCTGACGGGCCCCCAGGACTGCGTGGCCGGGTTCCGGCAGCACTACCAGGCGACCCGCGACCTCATGTGCCGGCGCCTGGATCGACTGCCCGGCATCTTCTCTTACCAGAAACCACGCGGCTCCTACCTGATGTTCCCCCGCATCGAGCTGCCCGCCGGGCAGGATTCCATGACCTTTGCCAAACGGATGCTGCAGGAGGCCCGGGTGTCCACCACGCCGGGAGTGGCCTTCAAAGGCGAAGGGCATGTGCGGATGTCCTTCTGCGTACCGGAGGCGACCATCGACCTGGCCTTCGATCGCCTGGAGGAGTATTTCCGGGAGTAAGCCGCACGGGCCGGTGGAATCGGTGGACGGAACGGGGAACGATATACACTGAAAGTGTGCCTATGACATGCCGGGGGGATGTCAGGCACGCGTGCTGGCGTCGGATCCCTCGTCTCCTTGGACCGGGGCCACGACGGTCCGTTCAGGGTGCGACCCGGCCGGTCCCAGCAGCACGGCAAGCCAGCGGGTTTCTTCGCTGCTGTCCAGGACGATCTTCACAGCGATGCTGAGCGGCACGGATAGGAGCATGCCTACCGGGCCCAGCAGCCAGCCCCAGAAGAGCAGCGAAACGAACACCACCAGGGTGGACAGGCCCAGGCCACGGCCCATGAAGCGCGGCTCGACCACGTTGCCCATCACGAAATTGATGACCACAAAGCCGGCGGCCACCAGGGCCACGCGCAGCAGGTCAAACTGGATAAAGGCCAGCAGCACCGGCGGAACGGCGGCGATGATGGAGCCGATATTGGGGATGTAGTTGAGAGCGAAGGCCAGCACCCCCCACAGCACCGGGTAATCCACGCCCAGGACGGTCAGCAGCAGAAACACCAGCAGGCCGGTGACGAGGCTGATGACGGTCTTGATGGCCATGTAGTCGCGGACGTTGTCCACCATCTGGTGCAGGCGGCTCATGGAATCGGGCGAGCTGTCCGGCCGGCGGCCCAGTTTCTGGGGCAGGCTCGACGCCTCCATGAGCATGAAAATGACCAGCAGCAGGATGATGACCGTATTGGTGAAGGCGTTGCCCAGACTGTTGAACAGGGTGGCCGTCAGGCGCATCACCGAGCCCGTGTCCAGGATCTGCGACAGGAACGCCTCGTTGACATCGACCCCCAGACCGGCCAGCCAGCCGACGACCATGTCCGTCTGCTGGGTGAGGCGCGTTTCGTAAGAAGGCAGGTTCTGCAGAAAATCATTCACCGACGTCCCGATGAGTCCGGCCAGGCCGAACTGCAGCAGCAGTACGACAACGATCATGATGATCAGGGCCAGCCACAGGGGCAGCCCTTTTTTACGCATCCAGACCAGGGGGCCCGACAGGAGGATGGCGATAAACAAAGCCAGCAGAAAGGGAACCATGATCTCGCGGGCGGCGGACATGCCCGCCAGCACGATCACCAGCGCGGCCAGGCCGACCAAGGCCTGGGTGGTCCGACTCGTTTGCACGATTTCTGGCATGATGAAACGACCTCCCCGTTCGTTTTTCCTGGCGCCGGGGGCGAGTGTTGCCCCCTGGCACACGAAATGACTTTACAGCGACGGTTTTGTTTCGCCGATGATTATAGCGTGGGTTCACATGTCGAGGACAGTCCTTTTCTGACTCCGAGACGCTATGTTCATCAAAAAGATAAACACTGAAGGTCAGTCCAAATTGGGCCGGTGACGCCTGTTGTGGGGCATGTGAAACTACCGGCGGACGGACGGCGGTCGTCTGGGACCACCCAGATAAAAAACCGCCGGCGCGGGGCCGGCGGTGTAACGAAACAACAGGGCGAAATCGTCAGGTTCAATCCACGCGGCGCAACCTACTGGTCGGGCCGGTCGGCGAAATCGATATAGATCCCCCGGTCCTTGTACAGGAAGAAGCCATGGACGATATCATGGTCCAGATCCATGACGATGTAGGCGTTCCAGGGAACGCCGGCGCTGGAGTGCAGGCTGAGCACCCGCCAGCCCTCCGGCGTCACGACCCGATCATCGAACCAGCCGGTGTCGACGTACCAGTCATCCAGCCGGGTCCGGTCGGGCAGGATGAGGCGGTAGCGGCCGGTGGTAGTGTTGACGGCGCCTTCGAGCTGGCCGTCGTCATCGTAAAAGTAAACGTCATACGGCGGCCCGACATGGATCTCCTTCCGGAACTTGACCACGGACCCGCCGGACTTGACGATGAGCTGCACCTGATACGTCCCGGCGGCCGGAAAAACGAAGACCGGCGCCGGCTCATGCGAGATGTCCACTATGGACAGGGGATCATCCTCGATCTGCCAGATATAGTAGACCGGTTCACAATCGGCGCGAACGCGAGCACTGAACTGCACCGGCTCTCCGGCCACCGGTGGCCGGGACGGCCAGATCCCGTCGATGGACAGGAAACAGTAATCACAGATATGCCATTCCCCGACATAGACTTCATCCACCTGGGCAACCACGAACCGGTTGTCGGCCACCAGGTGGAAACGGATGCGACAGTCGGGCTGGCCGGCGAACGGCCCCAGATCGATGATCACCGGCTGGGCACCGATGAACATCTGTTGGGACGTCCGCAAATTCATCCAGCTGGTGCCGCCGTCCACCGAAATATCCACGCGGAACAAATCGGTGCTTTCCGGAGAGATGGTGTAAAAAAATGCTTCGAAAATGAGTACCGGTTCGACCATCCCTCCCAGATCCAGGGCCGGTGTCCACAGCTCCGTATCGACGGACAGGTTCCCGGACGGTGAATCCGCGTGGGCGGCACTCCCCCACCCTGGCGTCATATTGTCGGCGAGATAAAAGTCCGTACTGTTCCAGGTTGGCCCCGCGCCCAGATTGTCCACAACAGTCCAGCCGGTCGGCGGCCAGGCCCCGAACGTTTCCCCGAATGCGCCATCGGTCGTCACGGCCAGATCGAGGGCGAATCGGTTATGCCCCTCGGCGGAGTGGACATCGATGATCAGCGGGATCTCTTCGCCCAACAGGGTATCGTGCCGTACTCCCACCTTCAGCCCCTCGGCCATTCGGGTAGCCCCCACCGCCAGCCAGGGAATGATGGTTTCATCCTGCAGCATGATCAGGGAACCCGGCCGCTGGCTGACCAGGGACACCGTCACCGCCGAGGAAGTCATGACGCCGACATTCTGCACCGGAATGGTGAAATGAAGGACCTCGCCCGGATTGGCGTAACCATCCCCCGAGGTGGGTCCGCCCGTGGGACACTCGTCGGTCCAGCTCACGGGTCCCAGGACGAATTCGACCGGCGAATAGAGATCATAGAGGACGATGGTGTCGGGAGTGGCCTGGTGCATGGCCACCAGCACCGGCACGCCGGGGTGATCCGGATGGGCGGCGGTGAAGGCGGCGCCGCCGGCATACCCCTCGAAGCCGAACGTGTAGCCCATGAAACTGTCGCCGGTGCCCAGACCTGTGGCCGGATCGATTTGGGTGGCCATACTGTTGGCTGGACCATCCTGTGACCACGCCCACAGGAACGGTCCGTTGGGCGAGGTGTTGTCCCAGGCCAAACCGTAAATCATCAGATTGTTGGGATAGGTATGGAGGATATTGCCGGCCCGGTCGATCTCCCAGATGGGCGAACCGAAATCCGCCACCCAGAAATGGTCGGTGGCCGGGTCATAAGCCAGCGCCCGGGGCATCCCCGAGGGGCCGGCGATGGTCACGCCCGTCGGCGCGCCCGTGGCCGGATCGATCTGCTCGATCACACCGCCCCCTTCGCTGGCGTACAGATAGGTGCCGTCCCAGGCCAGGTCACGCCAGCCCCAGGTACCGGTGGTGGGCTGCAGGTACTGGTTTACGATGTTGCCGTTCAGGTCCAGCTCCAGCAGATAGTTTTGTTCGGAAGCGGACGTGACGCCGCCGGCGGTGACCCAGTAATGGTTGCCGACGAATTCCACCCCCAGCAAAACTTCGTTGCCGGTGGTGGTGCCGGCGGGAATCATGGCCAGCACATCACCCATGGCCTTGTCGGCGAACCCTTCGGTTTGCGCCATGACCAGCGCTCGATCCGTCGTCAGATTGGCATGGGGCCGGGCCGCCCCGGCGAAAGCGACGGCCATCCCTATCAGCACGATAACAACACATGATCGCATCATCATGACCTCCAGGCAAAAAAGGTGGATAAATATCCCGGATTTGCCGCGGCAAATCTGCCGCCATATGAAAAACCAATCGTTCACGTCCGGTTGTTTGGGTGGCGTATTCTTTATAGTCCATTTGGGGAAGAGCTTCAAGTCAATTTCAAAGTCTCCCCGGCCGGATATTCAAGGCCACCCTGTCACCTTTCGAACCGGAACCCATCATCGTACTCCTCTCCTGGCCCGGCCGCCGTTTTTCTTGCCGGCGTTCTATCCACCTGCCGCACATTAAAAAACCGCCGGCGCGGGGCCGGCGGTTAGGATCAGGCGAAGAATGAGGAACCGTCAGGACGATGGCGGCGGCGCGGCCTACTGGCCGGGCCGGTCGGTGAAATCGATGTAGACTCCCCGGTCCTTGTACAGGAAGAAACCGTGGACGATATCAAGATCCAGGATGATCCCGATGTTGGCGATCCAGGGCAAACCGGCGCTGGAGTGCAGGCCCAGGACGGTCCAGCCCTCCGGCGTGACGGCCCGGTCATCGAACCAGCCGTAGTCGATGAACCAGCCGCTGGACATGGGCCGGTCGGGCAGGATGATGCGGAAGCGGCCGGTGTTGGTGTTGACGGCCCCTTCCAACTGGCCTTCGTCATCGTAGAAGTAGTAGTTGTAGCCGGCGTCGACGAAAAAGAAGAACCAGACATCCTGTACGTCCACCCCGGCGGCGATGGTCAGGTGGAGGAAGTACATGCCTTCGGCGGGGAACACGAACACGGGTTCCGCCTGGTCGGACTCGTCGATCATGAACATCAGCTCGTCGTAGATTTCCCAGTCGTAGACCACCGGCGAGCAGTCGGTGTTGACATGGGCCCCAAACCGGACCGGCTCACCGGCCGCCGGC
>JAFGRT010000018.1 GCA_016935015.1 Acidobacteriota bacterium | reverse complement strand
CCCGGCCGTCACTTCATCGCCGGTGAAAACCGTCGCCCCCCGCGGCATCCACACATCGTTCACCCGCGCCTCACCCCCCGCAATCAGCTGACCGGCGGGGACGGCCGGCACCACGGCCCATAAATTACCGCCGACGGCAAAAACGAAGATTATCAGCGTGATCCTTATCATCATCATCATGGCTATATCCTTACCTTCCGTGTTTCCCCATGAGTCAATCATCCCTTTGATGCCATCACTTTCCAAAATATTTGAATATTTTTGTATTTGTCTTTAATATTAGCATTTGTTGATCTGAAATCAACAAAAAAACCAGCATCCTTTGATGAGACCATCTATCCTGTTGTCGGAGCGTGATTCTCTGCGGTGCCTTTGTCGTTATCCGCCAGCACGGACGCGCCCCACAGGGCGGCTCTGGGCGACCGGAGGCGGTTTCCATTTTAACAGACGGCGATTTCAGTTAAAATAGGCCCTCCGGGTAATCGGCATCCGAAAGGCCGCAGCAGGAGGATTCTGTCATGGATGCAGCAACAATCGTGGCGTATGTACTGTTATTCACCGGATTGCTGGATGTGGTCGTCATCCCTCGGATTCTGCTGACCATGTGGCGACGACGGGGCGAGGACTTTCAAAATCAGCAGATTCAGGTGATCCGCATACTGAGGTACGGGGGCAGTGTACTCATTCTCATCGGCGCGCTGATTTATCTGAAAATAATTGATTTCTAATATGATAACGGTGATCGGAGTCGTCGATGCCGGACAGCGGAAACAACCACTTTTCTCTCCCCGCAGATGCCTTGCTGTACGCCTTTCTGTGTTTTTGCTGGGGTACGACGTGGTTGGCCATCAAAATTTCGCTGGTGGCGATTCCACCTATTCTGGGCGTGGCCTTGCGCTTTTCCCTGGCTGCGAGCATCATGGTCGCCGTGGCTGTCTGGCGCCGCCAGAAATTCCCCCACACCCTGGCGGACCACGGCCGGTTGATGCTGGTGGGGGGCATGACATTCAGCCTGGGGTACATTCTGGTGTATTTCGGCGAACAGTATATCTCTTCCGGATTGACGTCTGTCCTGTTTGCCACCTTTCCCCTGTTTGTGTCACTGTTCGCCCATTTCTTGATTCCCGGCGAACGAATCAACCGGTACAAGATCGGCGGCGTCCTGATCGGAATCTGCGGTGTGGTGGTTCTTTTCTATCGCGACATCCAGCGTCCCGATCAATCGACGCTGGGCATCGCGCTGGTGGTGACCTCGGCCTTGATCGCCGCCCTGAGCAATGTGTACAGCAAACGGGTTCTGCAGCGAATGTCCCTGATTGCCTTCAACACGTTGGCCCTGGTGTATGGCTGCGCACTGACCTGGATGTTCTGGCTGTTGATGGGTGGGAATTTTCAGCCCGGCCCGGCCCTGACCGGCAGTCTGCTGGCGACGGCCTACCTGTCCGTCTTTGGAACAGTGTTGCCTTTCCTGGGTTTGTTCTGGCTCCTGACCCGCATGGATACCACCCGGTTGTCCATGATCACGCTGATCACGCCGGTGCTGGCGCTCATTCTGGGCTGGCTGATCATGGACGAACGGATATCCGTCACGATTTTTGTGGCGGCCACCCTGATTCTGGCCGGGGTGGTGCTGGTGCTGCGGGGTTCGCGGAGGGCGTATGTCCGTTCGTGAGATGGTTGTGACCGCCGCTGAAGACGGCGGGCGGGTGGACCGCGTGGTCACCCGCTGGCTGACCGGCGTCAGCCGGGTCCGGGTGCAGCAGTGCATCCGCACGGGAGCGCTGCAGGTGAACGGCCGGCAGACCAAGGCCAGTCATGTATTGCGGAGGGGGGACCGCATCCGCGTTGAACTGCCGGAAACGGAACCGCCGCTGGACGTTTCACCGGAGGAGATACCCCTGCAGATCCTGTATCGGGATGACCAGCTGGTCATCATCGACAAGCCGGCCGGACTGGTGGTGCATCCGGGAGCGGGCATCCGCCAGGGCACGCTGGCCAATGCCCTCGTGCATCATTTCGGCCGCTTGCCCGGAACCGAGGAGCTCCGGCCGGGGATCGTTCATCGCCTGGACCGGGACACTTCCGGAGTGATGATGGTCACGCTGACGGCCGAGAGTAAGAGTCGTATGGCCGAGATGTTCCGCCGAAGGGAACTGCACAAGGAATACCAGGCGCTGGTCTACGGCGCGATGAATGAACCGCAGGGAGTGATCGAAAAACCGGTCGGTCGCCATCCGGTCCACCGGCTGAAAATGACAACCCGCGCCCCCCGCTCCCGACCCTGCAAGACCGAATGGTCGGTGATCCGCCAGTTCCCCGCGTTCACGCAACTGCGGGTGATCCTGCACACGGGAAGGACGCACCAGATCCGGGTGCATCTGGCCTCGCTGGGTCGGCCCATTGTGGGCGATCTCCTGTATGGTGGGCGCCGGCATCTCCAGATAAACGATATGACAGTTCGGCAGGCGATCGAAGGACTGGGCCGGTTTTTTCTGCACGCCTGCCGGTTGCGGTTTGTCCATCCCTTTAGCGGAGATGTCGTGGATGTCACCGCTCCCCTGCCCTCTCCGTTGACGAAGTTCCTCCAGTTGTTGGAGCAAGGGTAAGCGACCAGGTGGAGGTCCGGCCCTGACCCAGTGACGGCAAGGCCGGGCGGGGAGTGACATTTTGCTGGATCGCTGCTCGGTTAGATAGTCAGTAGGGCGGATTGTCCCGGTGGGGCTGCGGTTTTTGCAGTCGGGCAGAAGGGCCTTGGAGCAGCACCATGTCCAGGGCCAGATCATACGGGAGATTGGATTTGATGGATGGGTGTACAGGCGGGAACCGGAAGGCGCGCCCGGATCCGGTCGGGCTTCAGGTGGTTTCCAGCAGCAGCAGGACCAGGTCCACGATGGTGACGATGCCGTTGGTATTCAGGTCGGCATTGGCCAGAACCAGGGCGGAGGGCTCCACATTGCCACCCAGGTAGGCCGCCAGCAACTGACAATCCTGACTGTCGACGAGACCGTCGTCGTTGACGTCGCCCAGCCCCTGGTAAACGAAGCACTGGTACAGCGGCAGGGTCAGGGACCAGTTATCCAGAGTGCCCGCATCCCCGGGGCCAAGGTCCTCCACCCGCAACTGCCAGGTGCCGTGCATCTCCTCGCCGTCGAATGCCGGCAAGGGAAAATCCTGGTGGATGTTATGGGCCGAGCCGCCCTGCCGGTTCCAGATCTGCACGCTGGTTCCCTGGGGCGAGATCAGGTAGATCCGGAGATCGCCGATATAGGGATGGGTGATGTCCACATGAAGGAACAGGTCGCAGACCGGGCCATAGCCGGCGACCGGCAGGTCGCTGGTGACGCCGGGAAGGGTGTTGTCGGGAATGGCGTGGGGGACGTCACTGCTGTCGACGACGGCGGCCTGGCCGGCTCCAATGACGGTGCTGAAACCGTCGGAAAACGTATCCTCCTCGGCGGTCATGGTCAGCGTGAAATCGAGGCTGGTGCCACACGGTTCGTCCGGGTCGATCTGAAAGCGTATCAAGGGCGCCGTCGCCGGAACGACGGCCTTGGGCGCCAGATCGCCGTACATCTGGGTCGGTTGAAGAATGGCGATGTCCGGTTGGGTGGTGCCCAGCGTGGCCACCGTGTTGTGGAAGGTGATGGCGCCGTGGTTATAAAGGTCGAGGGCCACTGCCCAGGTCTCACCGGGATCCAGGTAAGGATCGCCGTTACCGGCAATCGGCACCAGGTCCAGAGCCTGGACCAGAATCACCGGTGCGGGCGCCAGGGCGACATCCACACGGGTACTGCCGGCGGTGCTGACAACAACACCGCCGACTGTTTGATCAACATAGTTTTCGGCGGTGAATTCAAGGGAATAGGTTCCGTCGAGGAGACGGCGGTGGTAGTCGCCCACGTCCGGATCGCTGTAGAAGAAGGCGTCCCGCCCGGTGACCTGGATGGCCGCCGGCACCGGTGAGCCGTCGACGGCATCGGTGACGATACCGCGCACGCCCTTCAGGCATTCGGCCAGGTAGGCCACCAGGCTGTCCCGGTTATTGGCCCAGAGGGTGTCCAGCTGGCTGGCCGCCGGCCATTTGGTGTTGCTGAGTTCGATGGTGACTTCCTGGCAGCCCTCCCAGACATAATGCCAGTCCTGCATCCCGCCGTACGCTTCATACCAGTCGTTGCCGTTGGTGATGCCGTGGGGGAAGGCGGGATTGTTCCACATGGGGGTGTTCAGGGCGGAATAGGTCTCGGAAATATGGATGAACACATCATCATCGGGGCAGGCGGCGTAGAAACCGGACGGCACCTCGTCGGTGCTGTCCCACGGATAGTTGACCACCAGGGCGCCGGAATGGAAATTGGCGGAAAGAACCGGGTTTCCGCCCCAGACATAGTCCATCACGGCGGCCGTTTCCGGCTCGCGGCCGGTGGTGGTGTTTACGGGATCATTGATCCGGTCGGGAAAATCCCGGTTCAGGTCCGTGCCGTTGGCGTTGAAGCGGTTGTGGGCGACATTGCCGTCGGGATTCATCAGGGGCATGAAATGCATTTCCACGTCGTTCACCAGGGCCGTCAGATCGGGGTCGACACCGTAGTTATCCAGCAACAGATGGATCAGGTTGATGAGCAGTTCCGTCCCGATGGGCTCATCGCCGTGCATGGTGGAAATATAATGGAATTCGGGTTCGTCTTCCTGCAGATCCGGATTGTCGGTGATCTTCATCATCCACAGTTCCCGTCCCTGGACCGACTGGCCGGTCGAATACAGGCGGCACAGCGACGGCCAGGCGACGGCGACGGCCTGAAGCTCGGCGGTGAGTTCATCGTAGGTATGGTATTCCGCCATCGGATTCGCGGTGTTCTTGGTGGCGGCCCACAATGCTTCGGCCTGTGCCTGGGCCTCATCGACCACAAAATAGGCCGGATAGCCCAGGCGGTGGAGTTTCTGCAGTTCCTCTTCATTTACATAGACCCGGACGAAACCCGCCCGGGCGTCATCGATGATGAAGCCATGTTCGGACAACCGGGCGACATCCAGGGGCGAATCCACTTCCACTAGGGCGGGGGTCCGCGGCGCCGGCGGCAGAGCCCACACAAGGGACGTCATGATGCCCAGCATGATTAACCAACCGGCCGTTCTCACCACGGACTACTCCCGTCACCATCCGTTTTGTATCGATGTGCGCGCGAATGAAAAGTGGCCGAATCCGGAAGAAACGCTGCGGCTGTCAAAAGGAGCCGGCACCTCTGCGCACGTTTTCAAAGAGGAAAATATAGCACAGGAAACACTTATTGAAAACAGGCGAATGACGGTTTATCGGAAAAAATCGATCCGGAGGGAGCGTCACCCGGGTTTACAAAAAGTGCCGGAACGGCGGGTTGGCCGTTCCGGCGGATACATTCGGAGGAAGATTAACGGATTTCCAGATGATAGGGCATCACCGCCAGGGGCGCACGGGAGCTGGCACCGGCGAACGCGTTGAGGTACTGCAGCCGTTGGCGCACCTGCGTGCTGACCGGACCCAGGGCGGTCTGCGACATGCCGGACATCAGCTGGTCGAAAAAGGACCGGGGAATCGGATAGGTCACGACGCGCAGGCGCTTGCCCACCGGGATACCCGCTTCCTGCTTGGCCACTTCGATGGCCTTGTCCAGTCCACCCAGTTCGTCCACGAGGTTGTGTTCCAGGGCCTGGGTGCCGGTCCATACACGTCCCTGGGCCCACTGGTGCATTTCATCGGCGGCGACGCCCCGGGATTCAGCGGCTTTTTTCACGAAAGCGTCATAGAATTCGCGGGTTTCTTTCTGGAAGCGCTGCCACTCGTCTTCACGCATGGGCCGGGTGTCCGTCATCATGTCGGCGTACTGGTAGCGTCGGGTGCTGTCTTCATTGAGTATTTCCACCGTCTCGTAATCCACGCCGATGTAATCGTACATCTTCCGCATGTTCATCACGGCGGAGACAACACCGATGGAGCCGGTGACGGTTCCCGGCTGGGCGACGATCTTGCGGCAGCCCATGGCGATATAGTAACCGCCCGAGGCGGCCACATCGGACATGGAGGCGATGACCGGCTTCTCCTGATCCAGGAGCTGCAGCTCCCGCCACATCAGATCGGAGGCCAGCCCGTCGCCGCCCGGACTGTCCACCCGCAGCACCACCGCCTTGACGGCGTCATCCTTGCGCACCTTCTGGATCATGTCGATGACGGAGTCGGAACCCATACTCCGGCCGAGTAGCGGATTGAACGTATCCTCGCCCCGGACGATCCCCCCGACAGCGTAGATCACGGCGATCTTCTCCTGATCGTCATAATCCACCAGGTGATCCCAGGAGACCTGCCTGTATTTTTGGGCGGTCACGACGGGCAGACGATCAGTTTCCTTGAGGCCGCATTTTTCCTTGAGCACTTTCTCCACCTCATCCGGATAGAGAATCCCGTCCACCAGGCCGTTTTCCATCGCCTGGTGCGGCGAGTGGAGTCCCTGCTGCAGGAGTTGGTCCACTCGCTCCTTCTCCATGTCGCGATGCTGATGAACCATGCCGATAAACCGTTCCAGCGTCTGGTTCAGCATGGTGTTCATCACTTCCCGCTGGGCGTCGCTCATGGTGTTGCGGGCCAGCATGTCGCCGGCGCTTTTGAAATCGCCGATGCGTACGACCTGCGGTTCAATGTACAGGTTATCCAGCATGTCACGCACGAACATCGCCTGGGCGACAAAGCCGTTGAACTCGAACATGGATTCCGGTGGCAGGTAGATCTCGTCCGCCGGGAGGGCACAGGCATAATCGATTTCCCGGGTCACCACGGAAGTGGCCACCACGAACTTGCCCGATGCCTTGAACTCGGTGAGGGCAGTCTGAAGTTCCTCCACTTTCCCCCACCCCAGGGCGGGCATATTCACTTTCAACCAGATGCCCCGGATCCGGTCATCGGCGGCGGCCTTGTGAATGCAGCTCTGAATATCCTTGAATGCCAACGCGGGTTCCTCGAGGACACTGGACATGAAATCGACGGCTGCGCTTTCCGGCAATTCCCCTTCCAGGTTCAGCTGCAAGACGGATCGGGAGCGAACCATGGGTTCCCGATCCAACAAAGAACTCACCAATCCCAGCATGATCAGGCCCAATCCGATGAGGACCAGGACGATGACCAGGATGACGATCAGTGTTTTTTTCATCGGTTTTCCTCCTGCACAATATGTCAAGATCATGGTTGTTTAGCGACTATTCTACGACATCGTCCGGGGAGATGTTCGGAAAAACAGCCGGGAGAAGAGCCGGTCGCTGTCATGACGGCCCGATCAAGCATACCAACGGCCGGGTCGGAACTCAACAGGTCATTGAATGCCCGGCGGCAAGAGGAGGGGAAAATCCCGATGGCACGGCGGGTGGCAGGCCGGTCTCAGGCCGGGCGGTCTCGCCCGGGGAAGTCAACGAACTGTTTCCGATGTAGAGTGTTCAGTATGTTTCCGGCACGTAGTTCTGGTAATCCCGCGGCGGGCGGACATAGCCCATGCCCTCCGGCCGGGGCGGCAGTTCCATAAGTTCCGGGGTTAGGTCTTCGTAAGGAATCATGCTCAGCAGATGGGCGATGCAGTTCAGGCGGGCCCGGCGCTTGTCGTCGGCTTCCACCACATACCAGGGGGCCTGCTTGATGTCGGTGTACGTAAACATCTCGTCCTTTGCCCGGGAATACTCCACCCAACGGGCCCGCGACTCCATGTCCATGGGGCTCAGTTTCCAGCGCTTCACCGGATCCTCCAGCCGCTCCTCGAACCGTTTTTCCTGTTCTTCTTCGCTGACGGAAAACCAGTATTTGAGCAGGATGATTCCCGACCGGACCAGCATCCGCTCAAAATACGGGCAGGAGCGCAGGAATTCCTGGTACTCTTCCTCGGTGCAGAAACCCATCACCCGCTCCACGCCGGCGCGATTGTACCAGCTGCGATCGAACAGCACCATCTCGCCGGCGGCGGGCAAATGGGCAGCATAGCGCTGGAAATACCATTGCGTCTTTTCCTTCTCCGTGGGTGTGCCCAGGGCGACAACGCGGCAGACACGGGGATTGAGTCGCTGGATGATCCGTTTGATGACACCCCCCTTGCCGGCGGCATCGCGACCTTCGAAGATGACGACCACCTTGAGGCCCCTGGCCTTGATCCACTCCTGCAGTCGCACCAGTTCTTCCTGCAGCTTACGCAGCTCCGCCTCGTAAAATTTCTTCTTGAGTCGCGGGCTCTTTTTCACTGGCTCCGGGGCGATGTCGTTCTGCTTGGGAGGCGCCTCCTTTTTTTCGACGGCTGGCGCAACATCGTTCTGCTTTTTCTTTTTTGATTTACCCATATTCCTCACCTAAGGAAAATGAAATATCCGTCCCGGCCGTTAACGGTTTCCTTAAAGGGGCATCCGTTCCCCGCTCTGTCCCGCAGGCACGCTGGGGATCGGCCGGGCGAATCCAGATGCCGGAAAGTGCGGGCGCGACTTGTGTTCCGGCAGCCCATAACGTGTACCACACGCTCGCGCAATTTAGCGGGCCGACGGATGGAGATCGATACTTACTGGAACGTATTCAATACATATAGATTAACGGGAGCTGTTCCAAATTTCAACTCTATTTTGGGGAAGGGTCGTCGGTTCGCAGAATGCCGGAGGCTCGCTGAAGGACGGGACACGAAGGCGGGGGCACAGAGGAATCTGCCATGAACAGGATGGGTATCAGTGAATCTGGTGATCAGGAGCTGAGTTGCACGAGGACCCGTCCCTGTTGCCGGCCGGCTAGAATCCGTTCGATTTCCTCGTCCAGTTTTTCGAGACCGACCGCGCGGGCCATGCGGTCGAGATGATTGAGTTTCCAGGGGCCGGCCAGGCGGGACCAGGCTTCCCGGCGCAGGGTCATGCCGGACGTGGCTGAATCGATGCCATAGAGAGTGATGCCGCGGAGGATGAAAGGAAACACGGTGGTATGCAGCTCGGCCGATAACACATTGCCGCAGGCGGCGACGGCGCCGTGACGGCGGGTGGATTGCAGCGCTGTGGATAGGAAGTTGCCGCCCACCGTTTCGACGACCGCCGACCACTCCTGCTTCAGCAACGGCCGGCCGCTGGTGTCGTCCAGTGCCGGCCGTGGCAGGATGCGGTGGGCGCCGAGCTCCCGAAGAAAGGGTTCCGCCTCCGGCTTGCCGGTGACGGCCACCACCGGGTAGCCGTTATGGGCAAGCAGGGCCACGGCCATGCAGCCAACACCGCCGCTGGCACCGGTAACCAGAATATCGCCGTCGGCCGGGGAAAGTCCATGTGCTTCCAGTTTCAGCAGAGAGAGGGCGGCGGTGAATCCGGCCGTGCCGAAGATCATGCTCTCTCGCAAGGTCAATCTCGTCGGGAGGGGGACGATCCAGTCAGCCGGGACCCGGATATACTCGCCGAATCCGCCCGGGGTGTTCATCCCCAGGTCATATCCCGTGACGATCACTTCATCACCCGGACGGAATTGCGGAGCGCGGCTCTCAGCCACGACACCGGCGGCATCGATGCCCGGTGTGTGCGGATACTGTCGGGTGACACCCTTGTGCCCCGTCGCGGATAGGGCATCCTTGTAATTCAGCGAGGAAAAGTGAACACGAATCAGGACATCATGGTCCGGCAGGTCACTCACCGACCGGAGGGTGATGTGGCGACGGATAGACCCATCCGCTGCTTCCTGAACCAGCATGGCATGATAGACGGCTGTATTCATGATCTGACCTCCGGGGAAATCTGTTTTACCGGGCCTTGGCGCCAGTGTCCGTCGCCCGGGCGATCGACGGGCCGGCAAATCCGGCACAAAAAGATGCACACCTGTTTCAGCAACCATTTAGATGTCGATACATTCGACTTCTTTTCAAGAAAAGGGTGTCCCGTCGGACCGTCCCCCGCATGAGGAAGGACGGTGGAAGGAGGGAGCGCTTCCAGGCCGGTGAACCACCCGGGTTCTCACGCCGGAACCACATGATTACACGTGATATTTCCCACGACTGATTAGTCATTGTGCCGTTACCTGAATTTCGCTATGATGGGAATGAGGTGTGCCCATTGATCGTAGGTAAAAGCCTGATCAGCCGTCTGCGAGGAATGGTGTACGTTTGCCTGGCCGGATGTTTTTGCGGACCGGGCCTGAGTCTCTCCTCCTCTATTCAATTCGAGCATTTTTCCACGGATGCCGGCCTGTCCCAGGTTACGGGCAACTGCATCGTACGAGATGCCGCCGGATTCATGTGGTTCGGCACGCAAATCGGTTTGAATCGGTATAACGGGTATGATTTTGCCATTTTCAAGCATAATCCCCAAAGAACGGAGGGGTTGTCCGACAGCTGGGCGCAATGCCTGCTGGTGGATTCGTCGGGCATCTTGTGGGTGGGAACGCAAGCGGGCGGCGTGAACCGCTTCGACCCGGAATTTCAGCGCTTCAGCACCTATCGTCATATTCCACATGAGGTCAATTCACCCAGTTCCGATCGGATCACCGCCCTGGTGGAAGGGGCGCCGGGCATACTGTGGGTCGGTACGGCCGACGGCGGGCTGAACCGGTTCGAGATCCGTACGAAAACCTGGCAGCGGTTTCGTCCGGATACCGGAACGGCAACCAGCCTGCGTAGCGACCAGATCAATGCCTTGCTGGTTGACCATGCCGGCCGGATCTATATCGGCAGCGCGGCGGGACTGGATGTGTTCGATCCCGAAAGCGATGAGTTCCGGCCGGTGCCGCTCACACTGGGCCGGGGACCGGATCGATCGTGGAACGTCAAGGCACTGCTGGAGGATCATCGCCATCGGCTATGGATCGGCACGGATCATGGCCTGCTTCTTTTCCGACCGGAGACAGACGAATGCACTTGTTTCGTCAACGATCCCCGGGACTCGCACAGTCTGAGCCAGAACGATATCACCGCCCTGTTGCAGGACCACGAGGGAAGGATCTGGATCGGTACCCGGAGTGCGGGAGTCAACGTGGCGCCCCTGGATGGTGCCTCTTTCATCCGGTTGCAGCATGATCCTTCGGATCGACGCAGCCTGAGTAACAACATGATCCTGTCGCTGTACATGGATTCCGCCGCTACGGTCTGGATCGGCACCGGCCAGGGCGGGATCTGTTTTTACAGCCGGCACCGAGTGAAATTCGACCATTACCGAAAGAATTATTTTGACGAAAACAGCTTGGCGGACAACCAGGTGCGCGCATTCTGCATGTCCCGGGACGGGCGGCTGTGGATCGGTACGGACAGCGGAGGGCTGGATTGCTTTGACCGGCGCCGCGATCGTTTCCGCCATTACCGGCATGACCCCGACAAACCCGGCAGCTTGAGTTACAATTCGGTGCGTTGTGTGTACGAGGATGATTCGGGGCGGTTGTGGGTAGGGACCGATGGCGGGGGCCTGAATCGCTACGTTTCCGAGAGCGATACATTTGTTACCTGGCGGCATGAGTCCGGGAATGACATGTCCCTTGGAGACGATCGTGTGTACGGCATTCATCAGGACCGGCGCGGTGTCTTGTGGATCATGACCAACGGTGGCGGAGTCAACCGCATGGATATGGATCACGGCACATTTGTCCACTATCGTCATGATCCGGAGAATCCGCGCTCCCTTTCCTCCGACAACACGCGTCTGATGTATGAGGACCGTTCGGGCAACCTGTGGGTCGGGACCTGGGGTGCCGGGTTGAATCTATTCGACCCGGTCTCAGGGAAATGCTCTCGTTATCAGCATGATCCCAATCGGCCTGGCAGTCTCAGCAACAATCGTATCACGACCATTCATCAGGATTCGCGCGGCCGTCTATGGGTAGGGACGTGGGGTGGCGGTCTGAATCTCTGGGATCGGGAATCCGACCGGTTCAGGAGTTTTGACGAAGAGCAGGGCGGACCGAGCAGTGCGATTTCGGGTATCCTTGAAGACGAAGAGGGCTTCCTTTGGATTAGCACCATTAATGGATTGGCCCGGTTCGATCCCCAGGGGGAAACCTATCAGCGATATGACGCGGCGGATGGATTGCAGAGCAGCGGCTTCAATGCAGGCGCTTACTATCGCAGTCCTGCCGGGGAGATGTTTTTTGGTGGCATCAATGGCTTTAACGGTTTTTTCCCGTCCCGGATGGCGCTCAATACCCATGTGCCCGCCGTGGTCATAACGGGTGTCAGGGTTTTTGATCGTCCAGTTGACACGGAACAGACGATTTACCTGGTCCGGCGGCTCGAACTGGACTACAGCCAGAATTTTATCGACTTCGAATTTGCCGCCCTGGATTTTATCAATCCCCAAAAGAACCAATACATGTACATGCTGGAAGGGATCGATGCGGATTGGGTGCATAGCGGCAATCGCCGGTATGCCAGTTATACCGGTCTGCCGGCAGGGAACTACGTTTTTCGCGTGAAAGGATCCAATAACGACGGCATTTGGAATGAGGAGGGGGCGATACTGGCCCTGCGTATCCAGCCGGCTTTCTGGAACACGGGCTGGTTTCAGGCTCTCATGCTGCTCTTCCTGGGACTGGTGACGGTGGGTTTATTTGCATTTCAAGTCCAGCGCCTGAAGGCGAAAAACCGGCGATTGGAGGAATTGGCCAACCGCCGCAGTGGCGATCTGGCGCTCAAGCTGAAGGAGATGGAGTATTTCAGTCATATCATCACCGTCATGAATACAGAGATGGAGCATGGCCGCCTGCTGGAGGCCATTCTGGAGGAATTGGCGGCGCTCCCGAGCGTGGAGAAAGCCGCTGCCCTGGTTCTGGATCGGGAGAACAACCATTTCCGTTATGTGGCGAGTATCGGCTGGAATGTGCAGGATCTGGTCACGATTACAGTCTCTCCGGAGCAGGCCGAAGACTGGTTTGTGCGAGGCGCGGAACTGGCCGAGCAGGACATTTTCGTGCAACGCGGCTTGCTGGTCGCCGGACGGAAAGAAGCCGGCTGGCGCCTGGGGGATCCACAGGTGCTGGTTTGTATGCGGATTGTGGCCCTCCGGAAAATCGAGGGTTTCTTGCTCCTGGCCAATGAAGATGATGCCCAGGCCTTTACAGCGGATGAAATCGTCATGCTGAGTCACTTGCGGGATTTGTTCGTGATGGCCTACGGCAAAGCAGGTATGGCGGCAGAGCTGGAGGACCGGAACAGCCAGATTCGTTCCCAGAATCAGGATCTCAAACAATTGCATGCCGCCAGGAACGAATGGTTGGAAGTGGCCCTCCATGATCTCCGGGCACCCCTGAACGGGCTGCTCGGGATGCTGGAATTGCTTCAGGATGACCTGGCGACGAAGAAATTTGTTGCCGAGGACTGGCAAGATGATATCCGCGGCATGGCCCGCATGTCGCGAGGGATGACATCTCTTATCAAGGATTTGCTGGATCTCGCGGCCTTGGAGTCAGGCAAAATCCGCGTGCATGTGCAACCGGAGAATATAATCGAATTGCTGACGGCCCGGAGCACAGCTCACCAGCAGAACGCCGCTCTCAAGGATATCCGGCTGTACATGGACGGAGACCAGGATCTGCCGCCGGTGCTCATGGATCGCACGTGGATGAAGGAAGTGGTGGACAACCTCCTGAGTAACGCGCTGAAATATACCTTCCCGGGAGGGGGCGTCCGGGTGACGGCGAACGTGGAAGATGGACAGATGGTCGTCACCGTGGAGGATACCGGGCAAGGGCTGGAAGCGGATGATCTCCAAAAGGTGTTCCTGAAATTCAAACGGCTGAGTGCACGGCCGACCGCCGGGGAGATGAGCACTGGACTCGGACTGGCCATCGTCCGGATCATCGTGGAGATGCATGGGGGAACTGTCCGGGTGAAGAGTGAGAAAGGGAAAGGGGCGGCTTTCAGTTTTACACTCCCCCTCGCCGAGCACCGGGTCTAGTGGTCCCCGGCGTACAGGAGCGACTTTTGAGCAGCGTCGAAAAAAATGAATGCGTATTTCTTTTATAAATAGTAAAATTTTCCATTAAAAATTCAGAATCTGGCCGGCTGGGTTCGTTGAGCTGCCAGCACACTTATACCGGAGGATGGCGATGCACGACATGATTTACCTGGACAATGGCGCCACATCGTTTCCGAAACCACTGGAAGTCTACCAGTTTATGGACCAATTTTATCGGAATTACGGGGTGAGCCCCGGCCGTTCCGGCTATGACCTATGCATTGAGACGGGCGAACTGGTAGAGGATACACGCCGCTTGCTCTGCCAGTTCTTCAACGGAACGGATCCGAACCGGCTCTGTTTTGGTTACAATTCCACGGACGCCCTCAACCTGGTTATTTTTGGAATGCTGCAGCGGGGCGATCATGCCATCAGCACCACCATCGAACACAATTCCGTGTTGCGGCCGCTTTTTCATCTGGCCGAATATGACGGAGTGGAAGTCGACTATGTCCCTTTCAATGAAAAGGGATTCGTGGATCCCGATGACTTCGGGAAGCTGTTCCGGAATAACACTCGGCTGGTCGTCGTCAACCACGCCTCCAATGTCATCGGGACCGTTCAACCCATCGCGGAAATCGGGCGTCGCTGCCGTGAGCACGGCATTCCCTTCGCCATCGATGCGTCGCAGTCCGCCGGTATGATACCCATCGACATGGCGGCCATGAACGTGGATGTTGTGGCCTTTACCGGGCACAAGTCCCTGATGGGGCCCACCGGTATCGGCGGCTTGTATGTCCGGGAAGGGATCGAGATCCGCCATACCCGGGCCGGCGGGACGGGCGTCCGTTCGGCGGTCCGCACGCATCTGGATGAATATCCGTACCGACTGGAGTACGGAACTCTCAACACCGTCGGGGTGAGTGGTCTGCACGCCGGTGTGAAATGGGTGCAACAACAGGGTGTCGAAAATATCCATCGCCGCGAGATGGCGCTGGCGCGGATACTGCGTGACGGTTTGCGGGAGATCCCTGGAGTCACCTTGTACTGTCTCAATGACCTGGCCGATCATATCAGCGTCCTGACCTTCAATGTGGACGGCCTGGAGGCCCTCAACACCGGGACCATCCTCGACGTGGACTACAACATCGCCTGTCGGACCGGCCTGCATTGCGCGCCGCTGGTCCACGAGCAGATCGGTACGGCGGAGATCCATGGCTCGGTGCGCTTCGGTATCGGTCCCTTCAACACCGAGGAACACATCCGGACGGCCATAGACGCGGTCCGCGAAATCGCCGAATCACGGCAGGATTAGCGCTTCGGCCACCATCTCACACACGGTTTTGATTTCAATCCCCAGCTGATAATGCTTGTTCAGTTCCATGAACTGGTCGATGCAGTTGTGGCAGGGCGTGACCACGACCTCGGCGCCTGTGGCGCGGACCTGATCCGCCTTGATGCGGCCGGCCTCGAGGCGGCGCTCGGCAAAATTGGTCATGGCCAGCTGCCCGCCGCCGCCCCCGCAGCAGTAGTTCTTTTCGCGGTTGGGTGTCATCTCGACGAAATCGGCCACGGCATGCCGCAGGATAAACCGCTGTTCCTCGATGATCCCTCCCAGGCGGACCAGATTGCACGGATCATGCAGCGTCACGGTTTTGGAATTCCGCGACGGATCGAGGCGGATGCGGCCGTCTCGAATGTAGTCGGCGACGATTTCCAGCACGCTTTTCACCGGAAATGGGTAATGTTTCGACAGCCATTCCGGTGCTTCCCAGCGGTTGGAGTTGAAGCCGTGCCCGCATTCGGCCAGAACCAGGGTCCCGGCCTTCAGGGCGAGCATGGATTCAACCAGTCGGTTGGACAAGGTGCCGGCCACGGCGTCGTCACCACTGTACAGCCCGTAGTTGGTCACGTCGTAATTTTCGCGGGAGAAGGTCCAGCTTTCGCCGGCGGCGTAAAAAATCTTGGCGGCGGCCAGAATGGACAGCGGAAAAAACATGGCCTCCCGGGGGTTGATGGTGTAAAACAGATTCACGTCGGGCTCATCGAGCGGCAGCCGGGCGGAGGGATCGTCGACTTCGGCCTGCAGCTCCTCTTCCAGCCATTCCACGGTTTCCAGCCAGTCCTCCCGGGGGATTCCCATGTTGTTCCCTTTTTGGATGGCCGTGTCCACGGTGGACTGCAGGCCGGGCGGTACCAGGCCGATGGCGGCCAGGGCGCCGCGGGCGGCCCGGATCAGTTGCGTGATGTTGATGCCGATGGAGCAATTGATGGAACAGCGGCCGCACAGGGAGCAGCGGCCGAAAAGGGAGTCCAGCCAGGCCCGGATCATGGCGTGATCCAGTTTCTTGGCTCCGATCAGGCCGGGTAGCGTGCGTCCCAATCGGCTGAAGTGCCCCTTGAAGACGTCGGTGACCAGCTTCAGCTTGTAGGCGGGCATGGATTCAAGATCATGATAGGTCAGGAAATAGTGGCACGATACGTCACACAGACCGCAGTGCACACACGAATTGAGGTAGGCGGACGCCTCGTGATCCAGGCTCCGGCGAAAGACCTGCAGGGCCCGCTCCAGATCCTTTTCCGTCAGTTGGCGGATCTTGGCCTCCATGATGGTAAGGGCGGGAAATGATGGTGTCATGAGGCGTCCTCGTTGAGGTCGGGTTTGGGCCAGGTTCCACGACGGCCATGAAAGCGGCCCAGCAGGTAACGGGCATAGAAGAAGAACACGCAGTGGCGGATTTTGCCCAGTGGAATATAAATCAGCAGGAGGATCACGGCCAGATAGAGACCGGGGGTGAAGGTGCCGGTAACGGCATCCACGGCTGAGGCGGCCAGGAGATAGTTCACCAGGAGATTGGAGATGTAGTCGTCGGGTACGCTGAGACGGCGCATGTTCCGGACGAACAGCCGCTTCAGCAGCAGAAAGACTCCGGCCGCCACACCCGGCAGAAGAAACACCGTCAGCAGCGCTGAACCACCGGCCGGCGCACCGAACACCAGGCGCCACGATACATAGCCCGCAGCGGTGAACACTCCCACATGGTAAATGATTCCAGCGAGATAGGTGAACAAGTGCCGGCGGGCGCTCTCTTTTTCCCAGGGCAGCATACCGGTGCCGAAGGCGAACACAATGCCCCGGGTTGCGGTGGCCACCGGTGCAGCATGCAGCGCCCTTTTTCCGAACGCACGGGATCGCAGAACCATGGCGGTCAGAGTCGCCACACAGATCAGCAGGCTAACCAGAACGGCAAACGGCAGCAATGTCATCATACCGGATCTCCGGAATCAGACACAGCCGTCCGGCTTGGGCAGACCGGCGACCTTGCAGGCTCCCTTGGCCGGGCCCGAGGGGAAAAGCTGGTAAATATACTTCAGTGGGAAACCGGTCTGCTGGCATATTTTACGAACCATGGGTGCCTGCTGCTTCTCTGTGTAGTATTCGCGGATGCAATCAATCACCGCCCAATGATCCTCCGACAGGGATTTAATGCCTTCCTCCTTTTTGGCCAGCGCCGCCGCCACAGCCTGTGACCAGACATCCGGATCGAGGAGGAAACCTTCCTCGTTGGTGGCGACGTTTTGTCCGTTCACATCGATATTTCCCATGAGACACTCCTTTTGTGAAGTATTCCACTAAAGTTACAAGCATAGCATAAATCGGCGATAATCCGAATGCATAATTGCGGTGTTGAATCTCATGACCGGCAGCAATTTGGACGGACAATCCTGGTCGGTCATCCTGTCGGGCGTCAATGCGGCGTTGTGTTGGGATGATTTTCATGACAAAATTTCTTTTTAGAACGAGACTTTTCGAAGGAAGTATCATGAGCCCTGCCTACATTGAAACAGCCGTAAAAATCGCCGCGCAAGCGGGCGACCTGGCGTTGCATTATTTCCGTCAGGGGGTGGAGGTCCGGAAAAAGGGGAAAATCGATCTGGTCACCGAGGCGGATGTGGCGGTGGAGGAGCAGATCGTATCGGAGCTCCGAGAGGAGTTTCCCGGTCATGGCTTGCTGCGGGAGGAAGGAGAGGCGGAGAATCTGGCGGAGGAGTTCGTGTGGGTGGTGGATCCCATCGACGGGACCACGAATTTCGCCCATGGCTACCCGATGTTTTGTGTGTCCATCGGATTACGCCGGCAGGGACGGGAAGTGGCCGGGGTGGTGTATGCGCCGGTCCTGCAGGAGATGTTCTGGGCGGCGGAAGGAGAAGGCGCGTGGCTGAACGGAAGGCGGATCCGTGTCAGCGAGGTCGCCAAACTCGAGGACGGAATGCTCTGCACGGGCTTTCCCTATGATGTCCATCGGCATTATGAGGACGTGCTGGGGGATCTGGAGCGCGTCCTTCCTGCCGCCCAGGCAGTGCGGCGAGACGGATCGGCGGCGCTGAATCTATGCTACGTGGCCGCCGGACGATTCGACGGCTTTTGGGAACGACGGTTGCACCCCTGGGATACGGCCGCCGCCCGTGTGGTCGTGACTGAAGCCGGGGGGAGAGTCAGCCGTTTCGATGGGGGTCCCTATTCTATTTTCGATGGGGAGATTCTGGCGTCCAACGGCCGGATCCACGATCAGATGATCCGGATTTTAGTCCGGTGACAATTCCGTCTCCGGCGGCGGCCGCATGAACGAGAAATTGGGTGTTACTTCTGTAAAACCAATTCTCTCATACCAATCCATCGCCTTCGTATTATCCCGGGTCACCGTCAGCGCCAGGTGGGCGCCGGGCGCGCGGCGGGCGATACGGTCGATGCAGGCATAGAGAAGATAGCGGCCGTAACCTTTCTTTTGCTGCCGCGGATGGATGAAAATCTGGGAAACGAAGAACGATCGTTCGGAAATGCGGGACACGACAATGACACCGATCAATTCATTGCGTAAATGGGCGGTGAACGAGCACCAGGGCTGAAAAGCACCGCAGCCGTCTTTCAGAATCAGCTGGTTGAGCAGGAAGCTGCAGCCGCGGAACGTAGCGTACAGGGCCGACACCCGGCCGTCGATATGATCCCGGTAACAGGTGGTCATGAGCAACGCCATGGCATCGATGTCGGCATAGTGTAACGGGCGCAGCAAAAAATCATGGTCGGGAGCGGCGGGGACTTCCGCCGACAGGTTCGTCAACCGCCGGAAACTCCGTTGCATCACGTGGAAGCCCTCTTCTTCCAAAACGCCGCGCAAAGATTGTTCCGGACCGGGAAACGTAATCTGGCCTTCGACGGACAGAGATGACGCAGTCAGGGAAAGTTCCGCCAGCTGACGCTCCAGCAACAGTTTCGGCCAGCGAGAATCACGCAATTCCCGCTGAAAATAGAGGCCGCCGATGATACAGCGCATTTCACGCTGCACCACATACAGATAACCGACACAGCAGTCATCTTCCAACAGTGCCAGGCCGGGCAGCAGCCGGGAGGGGAGCATGGAACGGAAGGCCAGGATGACATTATGGAAATCCCACTCCAACAGGTGTTCCCATTCCTCTTTTTCCTGGAGCAGCAGCGGTTCCAACTGAGCGTATTGCAAATGGCGAAAGGGGATGATTCGCATCATATTCAAAATTGTTCATCCAGGCACTCGTGGATTTTTGTGATGTCCCGGATACGGAAATGAGCTTCGAATTCCATGGGGACTTTCTTGGCGGCCATGGGGCCCGTCAATACCCGCAAGGTATAGTAGCCGGCCTTCTTGGCACCCAGAAAGTCGGTCAGCGGATTGTCGGCGACGTAAACCAGTTCATGGGGCGGCAGGCGGAGCACGCGGGCCATCAGATTGAAACAAAAGGGATTCGGCTTCCATTTGCCTTCGTCGAATTTGCCGGTGAATATGATGTTTTTGAATAATTTGCGAATGCGTAGAGCTTTCAGCTTTCGTTCCTGCACTTCGGGATCACCGTCGGCCAGAATGGCCAGACTGAAAACCGTGCCCAGATCTTCCAGGATACGACGATAGTTTTGGTAGAGGGAGATCACGGGGGCATGATTCCGGAATACGGAGGTCAACTCAATGATGGAGGAGGTATCCAGGTCAAAGTAACACACCGTGCGGGAGAACACTTCCCGCTCGCCGTAGCGGGTGTACAGTATTTTCATATAGGCGTAGGCATGTTCGGGATCGATGCCGTATTTTTCGCCGGCATACCGGGCGACGGCGCGAAAGCCGCTCTCCACGTAATCATCGGAGGGATATAAGGTGTCGTCGAGGTCGAATACGAGTGCTTTAATCATCTTTTTTCATCGAATTTTCCAGGTACTGAATCACGGCCTTCTGGTACTTGGGATCAAGGCCGACAAATTTGACACCGATTGTGTACGTATGGTTCGGCACAAGTTCCTGGCAATGAACCACTTCGCCCAATATTTTCAGCGGCTGGTTTTCGTAGGCGGGTCCGGCTTTATCGTTTAAACGATGGGCCCAATCGTGGAGATCGATCTCCAGTTTGAGCATCGTCGGGACGGCAAGAGGGGCGGTCGACTCGAAAAGCAGTCCGCCCCCCGAGATATTGGTATAGAAACCGGCTTCATCCCGAATCAGCCCCTTGGGCAATTGCAAAATCCGGTAGGTGAGAAGCCCCTTCTTGGAGAAACGGACGAATTTTCTTCTTTCTGTCATCAATCGACTCCGTCCATCGGATCGGCTTGCTGTCGGAAACCCGCCCCCTTCCCGCTGGGGGCCATTTCAACGCTACGGAGATACACGGACCTGGAACGGTGTTTCGACAATTAGTGCATTTATTATAAACAGTGGTTTACGTCAAGGCAATGAATTACTTGAAGATTTCCCAGGCCCTTTGAAAAAGGCGGCTGATCTGACGCGGCGAACGGATTTCTCGGGCCAGGCCGGCCAGGATAGCCGGTCGCAGATAGAATCCCAGGAAGGCCCGGCGCTGGAAGCGCGCCATGTCACGAGGGGAGATTCCCGCCGGCGGCCAGACAACCTCGGTGGTGAAAAACTTGTCCCAGGGAACGTCCTCAAGGGGGCACGCGCGGAGGTAATCCTCGAAATAATCGGTACCGGGCAAGGGCAGAAACGTGGAGAACTGGGCCCGATCCAGCGGTAAATGCCGGGCGAAACGCAGGGTGGCCCGGATATCCGCCCGGGTCTCGCCGGGAAAGCCAATCATGAAAAAGCCGGTGGTTTTGATACCGGCCGCGGCGATCAGGGCCACCTGGCGGGTGATCTGTTCGGTGGTCAGGCCCTTGCGAATTTGCTGCAGGATGTGATCGGTGCCGGCCTCGATGCCCAGGGATAGGGAATAGCAGCCGGCGCGTTTCATCATGGTCAGGAGTTCGCGGTCCAGCGTATCCAGGCGGACGCCGTTGGGACAGCACCAGCTCAGATCATGACCCCGCCGGAGGAGCTCCTCGCAGAATCCGAGGGCGAATTCCCGCCGAAAAGTGAAATTATCATCCTCGATATGGATCTCACGCACGCCGTAGTGCGTCACGAGGTAGTCGATTTCCTCGAAAATGTTCTCCAGGGAACGGTGGCGGATGGTCCGGCCGCTGATGCAGCGGGCCGCGCAGAAGGTGCAGGGGAACGGGCAGCCACGGGTTGTGATGATGGGCACCACCGGGAGTCGCTGCACGAAAGCCCCGTGAGGAGCCAGGGTCTGGATATCGGGTCTGAGCAGGTCCCAGGCAGGAAACCCCAGCGAATCCAGGTCCTGTTCCAGACGGGGCGAGGTGACGATGATGCGTTCGTCTTTGCGGAAGGCGAGGCCGGGAACGTTTTCCCAGTCGGTGCCCCCTTCCTGCAGGCGGCGGACTAGTGGCGGCAGCCCGTGTTCGGCCTCGCCGCGCAGGACGAAATCGAGTTCCGGCAGAAAAGTGAAGCAGTGTTCGGGCAGGGCGCTGGCGTGCGCACCGCCCAGCACCAGGGTGATCTGGGGAAAGGATCGGCGAAAATCGGCGGCTATTTGGCGCACGGCGGTCAGATCCGAAGAGAACGCGGAGATGCCGAGGACGTCGGGTGAAAAAAGGAGGGCTCGCTGTTGCAGGCGGCGGCGGTCCAGGTTCTCCCGGGGACAGTCGGCGATATCCACGTCGTGTTGCTGTCGGCGCAAAGCTGTGGCCAGATAGCCCAATCCGAGGTGGGGCATGCGCGTTGGGAAGCGGGAATACGGTTTGACCAGCAGTATCTTCATGATGAAAGGTTCCGCGTAGTTCGCAACCCCGGATTCGAATCCGGATCCGCACCGGGTCACAGGCTGGCGGCGGCCCGTGCCGGCCGGTCCGGCGCCGCGGGCCTCATCCTTCAGCGGCCGTGACGGGAGTGTGTCGTCGGGCCGGCCGTTTCTCAGATATGGATCGCCAGGTCATGGGCGGCGTGGGCAGCTTCCATCAGCGCCTCGGAAATGGTCGGATGTGGATGGATGGCCAGGGCAAGTTCCTCGGCGGTGCACTCGAGGTTGATGGCCAGCACCATTTCGGAGATGTGCTCGGTGGCGATAGCGCCGATGATATGCACGCCCAGGACTTCACCCAGTTTGGCATCAGTGACGATCTTGATGAAGCCGTCGGTGGAATTCTCGATCATCGCCTTGCCGATGGCGGAAAAGGGAAATTTGCCGATCTTCACGTCATGGCCCTTCTCCCGGGCGGCCTTCTCCGACAAACCGGTGGAGCCCACCTGGGGGAAGGAGTATGTGCAGGCCGGAACGGTGGAGTAGTTGACGGGATGAATCGCCTGGCCGGCGATGATTTTGGCGACCATGATCCCCTCGGCCGAAGCCAGATGGGCCAGCTGCGGCGTCGCCACCACATCACCGATGGCGAAAATATGTTCCACTTCCGTCCGACAGAGCTCGTCTACGGGAATGAACCCTTTCTCGGGTTTCAGGCCGGCGTACTCCAGGGACAAACCGTCGGTATAGGGGGCCCGCCCAACAGCCAGGAGAACCTTGTCCATCTGCAATTCCCGGACATTCCCCTCCTTGTCCTTGACGACGAGGATCATGCCGTCATCGCCGGGCCGCACTTCCTTCACCACGGAGTTGAGATGATAATCGATCCTTCGTTTCTTGAACGCTTTCTCCAGTTCCAGGCTGATCTCCTCGTCTTCCAGCGGCAGGAGGTGAGGCAGCATCTCGATGAGGGTCACCTGGCTGCCGAGAAAGGCATAGATGGAGGCGAATTCCACCCCCACCGCCCCGGCGCCGATGACGGCCAGACTTTTCGGTGGCTCAGGCAGATCCAGCATATGGGTACTGTTGAGAATCCGCTCGCCGTCGAATTTGATGTGCGGCAATTCTTTGGGCACGGACCCGGTGGCAATGATGACATGCCGCGCCTTGATCTCTTCCGTGTCACCCTCGCCGGGCATGATGGCGATGGTGTGCGGATCCACGAAGGATCCCCGCCCCTGATAGGTGGTCACCTTGTTTTTCTTGAGCAGATAGGCGACGCCCTTGGTCAGCTTGGTGACGATCTTTTTTTTCCGCTTATGCAGCAGATCCATATCAAAGTGAACGTTCTCCACCACGACCCCATGCTCCCGGATATGGTTCATGTTATCGTATAGTTCCGAGCTGTGGATCATGACCTTGGTGGGGATGCAGCCGACGTTGAGACAGGTCCCGCCATAGGAGTCGTCCTTTTCGATGAGGGCTGTCTCCAGGCCCAACTGGGCGGACTTGATGGCGGCGACATATCCTCCGGGGCCACTGCCGATGACCACGACATCATATTCTTTCATGGACGCCTTCCTCCTGCGAAGATTCAAGCCCCGGCAAGGGGCGGACGCAGGCATTCTAGCAGAAATGAACGGTGGCGGAAACCACTTTCCGCCGCGGTCATTGGCGGAGGGGCCGCGCGCGGGCGGAGGGTGGCCAGTGCGGCCAGGACGCACGGCGACCGGTGGATCAGGGCGGCACGGGATCCGGTATATCGTATCCCGGCGCGGAATGACAGGCCAGCAGGCGGCGGACCGTCAGGTGCAGCCCTTTGGCCAATCCGTGACGCCGCACGGCCAGCAGGGAATATTCGGAACAGGTGGGAATGAATCGACATCGTGCCGGCAAGGGGGCCACGGTTTCCAGATGATCCTGATAAATAACGATCCAGCGGACATAGATCTCGCCCAGGAACTGGTCCGCCGGAGGACGAAGAATATCCGCCAGAGCCAGAACCAGCCAGACGGCCAGCAGACCGGCCAGACAGCGGCAACGGGCGCGAAGGCCAGGCATGGGCAGATCAGGGCCTCCTCATGTCAGGGTACGTTCTACTATACCAGAAACAGACGCCGGCCATGGATAAATCCTCCGCCGTTTTCAGTGGGGGACGGCGGAGATGATCTTCCGGCAGGAGTCTGCCTCCGGCGCGTGACAAATGCCTTAAAAAGTCAGGTATTCCTTATCATACAATTGCGTGTACAGGCGCTGGAGACAGGAAGGCTTGCGGAAAGGCATGTTCGTCCATTGCTGGCTCCTGAAACAGTCCTCTTCGTTCTGGCCCTGCAGGGAGGAGAGTAATGGTTCCAGAACCGCCAGCCTGCAGATGTTCTGGGACAAAGGCTATACGGTGGTGGTGCTGGCCAATTACGACGGGGCGGCCGGCATGGTGGCCCGCCGCATCGCGTCGCTGCTGACTCAACAGTAGAGGATGCTGTCGACATGGCGAGGCAGGATCATTCTTCGGCGGCCGGGGGAAAGATTTTGCCGGGATTGAGGATGCCCTGCGGATCCAGCAGGGACTTCAGGTCGCGCATCAGGTCCAGGCCGGGGCCATGCTCCCGTCTCATGAATTCCCGCTTGCCGATGCCGATGCCGTGCTCGCCGGTGCAGGTGCCCTCGTACTCCAGCGCCTGCAGGACGATACGCCGGTTCAGGTCCTGCACCCGGCACCAGCGGTCGGGCGCGTGGTGATCGTCCATAACCACCACGTGGATGTTGCCGTCGCCGGCGTGCCCGAAGACGTAGGCCGTGAAGCCGCGGGTTTCTTCCTCGATGAAGGTGACCATGTCGCTGTAACGCGACAGGGGCACGGCCACGTCCATGATGAGCAAGTGCAGAGCGGGGTGAACCCGCTTGATGGATTCCACCGTCAGGTGGCGCATCTCCCACAGGCGGTGGCGCTCATCGGGGCCGATGCCCCGGTCCAGCACCACGCAGCCGTTGGCGCGGCAGATGTCTTCCACCAGCTCCAGTTCGGCCTGCAGCCCCTGCTCGCTGAAACCGTGGAATTCCATGAGCAGGGTGGGCTTTTCCTCCAGATCGAGTCCGCGGTCGCGATTGAGAACGCCCATCACGGCACCGTCCAGAAACTCCATGGCCGACGGCGTCAGGCCCGAGGACATGACCTCGAAGACGGTCTGTGAGGCGTTCTCCACCGCCGGAAAGGCGGCCCGCACCGCCATTACCTTCTCGGGCAGGCCCACCAGCCGGAGAGTGGCTTCGGTCACGATGCCCAGTGTGCCCTCCGATCCGGTGAACAGCCGGCAAAGGTCGTAACCGGAGGAACTCTTCCGCGCCCGATTGCCGATGGGGATCACCCGCCCGTCGGCCAGCACCACGGTGAGGCGCTGCACGTAGTCCTTGGTGGGGCCGTATTTGACGGTGCGGATTCCGCTGGCGTTGTTGGCGATCATGCCGCCCACGGTGGCGGACGCCCCCGGGTCGGGCGGGAAAAACAGGCCCTGCCGCTGGAGACGCTGGTTCAGTTCCTTGTAAATGACACCGGCCTGGACATCCACCTGGAAGTCCGTTTCACGGATGTCCAGGATCCGGTTCATCTCCTGCATATCCAGGACAATGCCGCCGGATACGGGGATGGGATTCCCCTCCAGGCTGCTGCCCGCGCCCCACGGGGTCACCGGCCAGCGCCGTTCCGCCGCCAGGCGGACGACGGCCTGCACGTCGGCGGTGGAATGGGGCCAGACCACCACGTCGGGGCGGTGCGTTTCATGGAAGGACTCGTCATGGGCGTGGAGTTCCCGGTGGGATTCGCCGCGGCTGACATATCCGTCCCCGACGAGACGGCGAAGCGCGGCGATATCCGTTTCCGTGATGATTTGATAATCGGCCATGTTGGCAAGGATCTCGGGTCAGTCGATTTGTCGTGTCGAAGTATACACCCGCCGCCGCGGTGAGTCAATCTCCCCCGGCGAGGAGGCACCGGATGCAGACAGGTGAAGAGTGGCAAGCGGTGGATTTACTTATTCTTCCCGCAATGCGTCGGCCGGATTCAGACGGCAGGTCTTCCAGGTGATCAGGCTGGCGGTGGCCAGCGCCAGCAGCAGGGCGATCAGCCCGGCCAATGGGTAGAGCCACCACGGGAAGGGGGCGCGGTAGGCAAAATCGTCCAGCCAGCGCAGCAGCGCCCAGAGGGCCAGCGGCCAGGCCAGCAGATTTGCCGCCAGCACCAGGCGCAGGTAATCGCGGGACAGCAGGTAAAGCAGGCTGGAGGGGGAAGCGCCAAGCACCTTGCGGATGCTGATTTCCCGGGTGCGCCGTTCGGTGGCGTAGACGATGAGGGCGAGAAGGCCGATGCAGGAGATGACGATGGCCAGTCCGGTGAAGAACGTGAACAGGCGGCCCAGCCGGATTTCATTGTCGTACATCTTTTCGAAGTTTTCGTTGAGAAACTGGTAGACGAACGGGAACTGGGGGAAATTTTTCGTCCACAGCTTGCGGAGGAAAGCAATGGCCCCGGCCGTGTTCCCCGGCTGGATGCGTACGGCAATCCTGGCCGGCCGCATGCTGACCGGGGCCAGCACCATGGGCTGAATGTCGTGATGCAGTGATTCGAAATGGATGTCCTGCACCACGCCCACGATGGTGACCGGCTGAAAATTCTCCGGACCCTTGCTGGGATTGGCGTCGAGCTGTCGGCCCACCGGCTCTTTCCAGCCCAGCACCCGCGCCGCTGTCTCGTTGATGATGATGGACTTATTGATGTCTTCCGCCAGGTTGGCGCGGAAATCACGACCGGCCAGAAGTTTAAGGCCCATGGTGTCGATGAAGTGCTCATCCACCGCCAGCTGCCGCGCCATCAGCATCTCGGTGTTGGCCGCCTCGGGGACGCGGTACGTGTATTCCATCTGGCCCATGGTGGGCAGGTAATAGGACAGGGTGGCCGCCTCGATTCCCGGATGCTTCAGCGCTTCCTGGCGGAGCCGCCGGCAGTCGTCGAGGGTCATTTCGGGGAAAGTGTCGAACAGGACGATCTGATCGCGATAAAAGCCGGGATTCGTATCGCTCATGTAGCGCAACTGATGATTGACGGTCAGGGTGCAGATCACCAGCAGGATGGAGATGGCGAACTGCAAGACGATGAGGGCGGAGCGAAGCCGCGCCCGGCGGGTGCCGGGGATGACATTGCCGCGCATGGTTTCTCCCGCAGCGAACGAGGAGAGCACGAAGGCCGGATAGATTCCCGCCAGCAGTCCCACCCCCAGAGCCAGCAGCAGAAAGATGCCCGCCAGATTCAGGTCCCGGGTCAGCCCGAAAGACAGCTCGCGGCTGACGAAGCCGCTGAACGTGGGCAGGAGGAGCTGCACCAGCACCAGGGCCACCACCATGGCCACCAGGGCGGTAATGACCGACTCCCCCAGGAAGCGGACAATCAGCCAGCGCCGTGACGCGCCCACGGCTTTGCAGATGCCAACCTGCCGTGCCCGCTCGCCGCTGCGGGCGGTGGTCATGTTGATGAAGCCGATAGCGGCGATGACCAGGATAAAGACGGCGAGCAGGGAAAATACCAGGATCTTCTGGTAGGAAATGGCCGGCTGATAGTCGAAGGTGAAGTCGAAGGTGGTGTCGAAATGGATCTCTGTCAGCGGCTGCAAGGTGATGCGGCAGTCGGCGTTGACCGCGGCCATGATCTCCCGGGCGTGATTGAGGTAGATCTCGTCGGCCAGACGCTGGACATCTGCCAGGTGTGCGCCTTCGCGCAGAAGAAGGTAGCTGGCGATATTGGAGCGGCCCACCCAGTACTCGGCGCCGTCGATAGACCGGGTTTTCATGGACAGCAGCATGGGGTGCGACGGCAGGTGAGACGGCTGGGGGATGTCGACCATCACCCCCGTCACCTGATAGACCTCGTCCTGTCCCAGCCGGATATTCTGCCCCAACGGGTTTTCATCACCGAAATATTTTCGGGCGGTGGACTCGGCCAGGACGACGCTGTTGCGGGCAGCCAGGGCCGTGGCGGGATTGCCTTGCCGCAACGGGTAATGAAAGACGGCGAATACGGAGGCTTCGGCCCAGACCAGATGCTCCTCGAAGAAGATCTTGTCCCGGACATACACGGGCCGACGGGCGCCAGAGAGGACAAACCGGGTGAAGTTCTCCACCGCCGGAATTTCAGCGGCCAGTCCCTCCGCCACCGGATAGGATGCGGTGGGAATCCGGATGGCCTGTCCGCCGCCCACCTGCTGGAATGTGTTGATGCGCACCAGACGATGCGCATTGGGCTGAAAGGCGTCGTAGCGGAACTCATGGTGCAGAAAGATCATGATCATCATGCAGGTGGCGAGGCCGGCTGCCAGTCCGATGAGGTTGGCCATGTTGACGACCGGATTGGCGCGGACGGAGCGAACAAAGAGTTTCAGAAGGTGCTGGAAGATATCCGGATTCCTTTCCGTGAAGGATTTCCCCGAGGGGTCATTGCGGCACTCCATGATCTTACGTGGACGGCGGCGGCAGTGTTGCGATGACTTTGACCCCTCATCGATGTACCGGGCGGCGGTGCGGGAAAATCCGGGGTCTGCGGGAAAGGAAAATGACGGCGTCGGTTACACGCCGGACGGCTAGTCGTGGGAATTTTGCGACAACCAGGGGGGCGCGGCCAGGTCCTCCGGCAGGCCTCTTTCGGGAAAGCGATTGGCCAGTTCCTCGGCCAGAAACGCGATTTCATTCAGCGGATGCAGTGGGGTGCTCTGGCCGTTCAGTTCTTCATAGCTGACAGTGAAACGATCCGGAAAGAAAAAATGGCCGATTTCGTCTTGCAGAGTTTCCATCCGCAAAAAGAGTAATCCGATCAGGGCGGCGGTGGATTGGGAGCGGATTTCTTTCTTAAAATTGTCTTCGAGTGCGCCATCCCGGGCCTTGGCCAAGGAGCCGGGGATCAGGAAATCGACTTTCCCGGCGAGGCGACTGGCATATTTCTGGACTTCCTTGAACATGTCGCGATAGGCAGTCCGCCGCATGTCCCGGGACGGCTCCTGGAGCTCCCGGTACAAACGACGCGCATGATGCAGCAATTTCCGGTTGTTATTTAAAAAATCCTCCACGAACAGGCGGAATTTGGCGGCCAGGACAATGTAGTTGACGCTGGTATTGAAAACGCCGCCGTTCACGCCATAAATATCTTTGTCCAGTCTGGCCAGCGAGCGGTGGTATTCGTAATATTGTTCACGGAGACTGGGATTGACCTTGAAAAAATCGTCGTTTTCCTTCATCTCCGGGACCGGGCACTCCGGAAAGAGGGTTTCCTCCTGGCGGGCCGCAGATTTCTCCTCGGCCGCTGCGTCGGCAACCCAGCCCACAAGGAACACAAAAACCAGACAAATGATATAGCCCTTCATCACTGGTATAGATGATGGAAAGGGCGCGCAGGTTTGCCGAATTTGTGAGCATATGAACCGGTGGCGGACGCGTCGACGGCCGCCGTCCGGTTCAGCCGATGGGCGGTGAGGATGACGTTTCGGCACTGTCAGACAAGTGTCAAACGATGATGGGCCAGCGCCAGCAATCCCTGGACCGGCACGCCATACGGGCAGGCGGATTCACAATGCCCGGCACAATCCTGGCAGACGTTTCCCTTGGCGGTGGGCAAGGCGGCATATTTGGCCATGGCGTATTTTTCCCGGCCCTGGGCTTCAAAATAATGGTTGTAGCGCATGATGGTATTCACAGGCACACCCCGCGGACAGTTGGCTTCGCAGATGCCGCAGGCATGGCGGCAGTAGATGGCGCCGCATCCCTGACGGTAGGCGCTGAGCTTTTTCGCTTCGGGTGCCGACAATGCCGTACCGGAGAGCTTGACGTACGTGTCGACGTCATCAAAATTCCGGAACGAAACGCAGACCGTATGCACGTCCCGATTGCTCAGGACAAAGCGGATGGCGGCATCCCGGATCTCGGCGGGATTATTCAGATCGTTCTTCTGGATGAAATCATCGGCCTGATCGGCTACCGCTTTCAGTTTGGACAGGATATGACGGTATTGGTCGGGGATCTCCTGCCCTTCCTTTTCACGTTGCTCGATCATCTGCTTGAGACCCATATACCCGCCCACCGGGTTGGTCTTCATCAGGGTGGTGCCGATGTTGTGTTCGCGACAGGCGGCCAGGGCGTTTCGGCCCTGCTCCTGCTGGATGAAGTTGTAGACCAGCAGCATAACGTCGAACCGGCCGTCCGCCGCGGCGCCACAGATCACCTGCTCCATGGTCTCGGCCTGCTCCTCCCACTGGGAACCGTGATTGGAGATGCCCAGGTAACGAACCTTGCCGTCGGTCTTCAGCTGGCGCATGGCTTCATGGAAGCCCTCATGCTTGACGATGGCGATGGTGGGGGCACTGTGGATCATCATGCAGTCGAGGTATTCGGTCCCCAGGCGCTCGAGACACTGGCGGGAGCGATCCAGGATGGTATCCCGGGTGTCCGTTTCCTTCACCACCAGCTTGGAGGAGATGAAGAGAGATTTGCGATCGCGGTCCTTGAGCACCTCGCCCACCACTTTTTCCGAGGCGCCGCGACCGTAGCTTTCGGCGGTGTCGATGTAGTTGACGCCCACATCCAGCAAGGCCCGGAGAAGGCCGGCTTCAAGGGGACCGCCGGTGCTGATGTCGGAGACCTTGAACCCGGTCCGGCCCAGGGTGCGGAACTCCTTGATCCTGGCTCCGTCGGGAGCCTCGGCTTCCGCCGCTTCCTGGGCGGAGGACCAGGCGCCATGACTCAGGACACCGGCACCCACCAGGCCCAGGCCGGCGTTGCGGATAAAACGGCGACGATCCGATTCTGCTTGGTTGGGCATCTGTTTCACCTCTCTGAAAATTCCCCTCATCTTACGCCAGCCGGCCATGAAAGTTGTACTATATTTAAAATTTTTTATATCTGCTGCATCAGTGGCCGTACACATGCTCCCGTAAAGAAAGAAAAATGGCTAATCCGGAGACCAGCCATCGCATCCTGGTGGAGGGCGCTTTCCTGTTTAGATTTACCCCGGCCGGGGATGGTTCATGCCCGAATCCGGCCGGCAAGCCGGTCTATGCCATGTCACACGGATCTTCCCCGCCAGACGTGGAGGTGACTGTTCAGATTTGGGCTCAGAAATGAGCCGGCCTGACCGGGCGGTGCGCCTCAGCCCGAGGCCAGGAGCAGGATCAGGGCCAGACCGGGCATGGACAGGATGGTGGTCACCAGGATGATATTGCCGGTGAGGAGATGATCCGCCTTCAGTTGCTCGGCCATGACGAAAGAAACCACGGCGGTGGGGCAGGCTAAATAGATGAGAACGATGACCAGTTCCCGGCCGGTCAGACCGAACCAGGGTGCTAGCAGGAACCCCAGCATGGGGGTGACGCCTATCTTGAGAATCGCGGCGACCACCGTGGCGGGCATACTGCCCCGGAGGGAAGAGAACGAAAGGGAAGCGCCGGTACTGAGCAGGGCCAGGGGAAGGGCCATCTGGCCGATGAGACTACAGCTGCGCTCCACCACGGGGGGAAGCGTCCAGCCCGTAAGCAGATAGGCCAGGCCGGCCACGCAGGCGATGAGCAGGGGGTTGGAAACGACACTGATGAACATGCGGCGCAGGTAGCGGCTCCAGGAGGTGCTGTCCCGCGGCTGGCCGAGCAGCAGGATGATCACGGCAACCACATTGTAGAGCGGGATCAGCGGAGCGACGGACAGTACCGCCAGGGAGGCGATGTCAGCCTCGGGTGGGTGTCCCGGGGTCGCCAGCGCGAATAGAATCACCGGCAAGCCGACGTATACGAGGTTACTGCGAAAGGCACCCTGCACGAAGGCGCCGAGGGAAGGGCCCGGCAGGCGCAGAGTCCACCCGCCGGCATAGCCCAGCAGGATCCCCAGGACCATGACCAGCGACATACATAGGAAAAGCCGTATGGCGGTGTCCAAGGGGACGGTGCTTTGGGCGGTTTTGCTGAACAGCAGGCAGGGGACCCCCACCCAATATACCAGCCGGTTGAGCTCCCGGCAGAAGGCGTTTTCGTAAAAACCGGCCAGCCGCAGGATGGCGCCCAATCCGACCAGAACGATGATGGGAGTCAGGGTGTTGATGATGTGCATGAATTCAGGCTCCGCTCTTTACTGGACCGCCGCCGGGGCGGAATCATCAGCGGCTGAACAGACTGACGACGCATGGCCGGGCGGGCGGCCCTTCCGTCTCACAGGGGGCGGAATTATGTTAGTAACTCATGGTCGGGCATTTGTCAAAGGCAAACTGTTCTGGGATGGTTGATGGAGGGGAGGCGGAACGGCGTCTATTCGGCCGGTCGTGAAATGTCATGGGTCTCCGCGACGGTTTCCGTCTCCGGACTGCGGCCGAAACGGTAAATAACGCCGAACAAGATCAGAAACCCGATGGGGTAGATGATCCACACGGGAATCTCCCACACGAAGGCGGCGATAAGGGCCATGATGCTGACCACGCCCACCACCACGGCGTATGGCAGCTGGGTGCGGACGTGCTCGATGTGATTGCAGTGGCTGGCGGAAGAGCTGAGGATGGTGGTGTCGGAAATGGGTGAACAGTGATCGCCCCACACCGAGCCGGCCAGGACGGAACTGACGCTGCCGAAAATGAGACTGTGGGTTGCTTCCGGCGGCAGATGGTTGGCCAGGCCGGTATTCCAGACCAGCGGTACGACCAGGGGCATGAGGATACCCATGGTGCCCCAGCTGGAGCCGGTGGCGAAGCTGATGAGCGCTGCCAGGATGAAGATCACCATGGGTGTCCAATAGGGATTCAGAATGTCATGCAACACCTGTACCAGGTAATTGGCGGTGCCGAGTTCTTTGGTGACGGTACTGATGGACCAGGCCAGCACCAGGATCAGCAGGCCGTCGAACATGAGGTGCATCCCGGAGCGGATGCCACGCATGGTCTGCTCAGCGGTCAGTAACCGGTTGAAGTGGGTGAGCAGGCCGGCGACGAAGATGGCGATGAGGGAGGCCCACAACAGGGCGGCGTAGGAATCCGCCGAGCCGATGATGTCCTGGACCGACTCCCCATCACCCGTTACCCATAATCCGACGAGGGTGGCGGCGATGAGGATGGAGATGGGTACGGCCGCGTTACTCCAGTGGGCGGTTCGGACGAGAAAGGGTTGGGTGGGATCGCTGATCTTGTAGAAGTCGTACTTGTCAGGGCCGAGGGGCTCGGGGTTGGCCAGTAGCCGGCGCCGGGCGGTGAGCATGGGGCCGAAATCTTTGTCGGAGGCGGCGATGGCCAGTACGAAAAACAGGGTGAAAAAAGCGTAGAAATTGTACGGCAGGGAATTGACGAACACCAGGTAGGCCGATTCGGCATAGTTTTCCATGAAGGTTTCGGCTTCGGCGATATAGGCTACCATGGCACCGATCCAGGTGCTCACCAGGGCCACTGTGGCCACCGGCGCGGCGGTGGAGTCCACCAGGTAAGCCAGCTTGGCACGACTGATGCGCAGCTTGTCCGTGAGGGCACGCATGGCATTGCCCACGATCATGGTGTTGGAGTAATCATCGAAAAAAATCAGCAGTCCGAAACAGGAGGTGGCCAGCTGTCCGCCCCGCCGTGTTTTAATGTAGCGGCTGATGCGCTCCACCACCCCGTTCATGCCGCCGTTTTCGGTAATCACGCCGATCATGCCGCCGATGAGGAGGCTGAAGATGATGATACTGGCATGATCCCGTTCGGCCACGGCCGGCACAACGTACTCGGACAGGGCCCGAAAGAAGCTGAACATCAGGCGTCCCCAGCCGGGCGGTCCCACCAGGAAGGCCCCCAGCCAGACGCCGAGAAAAAGCGCCAGCATCACCTGGCGGGAGATCAGGGCGAAGGCGATAGCCAGCAGCGGCGGCAGAATGCTGGTCCAGGATGAAGCGTGGATGGTGGTGGTGGAAGCCGAGATCCCGCCGGAATGCGTGAGGAGGGAGCCGATCCAGGCGGCGGTCAGCGCCAGGCAGAACAGGACCGCCAGGCTCCAGGGCGGGATGTATTTGGGCAATGGTTTTCTAACCATACGATTCGGTTACGCTCGTGGATCGACTTCATTATACCGGCAACATGGCAAAAGAAAAGGAGAAAATCCTCCGGCTACTGGTAATGGAGAGCATCGGATTACCCGATCAGCCTTCTTGATCACGCTCGCAGCCGACATCATCCGCCGCAAGGGCGCAGAATGACAGGCCGCCGGACTGTTCGCCTCCCTCCCGGCCCGCCCCCATCGTCCACCGACAGCAATGAGGATTTCTTCCGAAGGTGATCTGCTCCTTGACCAACCGGCCGGAGCTCCCGTATAATAAGCTTTTCGTATGGTCGTTTATGAACATTACGTGGAGAGGACCAGGTTATGCTAGAGGAAGTATTAAAACAAACGGAAGAGAAAATGGAGATGACGCTCCTCGACTTCGAGCAGGAGCTCAAATCGGTACGCACCGGCCGGGCCTCGGTCCACCTGGTGGATCCGGTCCGTGTGGACTACTACGGCACCATGACGCCCCTCAACCAGCTGGCCACCATTTCCACGCCCGACCCGACCCTCATCGTGATCCAGCCGTGGGATGTCTCCAGCATCGGCGCCATCGAAAAGGCCATCCAGCAGTCGGATCTCGGCATCACCCCCTCCAACGACGGCAAGGTCATCCGACTCCCGGTGCCGCCGTTGACCGAGGAGCGGCGCAAGCAGCTGGTCAAGAACGTCCACCAGATGTCCGAGCAGCACCGGATCGCCGTTCGCCAGAACCGCCAGACCGCCCGCGACCAGATCCAGAAGCTGGAAAAGGACAAGGAAATCTCCGAGGACCAGTCCCACAAAGGGCAGGACCGGGTGCAGTCCCTGACCGACGAGTACGTGAAGAAAATCGACGAACTCACCAAGAAAAAAGAGACGGAACTGATGAAAATCTGACGCCGGTGCGTCCTCCGGTCGTCCCCATCGAGGCATATCACCCATGATGACAGGCACCACCATTCTCTTTGTGCGCAAGGACGGCGTGTCCGTCCTGGCCGGCGACGGCCAGGTGACCATGGGTAAAACCGTGGTCAAACATACCGCCCGCAAAGTGCGGCGGCTCTTCGACGGCAAGGTCATCGCCGGTTTCGCCGGCTCCACGGCCGACGCCTTCGCTCTTTTCGCCCGTTTCGAGAAGAAACTCAAGGAGTTCTCGGGCAATCTGGAACGGGCCGCCGTGGAGCTGGCCCAGGAATGGCGCACCGACCGCTCGCTGCGGCACCTGGAGGCCCTGATGCTGGTGGCCGACGAAAAGCGCGCTTTCCTCTTGTCGGGGACCGGCGACATCATCGAGCCGGAGGACGGGCTCATCGGCATCGGCTCGGGCGGCGATTTCGCCAAGGCGGCGGCCACGGCCCTGCTGCGTCACACCACCCTGTCGGCCGAGGAGATCGCCCGCGAGGCCATGAAGATCGCCGCCGAAATCTGCATCTACACCAACGAGAGTCTCGTTGTGGAAATCCTTGCCGCCGGAGCGTCCTGACATGAATATTTACCGCCAGTACCAGCCTGCCCTGCAGGAGAAGCCCATCAACCTGGACGAGTTGAATCCACGTCAGATCGTGGCCGAACTGGACAAGTACGTCGTCGGCCAGCACAAGGCCAAACGGGCGGTAGCCATCGCGCTGCGTAACCGGGTCCGCCGCCAGAAACTGAGCGAAGCCATGGCCGAAGAAGTGGCGCCCAAGAACATCATCCTCATCGGTCCCACCGGTGTGGGCAAAACGGAGATCGCCCGCCGCTTGGCGCGTCTGTCGCGCAGCCCTTTTCTGAAGGTGGAAGCCAGTAAATTCACTGAGGTAGGGTACGTGGGCCGCGACGTGGAGTCCATGATCCGCGACCTGGTGGAAATCGGCGTGGACATGGTCCGGGAGGAAATGTTCCAGGAAGTGCGCGAGAAAGCCGTCATCAACGCCGAGAACCGCATGCTGGACCTGCTGCTGCCGCCCTACCCCAAGCCCGTCCAGCCCGAGTCCCAGGCGCCGGGCGAGTGGTCGGCCTACGAGAATTTCCAGAAAACCCGAGAAAAAATGCGGGAAAAGCTGCGTACCGGCGAGCTGGATCACCGGGCGGTGGAGATCGAGGTCCAGCAGAACCGTTTCCCCAGTTTCGAAATTTTCAGCTCGGCCGGGGTAGAGGAACTGGGCGTCAACATGAAGGACATGCTGGGTGGCCTGTTCGGCAGTCAGAAAAAGCGTCGCCAGATGCGGGTGGATGAGGGGATGGAGCACCTCATCCGGGAGGAGGAGCAGCGTCTGATCGATACCGACCGCCTGTCGCGCGACGCCATCAAGCGGGTGGAGCATTCGGGCATCATCTTTTTGGACGAGATCGACAAGATCGCCAAAAGTGAGGGCACGACCCACGGGCCGGACGTCAGCCGCGAAGGTGTTCAGCGCGACATCCTCCCCATCGTGGAAGGCACCACCGTCAACACCAAGCACGGCATGGTCCGGACCGATCACATCCTGTTCATCGCCGCCGGAGCCTTCCATGTCAGCTCGCCGTCGGATCTCATCCCCGAGCTGCAGGGGCGCTTTCCACTGCGCGTGGAGATGGACAGCCTCTCCGAGGAGGACTTCGTCCGCATTCTCACCGAGCCGGAGAACGCCCTGATCAAGCAGTACACCGCTCTGATGGAGACCGAGGGCGTAACCCTGCATTTCCATGATTCGGCCATCCGTTCCATCGCCCATTTTGCTGCCCGGGTGAACGATTCCGCCCTGAACATCGGCGCCCGCCGGTTGTACACCATCATGGAGAGCGTCCTGGATCAGATCCTGTTTGAAGGAGAGGAGCTGGCCGACAAGCAAATCACCATTTCCAGCGACTATGTAGAAAAACAGCTGAAAGACATCGTTGAAGACGAAGATTTGAGCAAGTATATCCTCTGATCATGATCACACGGATTTCCATCATCCTGTTGCTGTTGGCCGTCGCCGGCTGTGCGCGAATGGAGCCGCCCCTACCCCCGCTGAAACGGCTGCCCGGGCCGCCCCTTAAAATGACGGCCGTTCAGGAAGGCGATACCATCGTGGTGACGGGAACATTGCCGGCGGCTAACCGTGACGGTTCGTCCATCGAGGCCTACCGGCAACTGGAGATCACTGGTTTCCTGGAATCCTTGACCGGTGACACCGAACCAACGGGACCAGTGCCGCTCCTCCAGCTGGCGGAGAAAGAACTCAATGGCCGGTTAACGGGGCGAACCTTCCGGGTGGTGGTGACGGATCTGGACCGTCGGCTCGGCCTCGACCGCTGGCCGGATGAGGCCCGCCTGACGATGACCATCCGCTTCCAGAATGAGCGGAACAAATGGAGTGAGCCCGCCCGGCTGCCGGCCGTGCCTGTGGCGGTGGCAGCCGCCCCGCCCCGCCGTGTGACCGCCCAGGTGGAAAAGCAGGGTGTGGTGCTGACCTGGGAATCGGCGTCCGTCAATTTCAATGGGAGCCGCCCACCGGTCAGCGATGGCGTGGTGATCCATCGCCGGCAGCTGCCCGATGGTCCGGTGACGGAAATCGGCCGGGTCGCACCGGCTGACCGCCGGTTCACGGATGAACATTTCGCCGTGGGCCAGGAATTCGCCTATGCCCTCAGCTCGTTCCGGAACGTGGGAGATGATGAGGTATTCGGCGGCAAATCGGAGTGGCAGCAAGTGAACACCCGGGATGTTTTCGGACCGGAGCCGCCCCAATCAGTGACCATCGTCCTCGATGAAAACCGGATCAAGCTGCTCTGGGATCCGGTACCCGACAAGGACCTGGCCGGATACCGTGTCTACCGGCGGGGATCCAGGGAGGAATCCTTCCGGCGACTGACCCGCCAGCTGCTGGAGTTCCCTTCCTTCACCGACGAGACGGCGGATCCCGCCGGCGAGTATGTCTATGTCGTGACGGCCGTCGACACCAGCGGCAACGAAAGTCCACGTTCGGCGGAAGTTGTGTTTCCCCATAAATAAACTGCAAAAGAGGTGATCCATGAAGTTTTTTATCGATACGGCCAATCTGAGCGAAATCCGCGAGGCCCAGGCCTTGGGACTCATCGATGGCGTGACGACCAATCCCTCCCTTATCGCCAAGGAAAAAGGGGATTTTCGGGAGACTCTGCAGGAGATCTGCCGCATCGTCGACGGACCGGTCAGCGCCGAGGTCGTAAGTGTGGAAGCCGACGGCATGGTCCGCGAAGGTCGCGAACTGGCCAAAATCGCCGACAACATCACCGTCAAAGTGCCGATCATCGCCGACGGACTCAAGGCGGTCCGGCGCCTGTCGGCCGAAGGAATCCATACCAACGTCACCTTGGTGTTTTCACCGCTGCAGGCGCTGCTGGCGGCCAAAGCCGGGGCTACCTTTGTCAGTCCGTTCGTCGGCCGCTTGGATGACATCAGCCACGTGGGCATGGAGCTGGTGGGTCAGATCGTGGAAATTTTCAGCAATTACGATTTCGAGACGGAAGTGCTGGTGGCTTCGGTTCGCAATCCGCTCCATATCCTGGAAGCGGCCTTGATGGGTGCCGATGTGGCTACGGTACCTTTTAAGGTGTTGATGCAGATCATCAAGCATCCCCTGACCGAGCGAGGTCTGGAGTTGTTCCTCGCCGACTGGAAGAAAGTCCCGAACAACAAAATCGTCTAAGCCGGGGATCTTCCTGGCGAACGGCTTCCTCCCACAGCCGGGTGAGGCACGATGCGGGACGAGTAGCCCCGGCTCAAAGCCCCAACTCGTTGGCAATCCCGGCCATGGCCTCCACGACGAAGGCGATGTGTTCATTCAGTTCGACACCCAGTTCTTCAGCCCCCGTCACGATCTCTTCCCGATTGACAGACCGGGCGAAAGCGTGGTCTTTCATTTTTTTTCGAACGGATTTGGGCGTCACCGCCGCCACCTTCCGCTCGGGCCGGACCAGCGCCACAGCGGTGACGAAACCCACCAATTCGTCCACGGCGAACAGGGTCTTGGCCATGAGGGTATCCCGGGGTACGCCGGTGTAACTGGCGTGGGACAGAACGGCCCGAACCATTTCCTCGTCAAGTCCCTTTCCCCGCAATACTTCGGCACCACGATACGGATGGTTCTCGGCGTCGGGATAGCGTTCATAGTCAAAATCGTGCAGCAGGCCCACCACGGCCCATTTTTCCTCGTCCTCGCCGAATTTGCGGGCATAGGCGCGCATGGCGGCCGCCACGCCGTACGCATGCTTGCGCAGCCCGTCCTTGAGGGTCCATTCGTGCAGCAGGTCCAGGGCCTGATCTTGAGTCATAATACCTCCTCTTCCATCGATTTCGAGGTCCGCCGTCGCCAATGGTATTCTCACCTGTTGGCAGTCCGTTTGCAAGCAACCGACAAGTCTGTCCGAACACCCGGCGCAAACGTGTGGACGGTAGGACGATGGACCCGCTCCTCAGCGATGATCCTCGGGCGGATGATGTTGAAAAAAGAACACCGTCACTTCGAGGGGAATCTCCGCGGCGGCAGGCGGTGCCTGAAGCAAATCCACCAGCTGGCGTCGAAAGGTCTGCTGCTCATCCGCATCGCCGGCGGTCAAATAGCTGTTCCACAATTCTTCCAGTTTGCGGAAAGGCATCTCGGCCGCCAGGATCAGCAAACGTTCCTCGCCGGCGGTGTTGCCCAGATGGAACCAGTAAGGATCGCCGGGCAGCTGAAGTGTTCGCCCGGCCGGCACCGGATTGGGTGCCGGGGAATGCTGCCGGTTGGGGAAAAGCATCACCGGGGCCAGGTCCGGACTGAGCTGAACGACATATACGTGGCGATAAGCGCTCACACCAAGCACCAGACGGTAGTTGTCGGCCGCCGTAAGGGAAAATGGTTGGGGTGGCCTCTGCCGGAGGTCGAATTCCCGGATGCGGCGTGCTTCCGGTCGCTGATACTGGATCAGCAATTGGCTGAAAGCTCGCCCCCCTTTCTTGGGTTTGGCCGATAGGTCACCGCGCGGTGAAATTTCCGGCCCCTTTTCGCTACCGCCGCGGCCCGGTAAAAAACCCTTGCGCAACCCGATGGGTGTCGGAATGGGTGGCGCTGGCGCCGGCGGCGGCATCAGAAAGATGATATACACCACGACGACGGCGATCATCGCTGCGGCGGTACTGGCGACGATATAAAGTCTGGAGCGGGATGGCTGTCCAATGATCCGGATCGTGTCCAGTTGACGGTAGACGGCCTCGGCCGGGCGGATCTCCGGCGCCCGGCGCAACTCTTCTTCCACCCATCTGTCCATGATCCGGTCCAGATTTTCATCCTTCATGCTACTGGCGGCGCTCCCTTCTTACTATATGTACTGCGGGACAGGTCAATTTTGCAAGCCTGATCGAGCCTAAGGGCTCACACCCTTGCCGGCGAGGCATGCCTTCAATTTCGCGCGGGCCGCCCAAACCCGGTTTTTGGCCGTACTGGTGGATTTGCCCAGAATTCGCCCGATTTCCACAAGTACCTTGCCGCCCAGATAGTAAAGGATGACGGCTTCCCGTTCTTCGTAGTTCGGCAAGGCCGCGATACAATCCCGGATGGCTTGCCGCCATTCGGTATGAACCAGCATCTGGGTTGCATCCGTTTCCGCTTGTATATTTGATCCGGCCGGATTTTCAACCGCTTGCGGCCGGAGGTACGGATCATCCGACCGAGCCTTTTCCTCTTCCAGCGGAACGATTTTCACTTTACCCCGCTGTCGCAGCACATCGATGCAGCCATGGCGGGCGATCCGAAAAAGCCATGTCCGGAAAGATGCCCTGCGAGAGTCGAAACCGGCGGCACCACGGATCACCCGCAGAAAAATATCCTGAACCAGGTCTTCGGCCTGGCGCGTTCCCCGTAACTGGATCAACCGGTCGCAAAAGACATACAGCGGACGGGCATAACGACGGTACAATTCGTCCAAGGCGCCGGTTTCGCCCCGGACAAGTTCGGCCATGAGCTCTTCATCGGTATAGGGTGTCATCGGCACACTTTCGGATGGAATCGAAAATCCGGCCCTTTCCGGCCAAACGAATATAATCTCCCAAGAAGCGCCACCAGCATGACATAATTTGCCGCGCCGGACAATACTTTCTTCCCGCTGGCCAATCTCAATGGACGTCCGGCCGCGCCGGAGCATCGCCTCCGAAAAGATCGGCGATGAGGCCACATTCCAGGCCGAAGAGGAGATAGCCGGAATACCCCAGCACGGGCATCTCGAAGAGGTGAAAGCGCCCCACATAGGGGATCTCGTATACCCACTTGGCCAGGCTGTGGGAGTTCCACATCTCCCAGAAGAAGCCGCAGATGAGGGCGGCCAGGGCCAGGCGGACCACCCGCCGCCAGTCGCCCTGTCGCACGCCGTCGAACAGGGTCGGCCGGCCCGCCAAGGTCAGCAACGCCGCGAGGATGGCCAGCGGAGCGGTCCACAGCAGGGGAAACAGCACATTGGGCCAGCGGCCGATGCCGACCAGTCCGGCACCGAAGCCCAGCAGCAGGAGGGCAGCCCAAGGGTATGAACGAACAGCCGGCAGACGGATGAAATCCTCCAGGCCGGCGGTCAGGCGTGGGAAGGACTCCAGCCAGCCAGTGGTACTCAGGACTGCCGGCAGGACGGTCGAAAAAGGGAGCGTCGCCCGCCAGAAATATTCCCACGCATCGTAAGGCCCGCCCCCCACATAGTACCAGTTCTGAACGAAGCGGTTAAGATACTCGAATAACCACCAGAAAACGGCACTCGTCGGGAAGAGCAGTAAAAAGAAACAGGGCCGCCGGCACATGAGGCAACGGCCGGTGCGTCGCCAGCTCAAGGCATTGATGACGATGATGTACGACAGCCAGAGGGGCGTGAACGTGAAGGCCTGGAAGTTCTGGAACCAGGGGAAACGGGTCCAGGACAACAGCCAGAACAGTGCCCCGCAACCCAGGCCGGCACAGCCCCACCAGGGGAAGGCCCGTGCCGGGGATGGTGGCGCTGTCGCGGTCCGGGCCTGGCGGAGAACGTGTATCACGAACGGCGCCACGGTCCCCAGGATCAGCAGCGCCAGAAAAACAAACAGCCACCAGGAGAAAGCGGCATGGTCCACATAGCGCGTCTGCGGCGGGAATTCCAGATAGCGGCGCAGTGGCAATCCGCCGGCGAGGACGCCCAGCAGGGGCAGCCCGCCGGTTAGAAGCAGGAATACTGCCAGCACAATCAGCGAGGCGATTGTATGTTGCCCGGCAACGGGTTGTTTCGCATCCATTGTGAGGGCTATTTTATCACTGAACGCAAGGATTCGGCCAATTTCCGGGTGATGACCCGACTTCCTTCCCGGCAGGTGAAGAATGTGTTTAATGATGACAAGCGTTTTTTCTGTCTATAGAATCCGCGCATCGCAAACCATAACAGAAGCAACGGGACTTGTCCCGGCAGTTCTGGCTTTGCAACGAAACGGCAAGGGAACACCTTGTGATGAACTGGAAATGGGCCACCATCTACAACATGATTCCATATTTGACCGGCAATATCGGCGGAACACTGATCTACATGTATATCTCGGCGGACATGATGATCATTGCCACGGTATCGGTGTTTCCAATCGTCTATATGGTCTTTGCATACTTGTACTATCGCACCACCGGTCATGACGGCGTCAGGTTCTTCGATATGGAGTGGCGGTGCCTGACATTGTATTGGATCATTCTGTCCATCGCACTCGATGCCCTCTGCTGGATGTTTGTCCTGCCTGCGTTCGTATTTCCGGCGATCCTGTCGGACTACCCGGCCCATTTCGATTGGACGTTCTTTCTTCACGAAGCCCATCATCTCTGGGCGAATTATCTGTCCATCATCCTCATCACCATCGGCGGCAAGGCCGCCTGGGTGTTTTTACGATCCAGGACCAAACCACCTGGTCTCGAACACCAGGCGGCAGGCGTCCGGGCCCGATCCGCCGACAAATGAAGTGCAAAGCCCCGATAAAAGATTCACCCCCCCCCGCCGCCGGTTGTCATTCATGCGGATGATCAGCCGGGCGGAAATGGAACCCGTGCAGAACGAAGCTGGAAATAATTCCGATTTCTGTGATATAAAAAGGGCAGAACGATAAAGAGCGGCCATCCGGCTGGTGACGGCAACCGCGGCGGCATCTGAAATTCTGCAATCCGGCGGGAGGTTTCCATGTTACATGATCTTATCCGGCAAAACCGGAGCTACCGCAGGTTCGACGAGGCGCAGAAGATTACGGCCGATACGCTGCGGGAATTGGTCGACCTGGCGCGCCTGTCGCCGAGTTCGGCCAATATACAGCCCCTCAAGTATTATCTGGCCTGTGATCCGCATGCCAATGATGTCATCTTCCGCCACCTGTCCTGGGCCGGATATCTCAAGGATTGGCCGGGTCCCGCAGAAGGCGAGCGACCAACGGCCTACATCGTCATTCTGGGCGACCGGCAACTGGCGAGATCTTTCCGGGTGGATCAGGGGATCGCCGCCCAGAGCATCATGCTGGGCGCCGCGGAAAAAGGACTGGGTGGTTGTATCATGGGTTCCGTCAACCGCGTGGGTCTGCAGCGGGATCTGTCCCTGCCGGATTCCTTTGAAATTCTGCTGGTGGTGGCCCTCGGCAAACCCAGCGAGGCGGTCCGGCTGGAGACGATGGGACCGGATGGGAGTATCCGCTACTGGCGCAGCGAGGACGGTATGCATCATGTGCCCAAGCGCAAACTGGAGGACATCATCCTGGATCCGTATGTCATGAAACAGAAATAAGCGGACTGTTCATCGAATATGCTGAAAAAGCTGGGCAAATACGAAATCATCGAGGAGATCGGCAAAGGGGCCATGGGCCATGTCTACAAGGCCTTTGACCCGCTCATGGGCCGCTATGTGGCCCTCAAGACCATGTCCTACTCCAGCCAGTCCGATGCGGAGTTCAAGAAACGGTTCTTCAAGGAAGCCCAGGCTCCGGGACGGCTGCATCATGAGAACATCGTCGTTATTTATGAACTGAACGAAGATCAGGGTGTTCCTTTCATCGCCATGGAGTTTCTGGAGGGAGACGACCTGTTCCGGCTGATACAGCATAGGCATATCTTCACCCTGCAAAAGATCATCGATCTGATCATCCAGGTGTGCGAAGGTCTTCATTTCGCCCACAGCCACGGGATCATCCACCGGGACATCAAGCCAGCCAATATCTTTCTGCTCACCAACGGCAAGGTCAAGATTGTCGATTTCGGCATCGCTCACATCAGCCAGTCCTCCCTTATGACCAAGACGGGCATGCTGCTGGGCACACCCAGCTACATGTCGCCGGAACAGGTCAAGTGCGAGACGTTGGCCGGCAGCTCGGACCAGTTTTCCCTGGGCGTGATCATGTACGAGCTGCTGACCGGGCGGCGTCCGTTCGACGGCGAAACCTATACCAACATCATGTATAAGATTCTTCACGAGAATCCCCGTCCCCTGCGGGATGTTTACCCGGCCTGCCCGTCATCGCTGGAAAAAATAGTGCTGAAAGCCCTGGATAAATCACCTGAAAACCGGTTCGCCGATCTGGCCAGCCTGGCCCGGCGCCTGCGCAAGCTCAAGGATGAGTTCGAGCAGGACATGTCCATGGAACCCACCATCGCCGTGCCGCGCACCCGGTCGGAAGAACAGAGCATCAAGATCGATCTGGTGAACCGCTATCTCAAAGAAGGCAAATTTGACCAGGCGTTGCGGGTGCTGGACAAGCTGCGCGCCCAGGGGGAATCGCCCGAAATCATCGAGGCGTTGCAAGAGGACATCGCCGAAAAGAAGCGCAAGGCGCGCATCGAGGAGTTGCTGACGGAGGGGATCACCTTTTTTGATGATGATCATTATGATCTCGCCCTGGAGTGCTTCAACGAAGCGCTGTCCGTCGAGCCGGAAAATACCATGGCGCTGGAGTGGGTCCGGAAAACTCACCAAAAAGAGGCAGAGAAACGACTCAACCAGACCATCGAAAAGTACATGCAGCTGGGGCATACCGCCCTGCAGCAGGAGAAGCTCGATGAGGCCAAAAAACTGTACAGCGAGGCCTTGAAGCTCAATCCTGCGGCCCGGGATCTGTCGGTCAAGCTGAACGATATCCAGGAGCTCATCGACCGGCGGGAGCGCCAGGCCAAGGCCGAACAATGGACTGACCAGGCGCGGGTTATGTTGGCCGAGGGGCAGCGGGACGAGGCCCGGAGATACTGCCGGCTGGCCATGGACGTGATGGCCGACTACCCCCCGGCGGCGGAGATGCTGGACGAGATCGCCGCCGCGGAGAAGGAAGAGGTTGTCGGGCGGGCCCTCCAGGAGATGGAGGCCCTCTACCTGCGCAAGGAGTACGACGCGGCCCTGCAGGTGGCCGGCGCCGCGGTGGAGCAGGTGGGGGTCGATTCTCGGCTGAAAAAAAGCACCCGCCAGATTCTGGCGGCCCGGCGACGCAAGTGGCTGGTACCGTTACTGATTTTCGTAACACTGGTGCTGGCCGTCGTTGTGGTGGTGGTGGTGCGACAGACCCGATCCGAGCCGGTCCCAGTGCCCAATGGCGTCCTGTTGCTGGACATCCGGCCGGCCGTGCAAATCCTGGACTTGATCGATACAGGCACCCGGGAAGCCATCCTGTTGCCGGAGCAAGAGACGCCGCTGCGGCTGGCACTTCCGACGGGCCGGTACCGTCTCCGCTATCAGCGGCAGAATCTCCAGGACAACCCTATCGTTGAGGAATTTGCCATTGACGCCGGACAGACGGTTGCCATCCGGAAAACACTGCCCGAATTTGACGTCGAGACCGTCATTGAGAGCATTCTGTCACAGGAGGACAGCCGATGAAGCGGGCGGCGCTCATCCTGTGGTCGGTCTGTCTGGTCTCGGCTGTCCTGCCGGCGGCGGAACAGGAATGGTACAAGTACTGGGACGACGCCATGAAGGCCAAGGCTGAAGGCCGCTGGGGCGATGTGGTGGAGAATCTGCGCATCGCCATCCGCAAAGAGCCTGAGCCCAAGCGCAACAAGAAAATACACAGCAACATCCGCATCGATTATTTCCCCTATTACTGGCTGGCCGAGGCCTATTACAACCAGGGCAAGTATGAGGCTGCCGAAGAGTATATCGGTCTGTCGGAAAGTTGGAAGGAGATCCTTGGGGATGAAGATTTCCGGCACAAACTGGCGGATCTCAAGTCCGCCGTGGGTTCGGCGCGTGACCGCCAGGCCCAGGCCCGGCCGACCGTTCCGGCGCCGCTGGACCCGGAAATGCAGCACAAATTGGCCGAGGGCGAGGAGCGTCTGCGCTCGGGCGATCTGAACGGTGCCCGCCATCTCTGGCGCCAGGTTCAGTCCGACGCGCTGGCCCGGCAGGATTCAACCACCGCCGCGGAGGCCGAACGCCGGCTGAAGGAGCTGGCCGATGATGAGCAGGCGTTGTCCGAAGCCCAGCGGTTGTTTGGAGCGGAGAAATACGATGAGGCCCTGGCGGAGTTGCAGAAAATCAAGCGATTGCACGGCGCGGCCCAGGAAATGCGGCAACGGGTAAGTGCGGCCAGCATCGAGCAGAAGACAGAACGCCGGGTCTTCAGGGAACGGCTGCAGGAGATCCAGGATCTGTTGTCGCAGAAAAAATACGGACAAGCGCTGGCCTTACTGCGGGGTATCGCCGAGCGGCAGGGCACGCAGCCCGAAGTGGGTGTTTTGCGTCAGCGGCTGTTGGGACGTATGCTCGAAGAGGCCCAGACGCGTCTGGAAAGTGGTGAGCTGGAGGCGGCGGACGGCTTGTGCCGCCTGCTGGAGGATGGCGGCGCGACGGTCCCGGCCGTGTCGGCTCTCCGTGAGCGGATTGCCGCCGCGCAGGAGTGGCGCCAGGCCCAGAGCCTGCTGAATGCCAAGAGGTACCAGCAGGCCAAGCCGCTGCTGTATCATCTGCGGGAAGATCCGCGCTTCGGCGCTGACGCGGTCCAACACCTGGATGATATCCGGCAGGCCGAGAACCGCCTGGCCCAGCGAACCGGTGAAATTGAACAAATGATCACTGCCCAAGATTTCGAGACCGCGGAGACGGCGCTCAACGCACTGGCCCAGGATTATCCCGGGGCCGGTACCATCGCCGGGTTGCAGCAGAGCCTGCGCCAGGGAAGGGCCGAAAGTGGGCGGCTCGCTGTGGAGGAGTATCTCAAGGAAGGACTGCGGCTCTTTTTCAGAGAAGGGGATTATCACAAGGCCACTTTTTATTTCGACACCTACCTGGAAAAGGGCACCCGCCGCGATCTGGCCCTGTTTTTCCGCGCCATGTCGCAGATTTATCTGCAGTATCTGGAAGGCGATAAAAACTCCGATTTCCTGGAGAAGGCCCGCCGGGACATCGCGCAAATTTCCCCCTCTTTTGAGCCGCCGCGCCGCTGGATTGCCGGCAAGGCGCTGAAAAAGTTCGATGAATGGCGCGGAGCCGACCAGCCGGCGGACGAGTGAAACTTTTGACTGGTTACCGGGTTCAACAAACCGAACGCCATCCGTGTGGCGAGGGCGAATTCCCGCCGGCGCGTGACGGACCGGTCTCAGGATTGCGGCCGGAAAAACTACCCGGATGAAGGCGGCCATTCACCGGTGTTGTGTGATGAGCAGGACGGATTGAATGGGTTTCCCCGAGGTGCAACAATGAGCTTCTTTTTCCGAACATCTTTTGTTAAATGGTTATGTATGTTGGGGATATTGGTTCTTTGTCCGGCCCTGGTCCAGGGACAAACCACCATTACCGTGAACACCTTGCTCGATCCGCCTGATTCGGATATCGATCCCGGCGACAACGTCATGAGCCTGCGCGAGGCCATCCAGACCCGCAACGGAATGGGTGAACCCGTCCAGATCATCTTTGCCGAGGAATTGGCCAATTCGGGTGTCCTGCTGCTATCCCGGCCGCTGCCGGCCCTCAAGATACCCGAGACGCTCATCGTCGGTTTGACCAACGACACCTTCACGGATCTGGAGAAACGGCTGCTCATCCGGATCTTCCTGATCCATCCCGTGTATTCGGCCGACACTCCCGGCGAGCCCATTCTGACCATTCAATCGTCAGGCAACACCCTCAAGCACCTGGTGTTCGGCGGGCGGAACAGTATCGGCGTGCTGCTGAATGGTCCGGACGCCCACCACAACGCCGTGGCCGGCTGCCTGTTCGGCCTGTCGGTCCTGTCGGGTTTCGGTGAGGACAAAATCCAACTGCGGCACGGCGTGTATCTTGCCAACGGGGCTTCCGACAACACCATCGGCGAAGCCGTGACCCTGGGAGGGAATGCCTTTGTCAATTGCAAGGATACCGGGATCTTTGTCGCATCCCCTACCTGCGAGTTCAACCGGTTCCAGCGCAATGTGCTGGGCTCCACCGAACTGTTGAATCCGGCCCAGACCACGCCCAACGGCACGGGTATCCGGATTCGCGGGAAGCATACCATGGTGGGCGGTAGCACCTTGAGCGAGAGGAATATCATCATCGGCAACCGCTTCAGCGGGGTGCTCGTCGAGGGGAAAGAAGCCGTCGGCAATGTCATCAGCCATAATTCCATTTTCGGCAACGGCGCTCTCGGCGTGGATCTAAGCCTGATCGGGGGCTACGGTGATGGTCCCAACCGTTACAGCAACATGGAATTTCGTGCCGGTCCCAATCAACTCATGCCGGCGCCCATTCTCTACGATTACACGCATGAGCGTCTTTTCAATGTGCACCGTTTTACCTTGCACGGCGTGACCATGCCTCAGGCGTTGGTCGAGGTGTATGAGGCGGATCCGGATCCTTCCGGATACGGGGAGGGCATGCTGTTTCTGGGAGAAACGGTGGCGGCGGACGACGGTGAGTTCACCGTTCCGTTCATCATGGATCCCGGCCATGCGGTCACGCTGTTGGCCACGGCGGAGGGGAATACGTCGGAGTTTTCCCAGACCATCCTTCTACAGGAGGTCAGTGGGACGCAGCCCGTTCTCCAGCTCCAGGCCTGGCAAAACCATTTTCTCCTCCCGCGGGGGGAGGTGCGGGGTTTCGGTATCAACACCAATGATCGTGTCAGCGAAGACCTGACCATCAATCATGCGTTCGATCCCGTTGGCATTGCCCAATTCATCGATACGACGATAATCCGGGACGGCAACCATCTCGTAGCCCATCTGCAGGGTTTGAACCGGGGTGGCACGCTGCTTACGCTGAAGGTTCCGCCGGAATACGGCGGGGCACAGGCCGATTCACGGATATACGTGGACGAGGCCACGGAAATCACCGTCAATGTTCCAGCCGAGCTCGAAGATCAACTGGCGGGGTTGATTCCTTACAATTACTATCGGTTTGCCGCCTCGGCCGGCGAGATCCTGAATGTAACGGTGGAAAGCCTGCCCGATGCGGAAGGGAATCTGCGGCTGGATCCGGTGGTGCATGTCTTCAGCGGTTTTCCGCGGACCCTGGCCTTCAACAACAATTACCGCGGCGTGGACTCTTACGTGCAATTCATCGTACCCGAATCCGGTGTCTACTTCTTGGCGGTGGCCGACCTGTATCTGCGCAGCGGCCAGGATTACCGGTTTCGACTCAGGGCCTGGATCGATCGTCGGCAGGAGAGTTTCGCGCCTGACCGCCCACCCGATCAGGTAGACCTGGCCCATGTGCCGGATCGGGTGGCCCGGGGCGATCTGGACAATGACGGCTATGATGACCTGATCGTTACCTTGGCCGGGGTGCCGCAGATCGCGGTTCTCCTGAAAGATCCCCGGCCGGGAATGAATTTCCGGCCACCGCTGATGGTGAACATCGGTTTTGCCGCCCATGACATCACCATTCAGGATTTCGACAACGACGGTCGTGTGGATCTGTTGCTGACCGATCCCGTCACCGGCAATGTGTTCATTCTGTTCAACACCGGACAGTTCGGCAAATCCGCCGCCGGGAAGTCTATAATGGCCACCGGCAAGAGCAGCCTCTTTTCGGTTCCCGCCGGCGAGGGCGAGGGAACCTCGTCGGATTTCAACAAGGATACCTTCACCGATTACGCGTTCCTCAGCAATTCCGAACAAACCCTGCAGATTTATCTCAATGACGGGAGCGGTAATCTTTCCCTGAACCAGGTCCTGGCGGCCGGCAGCGGACCCGTCACCATGGCCACCGCCGATTTCAACGGCGACCAGGCGCCGGATATCGCCGTCGTCGACGGTACCGACAGCCTGGTCCGGGTATTCCGGGGGATGGGCGACGGGGATTTCGAAGCGGCGTCCACCCTAATCACCGCTGCCTCGCCCACGGATCTGAAAGCGACGGACCTGAACGATGACGGGCTGGCGGATATCCTGGTCTGTACCGACGGCGAGGGCCTGCTCCATACCTTCAGCGCGCTCACCTCGTTCGAGTTCGAACTCTATCAGGATTTGCCGGCCGGCACCAATCCGACCTCCATCGCCGTTGCCGATTTAAATGCCGACGGATTCGAGGATGTAGCGGTGGCCAACGGTGGAAGCCAGGATATTTATATCTACCAAGGCGTGCAGCAGGGCCTTTTGATCCCGGCTGCCGTGCTGACGGAGACGGGTGAGGTGGAGGAGCTGCTGTGGCTCTCCTTTGGCAACGGCGGCGGGTATATCGGCATTTCGCCCGACACCGAGTTCGTGTCTTTGCTGAAGGGCAACTACCGGATTCTGGATTTCCCCAACAGTGAGACCTCGACGGAGGTGGCCGCAGCCTTCGCCCTGGCCAATCCGGCCGGCGGCGGTGAGGCGCTGGTCTATTTTTCCCTGTATGATGAAGACGGATCGCTGGTGGCCGATCCCGATGTGGAGAATCCCGTGGCCCTGACCATCCCTGAAGGGGAACAGATTGCCTTTTACGTGACGGATATCTTCGGCAGCGGCATCAACGCCTATCATCCATGGATGCGAGCCGTATCCCTGAGCCCCCGCCTGCAGGGCTTCTACTTGTTGACTTCGGTAACAGCGGGGCCTTTTATGGATGGCGCTGTCGCCCAGGAGGTGCCGGCAGTGATCACCATTCTGCCGACCAACGAATCCCTGACCACAGATGGTGACTGCCAGGTCTCCATCGTCAATCCCAACGATGCCACCGCCCGGGTGACCGTCGCGTGTATCGGCACCGACGGAAGCGGGCTGGCCGATCCGTTCCAGACCACCTTGGCGCCGGGTGGGCGGCTGTCGTTTCCGTTCAGCGACATGTTTCCCGGTGTCACCGGCGCCTGCTATCTTGAAGTGAGCGCCGATCGGCCGCTGGACTGCTTTCAGTACGGCGGAACGGACAACCTGATGACCGCCGCGCCGGGCGTGGTGCTGACCGAGCCGGACAAAACCGCTTCCCGTCTGTATGCGCCCCATTTTGCCGAAGGGCGGTTTTACCGCTCCGTCCTCGAGCTGTACAATCGCTCCGCGAATCCGGCGGAGATCGTGATCAGCGCTTTCCGGGATGACGGCACGCCATTCCGGACGTCGGCGCCGGCGATGATACCGCCGGGCGGGATGCGGCGCGAGGAGCTTTCACAGTTGCTGGACATCGACTGGCAGTCCGTGGACTATGAAGTGGGTTTTTTGCAGGTGGATTCCGATCAGTCGGGCCTGGGCGGCACCCTTACCTTCGGCGATCGCGCGCAGGCCAGCTTCGCCGCCACGCTGGTCCTGCAGGCCGGGGGCCTGAACCGGATGATGTTCTCCCATCTGGCCTACGGTGAATTGTACGGCACCGATTACTTTACCGGCCTCACCCTGCTCAATGCCGGCGCCAATGATGCCGTCGCCCATTTCGAGGTCTTCGACGAATTCGGCAATCTGACGGGAGCCGGTGATGTCCCCATTTTGGCCGGAACCAAAAGTAGCCGGATGCTTGCCGATTTCGTGCCCGGACTGCTACCCCAGATCAAAGGATACATCACCATCACCACCTCCGACCCGGCCGCCCGCCTGGTAGCTTTCGAGCTGTTCGGCGACATGGCCGGCACCTTCATGTCGGCCGTTCCGCCCCAGTCCTTCAGCGAAGAGATCGCCCGATAACCGTCGCTTGCTTTCCCTGGTGTTTTTGCCAATAACCCCTGCCGTGGTGGTATTTCGCCGAATCGCTTCCTTTGTTATCAAGTCCCGGCCCCGTGGAACATTTGGACAGTTCGCTGCGTAATATGTAATTGAGTTACATAATTACAAATTACGGTGTATCATGTAATCAAATTTCATTTACTCAAACAAGAAGGTAGAAATAACCCGAAAGGAGGAACTGGAAATGTCTGAAAGCGGCAAGCAGGCCAAAGAGGATTTCAAGAAATTTGTCGGATCGGCCCGCAAGGCGGCGGAAGAAATCGGTTCGGACATCGCCCGCAGTGCCGAAAAAATCGTGGAGGAGATCCGTACCATGAAGCGACAGCTGGTGATCTCCGTTCGACTGGATGATGAGGCCATGTCCCGGGTGGAACAGCTCATCGAGGCGGATATCTGTCGCTCCCGCTCGGAAGCGGTGGCCTTCCTGACGGCGGAGGGAATCAAGGCCCGCCAGGATCTCTTCGACAAGATCAATGCGAAGATCGAGGAAATCCGTCGCATCAAGGAGGAAATCCGGAACGAGGTAATGTGACATGATGTTCTTGCGCATACTCTATTTTCTGCTGATCGGCTGGTGGTTCGGCTTGCTGGCCGGTGCTGTCGGTTACCTGTTGTGCGCCTCGTTCATCGGGGCACCGCTGGGGGTCATGATCTTTAACCGGTACCCGCAAATCCTGACGCTGCGGCCCATCAAGGGTATATCGGTGCGGGACATGAGCGGCCGCACCATGACCGTCCCCCATCAGGAGATCCATCTGCTGGTGCGTATTCTCTACTTCCTGGTCATCGGCTGGTGGCTGGGCGCTCTGGCGCTCAAGATCGGATGGCTCCTCTGTGTCACCATCCTCGGTATGCCCCTGGGGTTGTTGATTCTAAACCGGTTGCCATTGCTGATGACCCTGAAACAGAATTACTGAGCATCAAGCCGCCGAGCGCATGCGGTGCCGTCGCCGAAAACGGCGAGGGCAGCGGAATATTCCGGCCGGGTATGACGGCGACAGGCTCTGGATTCCTTTTGATCTTGTTGTCACTTTTTGCTATGGTGAACCATGTCCGCAACGAGGAGAATCCAGACCATGAGACATCTCTGCTTCCGTTTGATGTCGGCGGTGGGATTGATCTTTCTGTTGATGTCGACGGCGTTTGGCCAGGGGCCCGGTGATCCCCTGCCGACGTTCCCGTTTTCCAATTTTCGTTTCAACTTCATCAACCCGGGCGGTCGGGCTACGGCCATGGGACAGGCCTTCATCGCCCTGGGCGACGACGCCACCGGTTCAGAGACCAATCCGGCCGGGCTGACGGCGCTCCTGACCCCTCAGCTCTTCATCGAGGGTCGTCTTGTCTCCAACACCTTCCGCACCCTGGCCCCCACCGCCGAAGAGATCCGTTACGCGGAAACCACCGATCACCAGTTTTCCCCGACCTTTCTTAGCCTGGTCTACCCGTTCCGCAACTGGGCTGTTGGGTTCTATCGTCAGGAGCTGGCCGATTATGCCATCGACATTCACCAGCGCCAGGCCACGATTCCGGACGTGTACAATATTCTGTATCCGACGCCCACGCCGGTAGTGGTGCAGCAGTTCGATTCCACCATCGATTTCACCCTGACCAATTATGGTTTCTCCCTGGCCCATCGGTATGGCGAACGACTGAACCTGGGTTTCTCCATCCGCGCCTCCCGCCTGTCCTTCGAGGCCCTGGAAGTGCAGCCCACTGAGGCGCTCGGCGCTTTTTACCGGCTACCTGAAGGGGATACCGAAGCCGTTCAGTTGCGTATCCGGGATGACGATTGGGATATCAGCTGGGTGGCCGGTCTGATTGTCAAGCCGCTGGATTGGCTGAAGATCGGTGCCGTCTATCGCAGCGGTTCCCGGCATGAGGTCCGGGCCGTTTTCAAGGAGAATATTCTCGATTTGCAACAACAGCCGCTGCGGGAGGAGATTCCTGCTTTTCAGATCAAGATTCCGGACCGTTACGGGGTAGGGGTTGGATTGACCCCCACGGACGATTTGACCCTCACGTTCGACGTGGTGCGCATTGAGTATGGCGATCTGACGCCGCAGTTTATCGGCTACATTCAGCAAGAGTTTCAGGATGATTACGAATTCATGCATGGTTGGGAAATTCACCTGGGCGGCGAGTATGCCCTGTATATCCGGGATGTGCCGGTTTTTCTCCGTGTCGGTTTCTACAGTGATCCCGACAATTCCCTCCACTTCATCGGCGACCGGGCCGGCAATGATGTCTTCACCCTGCCGCCCAATGTGGTGATTCCCATCAACGAGGTTTTCAACGATTTTCCTCGCGCCCAGGCGGCACTTTTTCCCGAGAATGATACGGACTATCATGCGACGTTCGGCCTGGGAATGATCTTCCGCAACCATTTCCTGCTCGATCTGGCGGCGGATCTGTCCCGGGAAACGGATTACTGGGCCATCTCGTTTCTTTATAATTTTTAAGAAAAAGTCCGGTCTGGCGGCGGAATGACCGGGGGAATCCGGCCATGCGGCCGGTTCAGGTTTTTTACCGCCCGTACGTCTTTCGCGTTGTGATCATGTTCAAAGTTGTGATATGATGTCACCTTGGGACGGATATGTACCGCACCGGATCTGGGAATCCTGGAAACGTCCGGAGGCATTGAGAGATATTTTCGGTGATAACACCGCCCGCTTAGAAAGCCCTGGATTCCCACCAAAAAGTTAAATCAGAGGTGAATTATGAACCGTGACATGGTGGTGCACGTCACGCCATTTGAAGTGCACGCTGCCATCATGGAGAATAACGTTCTGGTGGAATACCATATCGAACGTCGGAATGAAGTCAGCGTGGTGGGAAACATTTACAAAGGCAAGGTTGGAAAAGTGTTGCCCGGCATGCAGTCGGCTTTCGTCGACATCGGACTGGACAAGAACGCATTTCTCTATGTGACGGATTTTCTCGAGGAATTTGCAGATCTAAAGGACACCATCGTCGACGATGATGAACCGATCAAGGCGGATTCCGGCAGGCAGGGCCCCGAAAAAAAGGATACCACGCCCCACACGGACAAAAAATCCGATGGCGAACAGAAGAAAACAGACGAGGCTCCGGAATCAAAGAAGGAACTGCCGTTGGAGGAGCCCGTAAGGAAGGATGCCGAGCCGGTACCCGGCGATACCCGGGCGCGACGGTCGGTCGACGAGTCTGAGCCCAAGGCGGCGGAGAAACAGGTCGCTGCAGCGGACGGGGAGCGAACCGAGGAAAGGGATTCGGGTGCCGCGCCCGCGACGGAAGGGAAAGCCGCGGCCAAGACCGAGCGGCGCAAGAGAGGACGTGGCCGGAAGAAATCCGTTCCGCCGAAAGAAGCGGAGGCCCCATCCCAACCCGACCAACCGAGTGAGCAGGCGACTTCGGACCAAGGGAAGATCCATCCTGAAACACAGCTGACCCAGCATCTCTTGGAGCAGGAAACAGAGCAGGCTAACGGACTCGAACAGGCGGAAAGATCTGCCGAGCTGCCCCTCCCCGGCAGTGAAGTCCATTATGACAATGGCGGCCGGCGGAGCGGCGGCCGGCGGAAACGACGCAAGAGTCAGGTTTCCACCGATGATCCATCGGCCAATATTTCGTCCATGCTGCGCCAGGGCCAGGAAATCATTGTGCAGGTGATGAAGGAGCCCATGGCTCTGAAAAGCGCCCGTATCACCTCCCACATTTCCATTCCGGGACGGATGCTGGTGTACATGCCTACCTTCAACCGGGTCGGTGTGTCCCGCAAGATTAAGGAAGACAAGGAGCGGCGACGGCTGCGCTCCATCATCCGCACCAACATGAAGAACCGCTCGGGCGGTTTCATCGTCCGGACAGCCAGCGAAGGCTGCAGCGAGGCGGATATTCTGAAGGATATGAATTTCCTGTTGCGGACCTGGGAAACCATCCAGGGAAAATATGCCGAGCTCAGCGCGCCGGCGCCCCTTTACGAGGAGGAGGATTTGGTGATCCGGACCCTCCGCGATCGGCTGGACGAGACGTACAACAGCATCTGGGTGGACGATCCCGACGAATATGCCAACATCGTGGAATTCATCGACCGGTTCATGCCGGAAATGTTGCCGAATGTGAAGCTGTACACCCGGGTGCAACCCATATTCGATTTCTTCAACCTGGTGCCTGATATTCAGAAAGCCACCAAACAGAAGGTCTGGCTGCGCTCCGGTGGATTTATCGTCATCAACCACACCGAAGCCCTTATCGCCATCGATGTGAACACGGGCAAATACGTGGGGAAATCCAACAATTTTGAGGACACCATTGCCAAGATCAATCTGGATGCCGCCCGGGAGATCATCCGCCAGATCCGGTTGCGCAATCTCGGCGGGATCATCGTGATGGATTTCATCGATATGCAGGAGAAAAAGAACAAACGGACGGTTATGGATGTTATTTTTAACGAGCTGAAGCTGGACAAGTCGCCGTCCAAGGTTCTGCCTTTCAATGAGTTCGGCCTGGTGATTATGACTCGCAAACGGACAGCCAGCGCGTTGGAAAAGAACATTTCCGAGGCCTGCCCCATGTGTGGCGGTTCCGGGTATACCAAATCCGTTTCCACCGTTTGCTATGACATCTACTCCCAGATCGAAAGGATGCAATCCTCCCTGAGCAGTCGGGAAATCGTGGTGCGGGCCAACCCGGCCGTGACAACCGCCCTGAAGACGGACGAGAAAGCGGTAGCCAACCAGATCAAGGCGCGTTTCCAGCGGGAACTGGTCCTGATCGCTGATCCGTTACTGCCGATCCCCACGTTCGATATCGCCACCCAATAAAAAGAGGGGAAGCGCTGGCGCTTCCCCTGCTTCGTCAAGCGATCAACTGACAACAAATGATTAATCACGATCCCGGCTGCCGCCACGCGGCGGACGACCGCCCCGGCGGTCCCGGGAGCCGCCGCGGCTGCTGGGCCGGTGCGGCCTGTCGGAGCGTTCTTCGGGTTCGAATCCCGGCGGCGGATCCTGCAATGCACGCATACTCAAACGGATCTTGTTGGGAGGTTCGATGCCCACACATTTGACGGTGATCTCGTCCCCCACCTTCATGACGTCACGGATATCGGGCGTACGCTGGTAGGAAACCTCGGAGATGTGAAGCAGCCCCTCGATGCCGGGTATAATCTCCACAAAAGCACCGTACGCTTCCAGACGGGTGACACGGCCCTGATAGATCTTGCCGGGTATCGCCTCTTCCGTGAGTTCGTTGATGCGGCGGATGGCCTGTTCGGCCCGCTCGGCGTTGGCGGCGAAAACCTTGACCGTGCCGTCGTTCTCAATGTCGATTTTGGTTTGGGTTTCTTCCACCAGTGCCTTGATGATCTTGCCGCCGGGGCCGATGAGATCCTTGATCCGATGTTCGGGGATGGTCACGGTGTAAATGCGGGGCGCATAAGGATGCAGTTCGGAACGCGGCGCCGTGATGGCCTCGTTCATCTTTTCCAGGATGTAGAGACGACCTCGTCTGGCCTGATCCAAGGCCTGTTTCATGATGTCCTTGGTGATGCCGGTGATCTTGATGTCCATTTGCAGGGCGGTGATCCCGTCCACGGTGCCGGCGACCTTGAAGTCCATGTCGCCGTAGTGATCCTCGAAACCGGCAATATCGGACAGGATGGCATAGCGATCAGCCTCCTTTACGAGGCCCATGGCGACACCGGCGACGGCCTTTTTGACGGGAATACCCGCCGCCATTAGGGCCAGGGATCCGCCGCAGACTGTGGCCATGGATGATGAGCCGTTGGACTCCAGAATGTCCGATACCACCCGGATGGTGTAAGGAAAATCGCCCTCGGCGGGAACGACGGCCGACAGGGCCTTTTCGGCCAGGGCGCCATGACCGATCTCGCGCCGGCCGGGGCCCCGCAGGAAGGCCACTTCGCCCACGCTGAACGGGGGAAAATTGTAATGAACCATGAAGGTTTTGTTGGTCTCGCCGTCGAGGGTGTCCATGATCTGTGAGTCGTCGCTGGTCCCCAGGGTGACGGACACGATGGCTTGCGTCTCGCCGCGGGTGAAGAGCGAGGAGCCGTGCGGCCGCGGCAGAACATCCAGTTCGATGCTGATGGGACGTATTTCGTCAGAGGCCCGTTGATCCGGACGGCGGGAGTGGGTCAGCAGGTCTTCACGGAAGATCTGCTCCTTGAGGCGGCTGAAGATGATAGCGGCCACGCGCCGTTTTTCCTCCTCCTCTTCGGGGTAGGATTCGATGAGGGCGGTTTTTACCTCGTCCATTTTCCGCTCGCTGGCCAGCTTGCCGGGGGTATACAGGGCTTCGCGGATCTTCGGCGTGACTTGCTCGCGAATTTCTTCCAGCAGATCTTCGGGTACTGCCACCGGCTCAACGGACCACTTCACCGGTTGGATCTGGTCGCGAAGCTGTTTCTGCATGACGATGAGCTTCTTGATTTCCTCGTGGGCCAGGTGCAATGCCTCCAGGACCACATCTTCACTCACTTCTTTGGCCGAGGACTCCACCATGACGATGGCGTCTTCGGTTCCAACCACCACCAGGTTCAGGCGGCTGGTCTCCATCTGGGTGATGGTGGGGTTGGTGACCAGATGATCATCGATATAGCCGATGCGCACTGCAGCCAAAGGATGATGGAACGGCATATCCGAGAAGGTGAGAGCGGCGGAAGCGCCGGTAACAGCCAGCACATCGGCATCATTCTCACCGTCGGATGAATACACAAAAGCGATGATCTGTGTTTCATAAAAATAATTTTCCGGAAAGAGAGGCCGGATGGGCCGGTCGATCATGCGACTGGTCAGGACCTCCTTTTCCGAAGGCCGGCCCTCACGTTTGTGAAAGCCGCCGGGAAACTTGCCGGCCGCGAGGGTGTATTCCCGATAATCACACGTTAACGGTAAAAAGCTCGCTCCTTCCCGGGGTTTGGATGAGACACAGGCCGTAACCAGCACGACCGTCTCACCATAGGTAACCAGAGCCGCCCCGTTGGCCTGTTTGGCGAGCCGTCCGGTTTCGATAGACAGATCCCTGCCGCCGATTTCAATCGCCGCGCGATGAATCATAGAAATTCCTCCGATTTAAAATAAAACCCATTCGGGCAGGTTCGTTCCCATGCAACTTCTGATCATCCCGATGTAAGTAGAATGATGGGGGAAAACAAAATGGTATGTGCTGCGTCTGGGAGTGTTACCCCTCATTTTGTGATCCCGAACAGACGTAAGGGTGGGAGTAAAGACTGCGCTACTTTCTGAGACCCAGTTCTTTAATCAATGCACGATATCGTTCAATATCCTGCTGCTTCAGGTATTCCAGCAGGCGTTTGCGCTGACCGACCAGACGGAGAAGTCCCCGCCGGGAGTGATGGTCCTTGGCGTGGGTTTTAAAGTGTTCATTTAACTGGTTGATCCGTGTCGTGAACAGGGCAATCTGGACTTCAGGTGAGCCGGAGTCGTGGTCATCGCGCCCGAACTTTTTGATGATGTCCTGTTTTTCCTCTTTCAGTAGAGACAAGTCGACCTCCTCAGAACGAGTTCAAAAGAACGGATACCTTAGCACAGTCATCCCGTGATGTAAAGTGAATTTTTTGTCCGAACGCGGATCATTGCATCTTTTATTGGCATGATTTACGGCCGGTTTTTGCGACGGCAGCGTTGAATAATTGCTTGACAGGGTCGCGTCGTATTTCTATACTTATAAATTCGCTCGAATGCTCAAGCGGAGAGGAGGTGAAAACACGTGGCTTACATCGAGGTAAATGACAACGAGAGTCTGGAAAATGCTCTCCGCCGTTTTAAGCGAAAAGTGCAACAGGAAGATATCATCAAAGAAGTCAAAAAGCACTCCTTCTTCCTCAAGCCCGGAGAAAAGCGCCGCATCAAGCAGGCGCTGGCCCGCAAGAGGCTCCGTAAAAAAATGCGCAACTTGCAGCGCAAGTACGAATAATAGTCCGATTTTTCCAAAAGGCTACCGGCTCTCTTCTGGTAGCCTTTTTTGTCTCTGCGACACCACAACCGGCGGGTCGGCTTCATGACCGCAATCGAAATTCTCAGAAAAAAGCGTGACGGACACGCCCTTTCCCCCTCTGAAATCAATTTTATCATCGACGCCTACGCCAACGGACATGTGCCCGACTACCAGATGAGCGCCCTGCTCATGGCGGTTTATCTGAACGGCATGAGTGCAGAGGAGATGGGAGCCCTGACCCAGGCCATGATCGGTTCCGGCGACGTCCTGGACCTGGCAGGAATCCCCGGCCGGAAAATCGACAAGCACAGCACCGGCGGCGTCGGGGACAAAACCTCCCTCATCCTGGCGCCCGTCGCAGCGGCGGCCGGCGTCAAGGTGCCCATGATCAGCGGTCGCGGCTTGGGGCATACGGGCGGGACCTTGGACAAGCTGGAGTCCATCCCCGGATTCCAGGTGAATCTGCCGGTGGATCGGTTCCGGCGCGGGGTCGAGAAGATCGGCCTCTGCCTCATCGGGCAGACCGACCAGCTGGTGCCGGCCGACCGCAATCTTTACGCTCTGCGCGATGTAACGGCAACGGTGGAAAGCATCCCGCTCATCGTGGCCAGCATCATGAGTAAAAAATTGGCGGAGGGAATCGACGGTCTCGTGCTGGATGTCAAGGTCGGTCGCGGAGCGTTTATGACCACGGACCGGCAAGCGGCGGAACTCGCCGACGCCCTGGTGGCTACCGGACGATCCATGGGCAAGGATGTAGTGGCCCTTATTACGGCCATGGATCAGCCGTTGGGGCACAATGTCGGAAATGCGCTGGAAGTGGTGGAATCCATCGCGACGCTGCGTGGCGAAGGACCGGAGGATTTGACCACCCTTTCCGTGGAACTGGCCGCCGAAATGATCCACATGGCGGCGCTGGCGCCTGATCTGTCGGCAGCCCGCCGGCTGGCTCGCCGGCAAATCGAGAACGGCCGGGCGCTGGCGATTTTTCGGAATTGCATTGCCTTTCAGGGCGGAGACGCTCGGGTAGTGGACGAACCCGAACGCCTGCCTCGGGCGCGGGGGACCATGTCGTTGGTGGCCGACCAGTCTGGCTATCTGACCGTCATCGACGCCGCGGCCGTCGGTATGGCCAGCCTGCTGCTGGGCGGTGGCCGGTTGCGCAAGGAAGACCCGATTGATCCGGCCGTGGGTATTGTCCTGCAGGCCAAAGAGGGGGACCCGGTTGCAGCGGGACAGGTGCTGGCGGAGATCCACTACAACGATGAGGCCAAAAAGGATGAGGCCCGGCGGCGTCTGGACGGAGCGTTCCGCATCAGCGACCAGCCGGTGCCGTCCCCGCCTCTGCTCCGGAACCGGATCAACGGCTAGGCCTGATGCTCCGGGCATCGTGTGCAGTGTCCGGGCCCAAGGAGAAAAAGTGGAACGATTCACGGGGCTTATCGGTCTGGCAGTCATCATCGGCATCGCTTGGCTCTTCTCCACCGACCGCCGAGCCATCCGGCCCCGAACTCTGTTGTGGGGGCTGGGCCTTCAATTCCTACTGGCGTTTGTGCTGCTCCGGTTCAGCCCCGGCATCGAGGCTCTGCGCTGGTTTGCCCAAAAAGTGACCTTGCTGGGTCAATTCGCCGATGATGGATCGCGCTTCCTGTTCGGGAGCCTGATGGATGAGCAGACCTATGGTGTGATTTTCGCCATCAAGATATTGCCCACCATCATTTTTATTTCCTGCATTTTTTCCGTCCTTTACTACCTGGGTGTGATGCAATGGATCGTGTATTTCCTGGCCCGGATCATGAAGCGGTTGCTGGCCATCAGCGGCGCCGAATCGCTGGCCGTGGCCGCCAACGTCTTCATGGGCCAAACGGAGGCTCCCCTGCTGGTGGCCCCCTACATCGCCGAGATGACCCGCTCGGAGCTGCTGTGTCTCATGGTGGGCGGGATGGCCACCGTCTCCGGTGCCATCCTGGTGACGTTCATCGATGTGCTCGGCATCAATGCCGCCTTTCTCATTTCAGCCAGCATTATGGCGGCGCCGGCGGCCATTATGATGGCCAAGATCCTGATTCCGGAAACGGATGAGCCCAAAACCGCCGGTCGCGTCACCATCGAGGTGAAATCCGATGACGCTAATATCATCGATGCCGCCTCCCGTGGCGCCGCCAAGGGGATGCAGCTGGCCATCAACGTCGCTGCCATGCTCATCGCGTTTATCGCCCTGATCGCCATGGCCAACGGCATACTGGCACGACTGACAGAACCCTTGCTGAACGAAGCCCTGACCCTCGAGCAGCTCATGGGATGGGCGCTCGCGCCGCTGGCCCTGGTCATGGGCGTGCCCTGGTCCGAGGCGGTTCAGGTGGGAGGACTGTTGGGGAAGAAAGTCATCCTCAATGAATTTGTGGCCTATGCCGACCTGTCCAGGCTGATGGCCGAACACTCGCTGGGTACCCGCAGCGAGATGATCGCCACCTATGCTCTGTGCGGTTTCGCCAATTTCAGTTCCATTGGTATCCAGATTGGCGGGATCGGGCCGTTGGCCCCCAACAAGAAACACCAACTGGCGAGACTGGGCCTGCGTGCCTTGCTGGGCGGAAGCCTGGCCACGTGCCTGACGGCCACCATCGCCGGTATCATCGGAGGTTGATCCATGAAGGCACAACAGGTCAAAGAGGCCGCGGACTTCATCCGACAGCGGGCACTCGGTGAGCCGGCGGTGGGGATCGTGCTGGGTTCCGGCTTGGGTGCCCTGGCGGAAACCGTGGAAAATCCCGTCCGTATCCCCTATGCGGAAATTCCTCATTTTCCCGTCAGTTCGGTGGCCGGGCATGCGGGGGTAATGCATCTCGGCCGCCTGGGCGGACAGGCCGTGGCGGTCATGCAGGGTCGGATCCATCATTACGAAGGCTTCAGCGGAAATGAGCTGGTGTTCCCGGTGCGGGTGCTGCATGAACTGGGGATCGGTTATCTTGTGCTGTCCAATTCCGCCGGCGGGATCAATCCCGCGTTCGAACCGGGTGATCTGATGGTGGTCACCGATCACATCAATTTTATGGGGTTTAATCCGTTGCTCGGAGTGGACTCCGGTTTTGGCCCTCGCTTCCCTGATCTTTCGGCGGTTTATCCGGCAGAATTGCGCCGCATCGCCCGGGCGACGGCGGACCGTCAGGGTGTTTCCTTGCGCGAGGGTGTCTATCTGGCGGTAAGCGGTCCGTCCTATGAAACACCCGCGGAAATCCGCCTGTTCCGGCAATGGGGCGCCGATGCGGTGGGCATGTCCACGGTCCCGGAGGCCATCGCCGCCGCCCAGCTTGGACTTCCGGTCTTATGCATCAGCTGCATCACCAACAAGGCGGCCGGATTGCAGGAACAGCCGCTCAGTCATCAGGAAGTACTGGACATATCGACAGCGGTCAGTCAGAATTTTATTCAGCTGCTGCTGGAAATTGTGGAGTGTTTGCCGTGAACGAAAAAAAGCTGCTGACCCGGGCGCTGCAGAGCTTGGAACGCGCATACGCTCCCTACTCGAATTTTCGGGTAGGCGCCGCGCTGTTGGCGGACTCCGGTGTAGTGTACACCGGCTGCAACATCGAGAATGCCTCCTACGGCTTGACCATCTGCGCGGAACGGGTGGCCATTTTCAAGGCCATCAGCGAAGGGGAGCGCCGGTTCAGGATGCTGTGCGTCGTCGCCGATACGCCGGAACCGACACCCCCCTGCGGGGCCTGCCGGCAGATTATTTGGGAATTGTGCGGCGATATCCCCGTCATCCTGGCCAATCCATCCGGAAACAGCCGGACGTTCACCATGCGCGAGCTGCTGCCGTTTCCTTTCGACGGCGATTTTCTGGCGGAGTAAGGAGAGTAAATCGTGAACAAAAAAACCGCCGCCGGCAAGGATGTTCTGGCTCGTCAGTTTAACGTGTTGTGCGAAATCAACCGGGAGATCAATTACTGCCTGGAAGTCAAACCGCTGCTGGAACGAATCGCCGAAAGCACCGCCCGGCTGCTGGATGCCGATGCTGTCTCCGTCATGATGTATGACGACCGGGAAAATGTATTCAAGACCTTTGCCGGTTGGAAATCATGGGCTTCCGAAGAGCCGGCCGTGGTATTTTCGGTGGATGAGGGGATCGTCGGCAAGGTGGCTGCCACCCGCCGGGCCATGCTGGTGGAAAATCCTGAGGAGAGCCCGGATTTCAAGCCGGGTGGTGATTCCCGGATGCCGCCCATTAAATCCCTGATGTGCGTGCCCCTTATTTCCCAAGCGGGGGAGAAGGAAAAACTGCTGGGCGTGATCAACACATCCCGCCGCACCTTGAAGGACAATCAGGAGCGTGAGGCCTTCAGCATCCAGGACATCCAGCTTTTCGAAAAATTCGCCGATCAGGTGACGGCGGCCATTGAACGATCCCGCGTCTACGAAGAGGTCCGGCGGCGTACACTGCAGCTGCAGATCATCAATGATTTCAGCCGGATCCTGGCTTCCTCTCTCCAAAAAGCCGAGGGATTCCGGGCCGCGCTGGTTTTTCTGGCCGATAAGATGGATCTCAGCTACGCCCAGCTGCTGGTAATGGTCCAGGACGATATCCTGTTTAATTTCAACACAGCCGATGACGAAGAATTGATTCCGGCCGTGGTCAGAGGACTGCTGGCCCACAACCGGATTCCGGAGAAGGCCCCTTCCGTGTTGCGGGACTCGCGCTGCCGGACGGCCCTGCCGCTGGAGGATGGCGGCAGCCAGGGGGGATATCTGTATCTGGAGAGCCGCCAGCCCTTCTACTTCGATGAGGAACCGATCCGGAAGGTCCTGGAGACCATCCGAGACCAGATCCACATCGCCCTGGAAAATTTTCTTCTTTTCCGCGAAATCAATGAAAGCAAACAGAAGCTCGAGCATCTAAACAAGATGAAGAACGAACTGATCAGCATCGTTTCCCATGATTTCCGGAATCCGCTGACGGTGATTCACGCCTATTCCGAGTTGCTGTTGATTCGTCCCGATCTGGACCACGACGCCAAGAAAGAGTACCTCCATTCCATTTTCGCCCAGATCGGACACCTGCGCCGGTTGGCCGACGGTGCCCTCAAGATCACTCGCCTCGAATCGGGTGAAATGGCCTACTGTCGGGAAAAAGTGGATATGCAGAAACTGGAGGAAGCGTTCGCCATGCGGCAGATGCCCCATCATCGGATCCGGTTTGTCTATGATCGGGATCTGCCGGCCATGTACTCGGATTTCGACCGGTTGATGGAGATCATGGACAACCTGATTTCCAACGCCATCAAGTATTCCCCGCGTGGTGGCGATGTGATCGTTACCGGTCGGAAAAAAGGGGAATTCGTGGAAATTCAGGTTGCGGACCGGGGGATCGGTATCGCCCCGGACCAACTCAACAAGCTGTTTGAGAAATATTACCGTGTCCATGATGCGAAGACCAAAAATATCCAGGGCACGGGCCTCGGACTGTATATCTGCCGCAAGATGGTGGAGGAACTGGGCGGCCAGATCGGTGTTCGCAGCCGGCTGGGCTCCGGCTCCACCTTCTACTTCACCATGCCGGTGTTTGCCGACCAGACCGCATAGACCTGGCTTCGGAGCCGGGTCGCATCGGCTGATCGGCCGCCGAAGGCAAAGCGACTCGGCGTTTACTCCGACCGGGTGATATGCTATAGTGTTGGATGCCGGCGGGCCGGCGCCGCAGGGGGACTGGACGTACGGAACAGCCTGATGCGGATGATCGAAGGGCTTGATGGCAGGTAAATTTGTCCCAGTGGAGTGGGAATGAGAAAAAATTTTTATTTAGTAACCCTACTGTTTCTCCTGGTGGCTTCCCTGGCGGGCGGCTTCCTGGGAGAAATAGCGAATGCCGATGACAAACAGGTCTCCACCAAGGAATCGCTGTATCGCAACTATGCCGAGATTCTGGCCATACTCGAACAGAACGCGGCGCGCAAGCCGGAGACGTCGGAGCTGATCTACAGTTCCATCCGCCTGATGCTCCAAAAACTGGATCCGCATAGTGCCTTTTTCAGTCCCAAGGAATACAAGCAGATGGAGGAGGACAACAGCGGCTACTATTTCGGTCTGGGCATCCGGATTCGACCCCTCACCCGGGGCAGCGGGCGCATCATCATTGTCGAACCACCCGATCCCGGTACGCCGGCGGCCAAGGTGGACCTGCAGGCGGGGGACGTGATCTTCAAGGTCAACGGTGAGTCCATCGACGACTGGGAAGTGGACGACGTTATTGACAACCTCAAGGGCCCTAAAGGGACCAGGGTCCACATCACCGTGCTGCGGCCGGGGAAGGATGAACCGCTGGAGTTGGATGTCATTCGCGACGAGATTCCCAAATGGACCATCAACTATGCGTACCGGATCCGTCCCAATATCGGCTATGTGAAGATCGAACACTTTTCCGAGACGACTCATGATGAATTGATGAAATCCCTGGAAAAACTGAACGTCGATTCGCTGGAGGGCCTAGTCATCGATCTGCGGGACAATCCGGGCGGCTATCTGACGCAGTCCATCAAGATTTCGCAGGAGTTTCTGCCCAAGGGTGCGCCCATTGTCTCGACCATGGGCCGGGACGGCGAAGACGAACAGAAATACAACGCCCGCCAGAGGGGTGACCTGAAGGTGCCGCTGGTCATCCTGATCAACAACAATTCCGCCAGTGCTTCGGAAATCGTGGCCGGCGCTGTTCAGGACAATGATCGGGGCATCATCGTTGGCGAGCGTAGTTTCGGCAAAGGCCTGGTTCAATCCGTCTACCGGCTTGCCGACGGTTCGGGATTGGCCCTGACCACGGGCAAGTACTACGCTCCCAGCGGCCGCTGCTTGCAGCGCCCTTATTCCGGATCCATCTACGACTACTACAACGCCCGGCGCCGGAAAAATGTTGATTTCTCCGATGTAGATGTCAGGTATACCCTCAGCCAGCGCAAGGTGTATGGCGGCGGGGGGATCCAGCCCGATATCGTTCAGCTGGCGCGTAAGCTGAACCGTTTCGAAATGGTGATGTATTCGAAGGATGTGTTTTTCAAATTTGCGACGCAGGCCATGCAGGGCAAGGTGGAATCCTTGCCCAAAGAGCGCCTCAAAAACACGGAAGCCATGCGCCATTTTCAGGTCACGGAGGAAGTCATCAAGGATTTCAAAGGGTTTTTGAGTGAGATAAAGGTCAGTTATACCGACACCGATTTCAACCACAACCTTGACATGATCCAGCGCGGCATCAAGTCGGAGCTGTATACGCGGGTGTTCGGTGTCCTGGCTGGTTTCAAGATCCGGGCGGAAGGGGACGAGCAGATCCACAAGGCGTTGGAAGTCATTCCTCAGGCCCGGGCCATGCTGTTGAAAACCAAGGAAATTTTGGCCACAATAGAAAAGGATAAGTGGAACGCGAATCTGTAGAGATGGGGTATGAGCATGGAAAAGATTTGGTACACTGCGGTTAACGGCCAGACCCAGGGTCCCATGACCATTGAGGATCTGGGCCGGCAAATACGAAATGGTCAATTGAACGTTCAGAGCTACATCTTCAAGCAGGGAATGTCGGACTGGACCCAACTGGGGCAGGTGCCCGAATTGCAATCCTACCTGCAGCCGCCGGCAGCGGCACCCGCGGCGCAGCCCGCGCCCGAGCCGGCTGCGCAAACAGCGCCTCAAACTGCCGCGCAGCCGGCGGATCAGGCGTTAGCACAACCGGTGGATCAAGCAACAGCGCAACCGGCTACCGCCGGCGCCGCCGCCGGCATACCCGATGCCGCGCACCTGCCGACCTATGCACCGCCGGGTCAAAAATGCCATGAAATCGACTACCACGTGCATGGGGACGACATGCAGTTCGTGGACATCGTCCTGGACCCAGGCGAAACGGTCATCGCCGAAGCGGGGGCCATGATGTATATGACGTCGGGCATCCAGATGGAAACCCGATTTTCCGACGGCAGCAACGCTCAGCGGGGCCTGATGGGCAAGCTGCTGGATGCCGGAAAGCGCGTCATCACCGGTGAAAGCCTGTTCATCACCATGTTCACCAATCAGGGCCAGGGCAGACAGACAGTGGCCTTCGGCGCGCCGTACCCGGGAAAAATTATTCCGGTGGAGCTGAAAGAGCACGGCGGCACCCTGATTTGTCAGAAGGACGCTTTCCTGTGCGCGGCTTACGGAACCGCTGTGGGCATCGCCTTCAACAAGAAAATCGGGGCCGGCTTCTTCGGCGGCGAGGGTTTCATCCTCCAACGGCTGGACGGCGACGGCAAGGCCTTCGTCCACGCCTGCGGTACCATCATCAAAAAGGAACTCGGTCCGGGCGAGACGTTACGGGTGGACACCGGGTGTCTGGTGGCTCTCGAGCAGACGGTGACCTACGATATTCAGTTTGTCGGTAATGTCAAAACCGCTATTTTCGGTGGCGAAGGCCTGTTTTTCGCCACCCTGACCGGACCCGGCAAAATTTACCTGCAGTCGTTACCCTTCAGCCGTCTGGCCGACCGCATCTACACGCATGCACCATCCGCCGGCGGCAGCCGCAAGGGTGAAGGATCGGTGCTGGGCGGGCTGGGCAATCTGCTGGATGGAGATTGATGGGGGCCGGCGGGCGTTCGATTCGGTGTGATGCACTTCCGAAAAAAATCGGCATCATTCAGGCGGGTGTCTTCGTCGGTGGGGAGTCCCTTTTTCAGCCAGCGGATTTCGGCCGGCGGGCTTCGATCTCGCGGGCCCAGCTGTCCGGATCAGCCAACGCCCAGGCAATGGCATCGGGGCCGTGGACCGTGATGAAATCCACCCGCAGCAAGGGCCGGAGGATGGTTTTTCCCAGATGACTCTTGGGCAGGGAGACGCCGGTAATTTGCTGCAACGGGATGACATATTCACGGCGGGGCGCAGCCAGCAGGAAACAGAGTTTATCCTCGGTGAGGACCAGCGCGCCATTGCCGCGGATTTGCCCCCGGCCGCGGGATTGCTGACCGAAAAAGTTGGCTCCCAAAGACAACCGGCGAATCCCCTTGCCGGCGAATCGTTCCTGGATCCGCTTCATCAGGTGCCGGCGGAAGGCGCCGATGATCACCCGCTGGATCACCAGCAGAAGAAGCACTCCCGCCAGAACATAGAGGGCAATCTGCATCCTGACCTCAGCTCCGGCCGCGACCCAAACGGGAAACGCCGTGGCCCTCGGCCAACCTGTCATGAAAGATATGGGTTTGCTGCATCTCATGGCAATGGTACCATAAAACCACCAACCATGTCCCTGATGCATTTTCGAGGAGGTAAACGATGAATCTGACCATCACCTGGTATAGTCACGCCTGTCTGCTGATCGAGAGCGATGGCACGCGGTTGTTGACGGATCCCTTTTTCAGCGGCAATCCGCTGGCGCCAGTGACGGCGGATGAGGTGGAATGTGACTATATCTTCGTCTCTCACGGGCACGGCGATCACGTGGGTGACACGGTCGCCATCGCCCGGCGGACCAATGCCACCGTCGTTTCGAATTTTGAAATCACCAACTGGCTGCAGGAACATGGCGTGGAACACACCCACCCGTTGCACATCGGCGGGGGCTGCAATTTCCCGTGGGGGCGCATCAAGCTGACCATCGCCCATCACGGATCGGCCCTGCCCGACGGCAGCTACGGCGGCAGTCCCGCCGGACTGCTTTTCTATCTGCAGGGCAAAAAGATCTATCATGCCTGCGATACGGGGCTTTTCTACGACATGAAACTCATCGGTGAGGAAGGCATCGACCTGGCGGTGCTGCCTATCGGGGATAATTTCACCATGGGGCCGGCTGACGCCATCCGGGCGGTCAAATTGATTCAGCCACAGCAGGTGCTACCCATCCATTACGATACGTTCGATGTGATCCGCCAGGATCCCCGGGCCTGGGCGAGCCAGGTGGAGGAAGAGACCAGCACCCGGGTACGGGTGCTCCAACCGGGCGAATCCCTGGAATTATGATGGCCGGACGCGGACCCGATTCCCGTCGCTGGAAATGACCATGATCCTTTCGCGCTGAAGGTGGAGTTCTGTATCGCCGCTATCGCCGACCTGTTGCCGGCAGTTGAAGGGGCTGTTATAGGACGGCTGTTTTTCAAACAGATGAGATAACAGAGTTTCAGCCAACCATAACGGGAGGATGTGTCAATGAGCATTACCTATGGTCAGCCACTGGAACGGGCGTGGGCGCGCATGAAGAAGGCCTTGTTCCAGCCCTTCAGCCTCGGCAAGTGGTTCACGATCGGCTTCAGCGCCTGGCTGGCGCAGCTGGCCGACGGGGGCACCGGCGGCGGTCCGGGCAACATCCGGGGCTCGTGGGGGCGCAAGGATTTGGATGTATCCGGTCTGGGTGAACTGCCTGGCCGGGCCTGGGACTGGCTGATGGCCAATCCGCTCTGGACGGCGCTGATTGTAACGGGTATCGTGCTGGTCATCGCCATCATTCTTCTTCTTTTATGGTTAAGTTCCCGCGGCCGTTTCGTCTTTCTGGAGAACGTTGTGCGAGATGAGGCCTTGATCACCGATCCCTGGCGACGGCATCGCCGCATCGGCAACTCTCTCTTTGGCTGGCGGGTAGGGTTCGCCGTCATCAGCCTGTTCTTCGTCCTTATCCTGGCGGTGTTGATTTTCTCGACGGTCCTGAATATGCTGCAGGCAGATAACAACAAGGCGGAATATATCCTGTTTCTCGTTCTCGAAGGGGTGATCTTCCTGCTGGTCGTCCTGGTCATCGCCTTCATTTCCTTCTACCTGAAAAATTTCGTGGTCCCCATCATGTACCGGTACGAATGTGGCGCCATGGAAGGCTGGCGTCTTTTTTTGCAGCACTTCCGGGCCCATTTCGGCCATTTTATTCTGTACGCGTTGTTTGTTTTCGTCCTGGGCTTGGCTGTGGGATTCTGTGTCGTGCTGGCCGGCCTGCTGACCTGCTGTATCGGCTTGATCTTGCTGGCTGTCCCCTTTATCGGGGCGGTAATTCTTTTGCCTGTCTCCTATACCTATCGGGCCCTCAGCGTCGAGTACCTGGCCCAGTTCGATGCCGAGCTCGATCTTTTTTCCCGCGTGGAATCTGCGGTATAATGAACACGATCACCGGGCAGCGCCCATGGTGGACGCCACCCATTCAACTGTTCCCCGGAGCTGCGTATCATGGCCCGTATCCGCATCCATCTGCCGTCCGAATTTCCTTTCCGGACCGAGTTGACGGTTCGCATCAGCGACATAAACTACGGGGGGCATCTGGGCAACGATGCCGTTCTGTCACTGGTTCACGAAGCACGGCTGCGTTTCTTTGCGACTCACGGCCTGTCGGAGATGGATGTCGGTGGCTGCGGTATCATCATGGTGGACACGGCGGTGGAGTACAGGGGTGAAGGTTTTCACGGCGACCGACTGCTGGTGGAAGTGGGCGTGGGCGATGTATCGGCCAAAGGGTGTGACGTGCTGTACCGGGTCAGTCGTCCGGCCGACGGCCTGGAGATCGCCCGGGCCAAGACGGGGATTGTGTTCTACGATTATGAGCGGCGGAAGGTGGTGCGGATGCCACCGGCCTTTCACGCCTTGCTGGACCAATGAGGATTATTTTGCGGAAAGAGAACCGAATGCTCAGCACCGGCCCGTTAGGTCGTGATCGGCTGAAGTGGCAGGTCGCCGGGATGGTCCTGCTGGCTTGCTGGGTGGTGACCGGGGCCTGTTCCGTCGGTAAAAAAGCTTTGGTGGAGCCGTACCGAGCCATGGCGGAGAGCAAGCTTCGCGCCCTGGACCGGATTATGGACGACGTGCGCAACCGCCCGCCCCTCCGGGCGGAGAAAATCGACGGGCCGGCCATGGAAGTGGTCTTCCGCGACGTGCTGAACGATGAGTCGGCCGGCAACGCGGGGATGATTTTTTTTGATCGCTATGAACAGCATCCGCCGCATGTGCGCAGCTTATACGACGATGTCGAATACGTGGATCGCTGGTGGCTGTGGCCCAAGCTGGCTTTGCGTGGCGATGGGGAACTGCCGGCGACCATCGGTGCCCGGACGCTGCGCCGGACCTTCGAGGGCCTGGCGGACCTTCGTTTCGTGCTGGTTATAAGGGCGGAAGTGTGGGCCCCCCCCATGCCGATCGAGGAAGAGGCCCCCGGGGGGCTTTTCCGGTTCACCAAGGGGAAATTTATCGGCGAGGCCCTGCTGTATGATTTTGAAAAAAAACAATTTCAGGGTGGCGTTTTTGTCTCGGCCACGAGCCGAGACCAGGTGACCAATCTGTCCGGAGCGTCCATGCAGGATGCGTTGCAGCGCGATCTGCTGCATCAGGTGCAGCAGGCTGCTCTGCTGAACCTGGCCCGGCATCTCCCGACTCTTCGTATCCCCCGCCTGCACCGCTGATCCGGCCGTGCCGATGTCTGTCGTCAGTCATTTTTTTGACGGATGATACCAAGCCGGAAAGCAGGTCGGTTTCATCCGGGTATAAGACGAAAGAGCCGCCGGGCGTTGGCGGCCATCATCTCCCGAACCTGAGCGGGTGGCACCTGCTTGAGGTCGGCCACGGTTTGCACCACCAGCGGAATATGGGCCGGTTCGTTGCGCCGTCCGGGCTCGGGACCCAGTACCGGGGAATCCGTCTCCGTGGCCAGGGCTTCCAGTGGCAGCTGTCTCACCAGTTTTTGTTTTTGGTGCGAACGGATCACCGAGGGGGGAATCGAAAAAAGATAACCGGCGGCCACGCCGCGCCAGGCATGATTCACCTTGCCGTCGAAGGCATGCATCAGCACCCGCTGGGCGCCGGCCGCCAGCAGGAGATCCAGTGTGTAGTGGCCCGCCGAGCGGGAATGGACATTGAGCGGCAGATCCAATTCCCGGGACAACCGGACGAAACGCGACAGGACCCGGCGTTGGATTTCCCGTTCGGGTTCTTCCCGGGCGATCCAAAAATCAAGCCCGACCTCACCGATCCCGATCAGGCGATGGGCATTCTTGCGGATCAATTCTTCTACAGCGGCCGCTTCATCCGGATCGGCAGCATCCGGGTGAAGCCCCAGGCAAGGGCGCAGAGCATGATACTGTTCGGCCAGGGCCAGCACGTGCCGGCAATCATTCAGGTCTTCGGCGACGCAGATGATCTGCTCCACCCCGGCCGACGCAGCCCGGTCCAGAACCGCCGGCAGGTCATCGGAAAATGAAATGTCGCTCAGGTGGGCATGACAATCGATCATGATCGCTTCTCCGATGACATGCATTCATGGCGGCAGAACGGAGGGTCCGGGGTCAGGCCGGCGGTGGGCGCAGCGGCGGGGCACCGCCGGCTCAGCACGACACGCGAACGGTCGCGCTCCCAGTCGGGCGACCCGGACGAGATAATACCAGCTGCAGGTTGTTGATGATCTTCTCGGCGAATCCGGCCTCGCAGTAACAGAGATAGTAGCGCCACATGCGTCGGAAACGCTCATCGTATCCCATCCCCATCAGGTCCTCCCACGCTGCCTCGAACCGGTGCCGCCACTCAGCCAGAGTGCGGGCGTAGTGGGGCCCGATGTTTTCCAGATGCTCCACAACGAGCTGCGAATGGCGGGACATGGCCTGACACAGCACCGTCAGTGAGGGGAGCAGTCCGCCGGGAAAGATATACTTCTGAATCCAGTCCGGATTGCGGCGGTAGTTCTCGTATCGCTGGTCGGGAATGGTGATCACCTGCAGGACCATTCTCCCTCCGGGAGCGAGCAAACGTTCACAGGCGGCGAAGAATGTGCCGTAGAACGCATGCCCCACGGCTTCCAGCATTTCGATACTCACGATCTTGTCGAATGTGCCGATGAGATCGCGATAATCCCGCAACTCGAAGGAAATGCGTTCCTCCAGGCCGACCAGGTGGGCCTGTTCCCGGGCATAGGCCATTTGTTCGCGGGAAAGAGTGACGGACGTGACGCGACAGCCTGTTTCCATTGCCGCCTGGATGGCGAAGCCGCCCCAGCCCGAGCCGATTTCCAGCACATGGTCAGTGGCGGTGATTCCGGCTTTCTCGATGAGCAGCCGGATCTTGTGGCGCTGGGCCTCCTCCAGCGACTCGGCGGGACTGCGGAAAACAGCGGCGGAATACATCATGGCATCGTCGAGAAATGATTGGAAAAACGCATTGCTCAGGTCATAGTGGGCGGCGATGTTTCGTCGACTGCCCGGGCGGGTGTTCCGCCGCAAAACATGGCGCAAGCGATTAAGCGGGCGGACGGCCCAGCCCAGGACGTTTTTCGTGCGATTGATTGGCCCGATGTTGCGAGCGAATACCTTCAGGACGGCGGTCAGGTCGGTGGAATCCCAGTCGCCATCCACGTAGGCTTCGCCGAAACCGATGGAGCCGCCCCAGACCATTTTCCGAAAGAAGCGGTGGCGCCGGACCGTGATGGCCGGGGACTCCGGCGCTGCGGGATCGCCCCAATGGACCGTCTTTCCGCCCGGCAGGACCAGAGGGATATGGGCCCCTGCCAAAGAGCGCAGGAAGCGGGTCACGAGGGAATAGTACAGGCGTTCGAAGCGTGAAGGGGGTTTGACGGCGATGGTTCCCGGGCTGTCGGCAATGGGTTTTGTATGCAACGGCAACTTCCTCACGAAATAGAGTTTGGCTGCCTGCCAATGAATCCGGGCCATGGTCACGGCCGCCGCCAGCGGATGCCGCAGAATGGTGTGGCGCAACTGCCGGGAGGTCAGCGGGCGGGCGGTGCCGGTCACCTGGGTCAGCAGCATGCGGCGACCCTGCTGAAATAAATCCAATTGGATGCGCAACTGATCGTCCGGTTGCCATAGGCGGAATTCGTAATAGCCTTCCCGGCTCATGAAGGGGGAGACATGGAATTCCTTTTCATGCCGATAGTGGGTGACCTTCCCCGACTGACCGGCCACCGGTTCGTCCAGGATGTAGATATGCTTCTCGCCGAAAGTGTTGTTCACCTCGGCCACGACGCAGCGCAACCGGTCGTCCGGGTGGTAGCAGTAGTAGAAACTGACGGGATTGAAGACAAAGTTGAAATAGCGGGCCGCCGTCAGCAACTCGATGCGGCCGATTCCGTTCTCGATGCCGTGGGTGGCGAGCAGGCGCCGCACGTTCTCTTTGATGGAACCATGGCCGTGGAGGTAATCCTTGTCATGCAGGCTGACGATGTTGAAACGGTTGTAACTGAAACCGCAAAGGGCAGGGCCCAGGTCAGGCAACTCGTCGAGATCGAAGAGATACAAATAGAGCGAATAACGAAAGCGGTGACGGACCGGATGGATCCGGGCATGCATGACTTCGCCGACGTAAATGCGGGATCTCATAGGTCCAGCCCCATTTTTTGAGCCACCTGCACCGCCGAACGCACGGCGTCTTCATGGAAGCCGTAACCAAAATAGCTTCCGCAAAAATAGGTGTGACGACCGCCATTCAATTCCGCCAGCTGGGGTTGCGTATCCATGGCTGTCTGGGTGTACATGGGGTGGGTGTAGGTCGTTTCCATCACCACCGAGCGGGGATCCACTGGCCGGCGCCGGTTCAGGCTCACCAGATAGCGCTGTTTCGTTGGCAGCCCCTGCAGTCGGTTCATGTCATAGGTCAGTGAAATGGGATGTTCATCATCCGCGGACGCCTCCCGAGTGAAGTTCCAGGAAGACCAGGCTCGACGAATGGGCGGCAGGACCGTCGTATCCGTGTGCAACACTACCCCGTTGGTGGCGTATTCCCAGGGTTGCAGCAGCCGGGCTTCCTGCTCCGAGGGGTCGGCCAGCATTTGCCAGGCCTCATCGGCATGGGCGGCGATGACCACCCTGTCGAAGGGGAGGGTTTCTCCGGCGGCGGTCCGGACCTCCACCCCGTTCTCGTGACGGGTGACGGCCGCCACCGCCGTGTCGAGATGCGCGGGGCCCGTGAAGGTCCGCTGCATCTGGCGCACGTATGTCTGGCTGCCGCCGACCACCGTGCGCCATTGCGGGCGGTTCCGCGGGGAGAGCAGCCCGTGATTGCGAAAAAAATGCAGAAAGGACGCGGCGGGGAACTCCAGCATCCGGTCGCAGGGCGTGGACCAGATGGCCGCGCCCATGGGCAGCAAGTGGTGGTGAACAAACCAGGGGGAATAGCGGCCGCGCTTCAGATAATCGCCCAGACTCAATTCGCCGAGGTTTGCCGCGGCCAAATCCGCGTTGGCTTGCCGGTAGAAGCGCATGATATTGCGGAGCAGGCCAAGGAAGGCCGGGCGGAGAAGATTGCGCCGCTGGGCGAACATGCCGGTCAGGCCGGACCCGGAATACTGAAGCCCCGAGCTCTGGCACCAGTAACCGAATGACATGTCACTGTCCCGCAATTCCACGTTCAGTTGCTCAAAAAGACGCGTCAGCAAGGGATAGTTGCGGTGATTCATGACGATGAAGCCGGTATCCACCGGGGTGCCGGCATCGGGACCTTCCGGGATGTGAACAGTGTTGGTGTGACCGCCGAGATAGGAATTCTTTTCGAAGAGGGTAACCTGATGAATCCGTTGCAAAATGTAGGCGGCGGTCAAACCGGCCACGCCGGCCCCCACAACGGCGACCCGCAAACGATCTTGAATCATGTTCGTCTCCTTTTCCTCTCGGAATGGTCGATCTGGCTCATATCCACCGGCTGCTTGACAGATACACTCCGGCGGTGATTAAAGGACCCGCACCAGCCCAGGGGAAATTACAGGAGGCGGAGATGAAGGGCGGCCTTCCAAAACGGATCCGGTCAGGTGGCAGTGCTGTCTGATGTCCCGAAGGGACCGGGGTTCAGTCGGTCGCCTAACACGCCGTCACACCTTCCTCGCGCCTGGGATATACCCAATTATAATCACATTTTTACATAATTTCAGGAAAAAAAGGAATAGGCGGATCCGACATCCTGTTCGCTGCAACAGATAGAGCGGAAGATGTTCTGGAGGTGGCTGGATGAAAGCTGTGGCTGCAATCGCATGTGTTTTGTTTCTGCTGATGTCGTTTGTCATAGGGTATGCCCTGATCCATGGGAATTTCAATGCCGAGGGGAATGTGCTGACCGGTTTGCCGTGGGGGATCGTTTCGCTCGTGGATCTTTATACCGGTTTTACTCTGTTCGTCTTATGGATCTTTTTCCGTGAGCGGAGTGTCTGGGCCAAGGTGATCTGGATGGTGGCGGTGATGGCGCTGGGTTTCGCCGCCGGGAGTCTGTATGTATTCGTGACCGCCCTGCGCAGCGGCGGTGACTGGCGTACATTTTGGATGGGGGCGCGGGCGAATCATGACTGAAATCCGCGGGCAGTGGTGGGACACCCTCCTAGAAAAAACCGTCTTTTTCAGTTTCACCAATCTGGGCTACTGGTTGCGTCGTCCCTTGTGGAAGACCCGGCTGCGGGACTATTCCCTGCGTGGGCGGGTCGCCCTGGTGACCGGCGCCAATTCGGGTGTCGGCCGGGGGGCGGCCGAGGGCTTGGCCAAGTTGGGTGCGCGAGTGTATCTGTTGGTGCGGAATCGGCAAAAGGGGGAAGCCGCACAAGCGGAAATCATCCGCCAAACCGGCCATCCGGACATCCACACCGTTGTCTGCGACCTGAGCCGGCCGGGCGAAGTTCGTGCGTTTGGTGCCGAATTCCGTCAACAGGAATCTCGGCTGGACGTCCTGGTGAACAACGCCGGCATCCTGGTCCATGAGCGGCAGGAGACACCGGAAGGGCTCGAGTTGACGTTCGCCACCAATGTTCTGGGCGGCTTCGTGCTCACGGCCGAATTGCAGCCGCTGCTGCGGGCGGCAGGCGGCGCCCGGGTCATCGCCGTTTCCTCGGGAGGGATGTACACCGCCAAAGTGGAAATCGATGACCTGCAGGCAGCCACCGGGCCATTTGACGGAGTGACGGCATACGCAAGCAGCAAGCGGGCGCAGGTGATCCTGACGGAATTGTGGGCGGAAAAGACGGTGTCCTCGGGCGTGGCTTATCAGGCCATGCACCCCGGCTGGGTGTATACGCCGGGGGTGAAAAGGTCACTGCCGGGTTTTACCCGGATCATGCGCCCCTTTCTGAGGAACATTCGCCAGGGAGCGGACACCATCGTCTGGCTGTCCGTGGCGGAGGCAGCGGGGCGGGAATCCGGCGCTTTCTGGTTTGATCGGCGGCGGCGAGCGACCCACCGCCTGGAGAATACCCGAAATACACCTACGGAATATGAAACGTTGTGGCGATGTTGTCAGGAACTGGGCGGAGTGGAGGTGCGCTGATGCTCGAGAAACTGCTGAACTACGGGCTGCTGCAAGGCGGATGGTTTATCTGTGTCCTGGGTGTCGCCTGGGGGGATCCCTGGATCGGCCCCATGGCCATCGGGATCATTCTGGCCTATCATTTCTGGCGCAGCCGGGACCGGCGGCGGGAGATACTCTTTGTCGCCCTGGCGGGTGGTATGGGCCTGCTGGTGGACAGTCTCCAGAAAGTCGGCGGCCTGATCAACTACCACCACGACACCCTGGCCATCCCCTGGTTGGCACCGCTCTATATCGTGTCCCTGTGGATGCTGTATGCCAGCACCTTCACCTCCTCCATGGACTGGATGCGCCGCAGCTACGCCCTCGCCATCGCCGCCGGCGCGGTATTCGGTCCGCTGAGTTACCTGGCTGGACAGCGCCTGGGAGCCATTTCCTTTGCCTACGGACAGGAGATGACGCTGGGGATTCTGGCTGTGGTGTGGGGTGCCGCCAACCCCATACTCGTGCTTGTCTCCAATCGGATTTTTTCACCACCGGTCGTTTCCCGTCCATTGCACGTCCCGGCCGGAACCGGATTGGCTGACTGAGGAGATGCCATTACCGGAACATGGAGCATGACGTCGTGGTTCCGTTACGGGCGAAAACATCAGAAGGAGAACGCGATGAGGTATTTTAGGCGATTGTTTTTTTTGACTGCCCTGGGCATTCTGCTGGGTGCCGGAATGGTGCGGGCGGGAATGGAATGGGAACTGGATCTGGAAGGTGGTGCCGCCTTCCTCGGCTCGGCGGATGTGCAAAGCCCCAATACGGAAACGGCCACCCGATTTTCCCTGTCCGACGACCTGGATCCCGAGACGCAGGCCTATTTTCGGGCCCGTTTTGGTTTCACCGTGAACGAACGGCACACCGTTAGCTTCCTTTTCGCGCCGCTGGCGTTCAATTCAACCGGGACGCTGGATTTCCCGGTACACTTCGAAGAGACACTGTTCCCGCAAGGAACCCGGGTGGACGCCCTGTACCAGTTCAATTCGTATCGGGCCACGTACCGCTACAACTTCGTTCGGACGGATAAAACCGTGTTCGGGCTGGGCGGCACCGTCAAGGTTCGTGACGCCGTCATCCGTTTGCGCGGCGACGGAATGTCCGCCGCCAATACCGATGTGGGTGTCGTGCCCCTCATCAACATCTATCTGAAGCGCCACTTCACGGAAGACACCGGTTTCACCATCGAGGCCGACGCCCTGGCGGCACCCGCCGGCCGGGCGGAGGACGTGCTGATCGCCTTCTTTGCCCGGATACATCCCCGGGTGACGCTGAAGGCCGGCTATCGCTTTCTGGAGGGGGGAGCCGATGTGGACGATGTCTATAATTTTTCCTGGATCCACTATGCGTCTGCCGGACTCATCTTTCATTTCTGATGAAAGACGGCTGAAAAAGAGTATCATCCTGATCCGCAGGGATGAACATTTTACTTGATGGTGGAATATCCGCCGTCCACCGGCAGCACCTGGCCGGTGATCCAGCCGCTGGCGTCGGACAGCAGGAAGGTAATGGCGGCGGCGATGTCCGCCGGGGCGCCGATGCGCCGGAGGGGATGTCGCTGACCCAGCTCCTTCTTTTTCTCCTCGTTGCGGAGTATGCCTGCCGCCAGTGGGGTGTCGGTGATGGAGGGCGCTACTACATTCACCCGGATGCGCCGCGGTGCCAGCTCGGCCGCCAGGGCAAGGCCCATGCCTTCCAGGGCGGCCTTGGCGGTACTCACCGACACGTGAAAGGCGAGGCCGGTCCGGACCGCGACGGTACTGATGAGCACGATGCCGGCACCCTCCGCTTTCTGAAGGCGGGGCAGGCAGAACCGGATCACCCGGAAGGCGCCGAGCACGTTCAGATTGAAATCTGCCTGGATCTGTTCTTCAGTCAGCCGGTTGGCCGGGGTCAGAGTGATGGAGCCGGGACAGTAAACCAAACCATGGAGCTGGTCCGGCAGGTCCAGGCCGGCTTCGTCCAACGGGCGGGTCACATCGGCCGCCTGCCACCGAACGTCCGGGGCGTCCAGGTCGGGTGCGGGCCGTCGGCTCCACACCATCACTTTCGCGCCGGCCGCCAGCAGCTCGCCGACCACCGCCCGGCCGATACCCGACGTACCGCCGACCACCAGTATTTCCCTGTCCCGTAATGATTCCATGGTCCTACCCTCCGCATCCTTTGATGCGTCGATCCCGATTTCAATTCACTGAAGCCACAGGTTAGTGCCTGAATGTGCGGGCAAGCTTCTCTTTCCTCAAACCGAAATTTTCTATATGATAGTATCGGAAATTCACTCCAAATTCTCAGCTCCGGGAGAACCCTATGTCGACCATGGACCGCTTTCAGCAACTTTCCGAGGCACCCACCAATCCACAAACCGAATCCGCGCGGCGGCAATTCGATGTGGCTGATCTGTACCAGGGGCCGGCAACCGCCGCCGCTGAGGAAACGGCGGCGGGAGTCGAGCTGGATGAAAAACTCCGCCAGGCCTATTTCTGGATCACCAACCACGCCATTATCAGCCCCTACTACGATATCGAATACAACGAAGCGCCGCCGCCGACCTACCGGTTCGGCGACCGGAAGGTGGAGGTCACCCTTCCGTCGGCCCAGAGTTACTCCAGTTATGTGTTGCTGCCGCTCCTGAACCTGGTGACCCGCCGCCGCTGTCTGCTGGTGGGCGGTCCAGGCCGCGGCAAGACGGCCATCGCCATCATTATGGGGGTGCTGTCCGGCTACAGCCTGCGGGAAATCAGGCGCTCTATCCAGCACGGCCAGCCCCAGATGACCATCGCCGACCTGCTCGGCAATCCGTTGCCGGCCACCCTGGTCTCGGCCGGCAGCATGGACGAGGTGAAGATCGCTTGGCGCAAGTGGCTGGGCATGCGGGTCAAAATCATCGATGAATATAACCGCATCCCCACCCGGACCCAGTCGGCGCTGCTCACGGTCATGGCTGACAATTACGCCGAGATGTACGACCAGATCTTCGAATGCCCGGCGGCGGCCTGGTATCTGACGGCCAATGATGAGGCCGGCGGTGGTACCTATCAGGTGATCGAGGCGCTACGGGACCGAATCGATGTGGTGGTCCAGGCCCTGCATTTCAACACGCGTTTTCTCAATGAATTGCTGCTGCGCGTTGAAGAAGGCTTCCACCCCGAAGAAATTGTCCCGGAGCAGATTGTCTTCTCGGGGGAGGAACTGAGCCGGATGGAGGCGGCGGCCCGCCGCGTCCGGCTGCCCCATGACCTGCGCCGCCGCCTGGAGTTTTTCGCCGGCAATTTTGAATTTTTCGAACCGGCGGCCCGGCAGATCGAGTACATGACCAAGGACACTGTGAAACTGGCCGGCGTGGAATTCAGCACCCTCGCCCAGACAGAGACAGGCAAGGATGCGACTATCGACCTGGGTCGCCAAACCCTCAACGGATTGTCAGTCCGGGCCCTGATCACGAGTCTGGTCTTCGTCAAGGCCATGGCCTGGTTCCGGGGGGCGACGGAAGTCAGTTTCGAGGATGTGCGCATGATTCTGCCGTTTGTCCTTTACGACAAACTGGTCCAGAATGCCGATGCGCCGTTTTTTGAACAGGAAGGCCATGCCGCCTATCGCAGCGACCGGGTGAACTGGCTGCGGATGCTTTTCGACCGGTCCTGCCAGGAGTTCGAGCGTCTCAATCTGGACAAGGAGGATGCCCTCGATCCGCTGGATGCCCAGTTCGAGGCCGGACTCGAGGGTGTGGACGAGAAAGAAGTGCGGCACAGGTTGACGGCCATCGAGCGCACCCTGTACCAGTGGAGCCAGGGGCGCAAGCTCTATGGGCACATGTTTGATGATATCCTCAAGTTAAAGTATTACCATCAGCGCTACACCAACTTCCGGCGATGGTTGCAATGGAAAAAATGATCAGTTCGGTGCTGGCCGAAGCCCTGGCCCGTCAACGGGAGCGATGCAACGCCCGGTTTGCTTTCACCCGCCGGTTGAACCGGCGGCTGGATCCGGATGAATTCAAGCGGATCCTGCGGGAGCGGGTGGACCCGGTGGTTCAGGCCATTCAGCAGGCCGAAGCAGCGGCGGTGGATCAGGCCGCGGCGGCGTTATACGATCTTTCCCTGGAGCTGCTGGCGGCGGATTGCCTGGGGAAGTCCGCCCGTTATCCCCTGGTGGACCAGGTCTGGCAGCGGGCCTTACCGGCGCTGGCCGACCGTCTGGCCGCCGCGCCGCGCCGGCTGGCGGCGGCCTTGTCCAACGCCGCCTGTCACCTGTCGCTGGAATCCGGCGCGAACGGGCCGTTGTGGCTCGAAAGCCTGCTGCAATTGGCCGGCCAGTGCCCCGGTCTGGATTCATTACTCGACCTGGGCAAGGTCCTGGCCTGGCGTTGCGGGTTGGCCCATTTTCGGGAAACGGCGCTGACGGTCTGGCAGTCTTTGCCCGAAGAGCTACGGTTCGCGGCCGTGGGCGTCCCTCATTGGCAGGGGCAGATTTCAACGGATGAGCTGACTGCACGTCTGCACAATCCCTGGCCGGATCTGGAAAATCCTCATGCCGAACCCCACCTGGCGGTTATGGCCCGTGTCGGCGGTTTTCGCGGATTTGGCGGCAAGTTTTTGACGCTGCCCAGAGTGATGGCGGCGGACGGACGACTGTACGCCTATGATCAGGAATGCTGCTGGTCCATCCATGCCGACTGTTTCGGCGCCACGCTGCAGCGCTACGGGCCCGATCCGCCGCCGGGCCTCCCGTCGCCACCGGCCGCGGTGACCCTGTCCCGCCAGGGAGCAGTGGAGCTGGCCGGTTGCCGGGGCGTCTTTCCCCTGCTTCGGGAATGGATGTCGATGGCCGTCATGGGTCCGACGCTGGCCGTGTGCGTCGACCGCAGCTTCTGGATCTATATTGTGGCGGTGATAGGAGGTGGCGGTGCGTGACGGCGGGAAGGTACCGGCGAAGTACCGGGCGGTTTACGAACAGTGGCGGTCCCGCTGGGCCACGGCGCTGGCCGTCTGGAGCCGTTTCACCAAACTGTCCGAGCCGCGCTGGTGTTTTTCCCCGGCCGCCGAAAAGCTGGCGACCCTGGAACAGTCCTTCGCCATGATCCGGCTGGTGGACCACGCCGTGGTTATCAGTCTGCGACTGGTCGTAAAAGAAGGTCTGCAGGACTTTCCGGTGGAGATCCTGGCGCATGAGATCGGCCACCATGTGTATGCCCCGGCCGATCTGGTGGACAATGCCCGGCTGATGACTTACGTCCGCGCCGGACTGCCGACCGTCGAAGTGCTGGCCCCCTTTATCGCCAATCTGTACACGGATCTGCTCATCAATGACCGCCTGCAGCGCCAGGCCGGGCTGGATATGGCCGGGGTATACCGCCGTCTGGTTCGGGCGAGCCCGGCCGACCGCCTCTGGACCATGTACATGCATATTTACGAAGTCTTGTGGTCGCTCCCCTCCAACACCCTTGTCACCGGCGCGTTGGATGAAAAAATCCGCTGCGATGCCCAACTGGGGGCCCGGCTGGTCCGTGCGTATGCCCGGGATTGGCTGGGCGGCGCGGGCCGTTTTGCCTGCCTGTGCCTGCCCTACTTGCTGGAGGATGGTTTGCACGTCTGGAAATCGCGCCTGGTGTCCATGCCGTGGCTGGATGCGCAGCGGGCCGGGGCCGGCGACCGGGTTCCCGACGGTTTCACGTCCGTCGATGACTTTGAGGAAAGCGGCGCCATCCATCCCGGCAACGATCCTGATTTGTCCGGATTCGGCGATCTCGAGGGCGAAAACGAGGCCAAGGAAATGCCAACCCCGGGGGGTACGGCCCGGGAAGGGGGACATAAAAACAAGTACCGTGACCCGGCCGGTTTCGTGGAATTGATGAGGAGTCTGGAGGTTGATGTAGACGTCAAGGATCTGGTGATTCGTTACTATCGTGAACGGGCGTTGCCGCATCTCATCCGGTTTCCGGAGCGAATCGTCCATGAATCAGCCGATCCCCTGCCGGAAGGGCTTGACCAATGGGATCCGGCTTCGCCCTTGGCCGACCTGGACTGGGTGGAATCGGTGATCCGCGGCCCGCATGTCATTCCCGGCGTGACCACCGTGCAGCGGGTATACGGCACGACCGCCGGCGAAAGTCCCGAGCGGGAACCGGTGGATCTTTACCTCGGGGTGGATTGCTCCGGCTCCATGCGCAACCCACAAACGCAGCTTTCCTACCCGGTCCTCGCCGGGGCGGTGATGGTGCTGTCGGCCCTGCGGGCGGGGGCCCGGGTCAAGGCCACCCTGTCCGGCGAGCCGGGGCGTTTCAGTGAAACACCGGATTTTATTCGTGATGAACGGGCGATCCTGCGCATTCTGACCGGGTATCTGGGTACCGGGTACGCTTTCGGCATTCTCCGGCTGAAGGATACGTTCTTGCAGGATGTTCCGTTAAGACGGCCCGTTCATCTGTTGATCATCACCGATCATGATATTTTTTACATGCTGAAAGAAGTCAAGGATGGATGGGACATCGCCCGGCACGCCCTGGCCGCAGCCGGTGGCGGCGGCAGCATGGTCCTCAATATACCCGGCGCCGGACGAACGTCGAAAGATATCGAACGACTGCGCGATATCGGTTGGGAGGTGTACCTGGTGACGGATCAGAAAGACCTGGTCACGTTCGCCCGGGAATTCAGCCGCAAGACCTACGAGCAACCACGGGGAGCTTAGGATGTCAGCCGAAGGACCGTACCTGCAAACGTTAACCCGCCATCTGGCCGAGTGTCCCGGTGATTTTCTGGTGGAACCGGCCGGCGAACAGGTGGGCTGGCGACTGGTGGGAGCTGTGCTATCGGACCTGCTGCTGGACCTGGGGAGCGAGGCCCTTTCGGCCGCGGAAGCCGCCGTTTTTGGTGATACCAGCAGCCAGCAGCGCAATTACCGCCGGGTGGTGCGGGTCTGTGCCTGGCTGCTGTATCATGAATGGTTCCGGGCCGCGGCCCGTTTCGGCCCAGCGGCGAAGCTGTGGCTGGTTGGGGAAGTCAAGGACCTGGGCCGGCTGATCGCCGCCGAGAAATTCGTCACGGATCCGGACCGGCGCGAGGAGCTGGTGCGGCTTTGCCTGCGAGCGCTGGACCTGCACCCGGCGGGTGAAACCGAGACACAGGCGGCGGATCGTTTAGAGTCCATCAGTTCCATGGAGCGGGACCGCGTCATCCGTGAGACGAGGGCCAGTGAGGCGGCGGCCCGCAAACTGCGCGAGGCCATGGAACGGAAGCAGGCCCGGGAAGCGGCGGCCAAGGCGTCGCGGGAATGGTGACAGGACCCCGGCATCACCGGTCGACCAAGAGATGCCCGGTGCATCGCGCTGACAATCCGGGCCTGATTAGCCCGCTGAGGAGTGTCTGGCGGACGGGGATCCCGTCAGATCCATGATTCCCAAAAGGCAAGAATAATCACAAGGATGCCAAGAACCACCGTCCACAGGCCCAGGGCGCGACGGGTCGCCTTGCGGGCCCGTTCGGCCTCCCACCACGAGCGGGGACTGATGCCCTGAAACAGGAAGGTGATGATACCGGCCAGATTGATGCTAATGATGTTGGTCAAGAACAGCAAGAACGCCGCCCCGGCCTGTGGCCAGAAGCCGGCGCCGGCCAGCAGTCCGGCCACGGCCAGCGGCGGCAACAGGGCCACGGCCACCATGACACCGATCACCGCCGATGGAGCGCCGGTTGTGAACGCCAGAACACCGGCACAGCCGGCCGCCAGGGCCAGGGCCACATCGGAGAGACCGGCCTGGGTGCGGGCGGCGATCTCGGGAGTCGTCGGATCGACGTTCACCAGGAGTCCCATCACTCCGGTCATGAGCAGGGCGGCCAGGATGCCACTGGCCATAGTTTTAAGGGCATTCAGGCCGAGTTTGTAATCCGCCAGATTGATGGACAGGGCCAAGGCCACGTTGGGACCCAGAAACGGTGCGATGACCATGGCGCCGATGATTACCGCCACGTTGTCGCGGAGCAGCCCCACCGAAGCCACCACCGTGGAGAGGACAGCCATGATGAGGTAGATCCGGGTCAACCGGGTACTGTCGACGATATCGGCGTACAATTCCTCCCGGCTGATGTGCAATGGAGTCTTCTTCTCCTCGGCCGGTGTGGCGGACCCGTCTTTTTCCGCCTCCTTGTCTTCTTCTACGGGGCGGGGAACGATGGCTTCCACGGGCAACAAGATCATGTGGAATGTTTCAGCGCCGTCAAAGGACGTTTCAAACTGATCCATGAAGGCTTCACTGTCGCCCGAATCCAGCAGCACACTGTACACGAGGCAGCCGTCTTTGGAGCCTTCCTGCCAGTAATCCGGTTTCCCAAGATCATCCAGCAGCCGGAGCGCCTTCTCGGCCCCATCTTCCGGGATGACGATTTTAAGTAATCGTTGTGCCATGGCTGACTATTATAATCGGTTCCCGAGGCAGGGTACAGCACGTCCTGTCGAAAAACGTCGAATCAGGTCTTCCGTGTCCGTCTGCCCAAGGGCGATCCTCTCCTGGATCCGCATTGGTCATCGACAAGGATGAACCAATATCGTAAAATAGGTTTTTGCACTTTTTCATTCAGGAGGCGCTATGCGACGCTGTTGGCTCCTTTTGGTCTTTATCTGCGCAACATGGCTGCTGGCCGCTCCCGACGTGGCGGAGTTGTCCAGGAAGGCCGACGTGTATCGGGGCAAGTTTGATCATGTGATTCTCCTGGACGACGCCGACGTGCGCGTCCACGACAGCGGCCTGGGCCATCGCCACGAAACGGTGGCTGTCAAGGTGATGTCGGAGAGAGGGTGTCGTGATTTTCATACGGTGAGCCTGTTCTATGACCCCCTCACCCAGGTGGTGAAGGTCGTCGCCGCGGAGGTCTTGCAGGCCGACGGCGGGCGGCGGCAAATTTCCCTGGCCGATGTGAAAACATACCCTCAGCCGGCTCGGGCCATTTACTGGCCCAATATCCGCATTTCCATCCCCTTCGGCCTGCTGGAAGTGGGGGATGTCCTCCGCTATGAATTGGAGAAAAAAGGATTTTCCTACGCTCTTCTGGCCGATGACATGGACGACTCCCGGTTCGTACCGCCCATGGCAGGGCACTTTTATGATATCGTCCATTTTCAGGACTTCATCCCCATCATGAGCAAGCGCTACGCCGTAGAGCTGCCCAAGGACAAACCCCTGCAGTACCGTTTTTACCATGGTGAGGTGGCGCCGTTCCTGGAGTTTACCGATTTTGGGATGCGGTATGTGTTCGAAAAAAATGACATCGAACCTGTCACGCGCGAACCGCACATGGTGGATATTTCCGATGTCTGCCAGAAATTGCTCTTGTCCACCACCGCCCGGTGGGAGGACAAGTCGGAGTGGTTCTACGGGGTGAACGAAAACTTCAGCTTCGAAGTGATTCCAGCGGTCCAGGAAAAGGTCGACGAACTCATCCGCCCTTGCCGCACCGATGAAGAAAAGATTGATGTCCTCAACCACTGGGTGGCCCACTATATCCGCTATTCCGGTCTCAGTATGGGCCAGGGCGAAGGTTACACGTTGCATCCGTCGGACATGATTTTTCGTGACCGCAGCGGTGTCTGCAAGGACAAGGCCAGCCTGCTGGTTACGTTCCTGCGGGCCGCGGGCTTCGATGCCTATCCGGCCATGACCATGGCCGGCGCGCGCATCGAAGACTTCCCGGCCGACCATTTCAACCACAGTGTAGTGGCCCTGCGCCAAAAGGACGGCACCTTCCGCCTGCTCGATCCCACCTGGGTGCCCTGGGTGCGGGAACAATGGTCCTCCGCCGAACAGGAACAGCAGTACCTGATCGGCTACAAGGAAGGGCAGCCGCTCATGACGACACCCTACTCGCCGCCGGAGAGACATTACTATGATTTGCACGTCCGTGGCGCCATCGACACCGGCGGGACCCTCACCGGGCGGATCACCCTGGAATGCGAGGGCCAGACCGATTCCCGTCTGCGGCGCCTCATCCGCCGGGATCATCCCATGCAGACGGAGGCCTATTTCATCCATACCGTTACCCAAGACTTCCCCGCCGCCGAGATCACCAACCTGCAATACCAGGATCCCGGTGATATTTCCCAACCCATGAAAGTGAGCTTCGATGTACGAATTCCCGGTTTTGCCCTGAAATCCCTGTCGGGCCTTGCCTTTCGCTCACCAGCGTTGATATATGCGGGTAACGACGCCATCAATCAGGAGCTGGAATGGACGATCCCCGATGACGAGACGGAACGGCGTCACGGCATCCGAACCCGGTGCACCAAACTGTACCGGATCACCGAGGAAATCACTCTCCCCGGCGGCGCCGAGCCCGTGGTCCTGATGAACGGCCGCGACCACCAGGGTGAATTTGCCAACGTAGAGTGTGCATCGACACTGGAAGACAATGTCGTCCGCAACAGCCTGACCCTCGCCTTCAACAAGCGGGTGTTCCCCCCCGAGGCCTGGCCGGACCTGCGTGAAGTGATCCGCATTTTCCAGACGGCGGAAAATGACTTCATCAAGGTCAATTTCTAAGGAGGCACCATGAGAAATCTCTTTATAATCAGTCTGTTGCTGGTCGGGTGTGCCCTGGCGCTGGGCCAGAGTTCCGCCGAGATCCTGAACGAAACCGTGACCTACACCATTTCCGAAGACGGCGCGGTGGAGAAACAGGTGGTCCAGCGGGTCAAACTCCACGACTTCACCGCCTTCAGCCGGTTCGGAGAGTGGTTTTACACCTATAATCCCGAGCTGGAAGAGGTACGGATCGTCCGCTCGGTGACTATTCAGCCGGACGGCACGGAAGTGCCTACGCCTGAAAACGGAATTCTCGACCAGAGTCCGTATGCCACCGCCAACGCGCCTGACTTCAGTTTCATGCGCGAGAGGATGGTGTCCCATGTCGGCCTCGAACCCGGTTCCATCATCGAATTCGAATTTGTCATCGCTGATCGTCATCCCTTTCGCACGGTGATCTTCGAACCCATGGGCGATTATTTTCCCGTTCTCGAAAAGACCGTCGTCTTCCAGGGAAAGGTACCATCCAAAGTGACGAGACACGGCCTGGCGGAGAAGACCGGGAAAAATACATACGGCGTCCGGAATTTGCCGGCCATGATCCTGGCGGATGAATTCGCGGCGGTCACCGACATGCCGTTCGTCTACGCTGAACTGCGCAATCCCCTTTCGGTGGCGCGGGAGCTCTTCGCCGATGAAGCCAATCAGGAAGGGATCTCCGCGCTGGCCGGCCGGCTGAAGCTAAATGGATTCCATACTCCGGCCGAAGCCGTGGCGGCGGTGACCGACATGGTCAACCACCGCCTGGTGACGGTGAATCTGCCGGCGGAGAAGACGGGTTATAGCCTTCGCAAGGCCGATGAAATCTACCAATCCGGCTATGCCACCCCCCTGGAGAAGGCGTTCCTGGCGACCACGTTGCTCAACACCTTTCGCGTCGATCATCAGATGCTGGTCCTGGCCGACGGTGTCGGCGAGAGCGTGTTGTTGCATGAACCGCGCTGGGCGGTGCTGGCCGATTACCCGGTGTACCCCGAGGACTTGTCCGTGACGGGTGAGCGGGTGGTTACCCTGGCGGGGAATGCCTTTCCGGCACCGGCGGAGAGTCACTGTCACCTGTCACTTCACCTGAAGGAGACGGAAAAGAATACCTTTAGCGGAGACGCCGTGCTGAGTTTGAGGAATCCCCTCGGCAACATGGATCCGCACCGGCTGCTACCGCTGGAAGGCGCCAAGCTGGAAAAGCCGAAAATCCGGATTCACAGCCTGGCGCAGCGGACGGTTACCGGTCAGGTCACCTATACCCTCAAGGACGGCCGGCTGGAAATGTCCAGCTCAGCCCTGGAATATCTCCGCCTGCCCCGTCTGTTGGCTGCCCTGCCGGGACACACCCATATCACGTTGCCCTGTCAGCTGAAGATGAGCATTCATGTGACGCTGGACTTCATCGCTGACCGCATCATCACCTGCGCGGCCGACAGTGCCGTGGCAAACGAGGCGGGCCGGTGTGAATGGACGGTGCGCCGGGGAGAGCGGAGCCTGGATTTCGCCGGCTCGCTGGACATTGTGAAGACCGGGTACGCGACGGCGGATGCTGCCGAGCTGCAGGCGCTGCTGGCGCCCTTTCTGTCGGCCAATGGCCAGGTGATCCTGGTGGAATAGCCGCCCGGCGGCAGAGGGGCCGATCTCCGTCGGCACAGGTTTGACTTACCTCGAGGATGCATGACGGGCCTGGTCTGGTCCGGGAAGCGACCGCTGGTGGCCGGAGGGAGAAAGAATCATCGGATCCGTTCTGAAATCACTGCGCAGGAAAGGATCCTGGCCGGAACGCCTTTCTCTGGTCGCGGCCAGCGCCCTGGGCGCCACGTTTGTCCGGTTGCTGGGAGTCACGCTGCGGGTTACCTGGGTCAATCGACCGGAGATCGAGCGGCTCCGGCGGGAGTATGGCGGCGTCATTTTCGCCTTCTGGCACAACCAGATCCTCATTCCCGCCTACACCCACCGCCGGCAGGGCATCCGCATCATGATCAGCCAGAGCCGCGACGGGGAGTACATCGCCCGCACCGTGGCCCGCCTCGGTTTCGTGCCGGTGCGGGGCTCCTCCCGCCGCTTCGCCGTCCGGGCGCTGAAGGAAATCGTCAAGGAAGGTCGCGCGGCCCATGATTTATCCATCACGCCTGACGGACCGCGCGGGCCCCGCTACCGGGTCCAGCCGGGGGCGGCGGCCATGGGCAAGTTCAGCGGCCTGCCGGTGATCCCCTGCGGCATCTGCGCCACTCCCCGCTGGCAACTGAACACCTGGGACCGCTTCAATATCCCCCGTCCTTTCGCGCGGGCGGTCATCATCTACGAGGACCCGGTTCGGGTGCCGCCCGACGCGGACGCCGTCACCCTGGATGAGTTCCGACGGATCATCGAGGCGCGAATGCAGGCGGCCCAGCAGCGGGCGGAGTCCTTCTTCTCCCCCCACTGACGTCCGGCTGCTGTCCTGGCCAGAGAAAATTTCTGCCGGTGGGCCGTCGGCGGCAAAACGTGGACGCCTGGCTATTGGTGGAAGAGCACAAAGTGCCCAGTGAGTGGCCTTTCAAGACCAGAAAGGGGCCGGAGTGAAGAGGGCAAGCGGATCGCCGGCCTCAGGCACGGTGCCGGATTGTGGCCACGTTGCGCAGCAGTTCCTGGCAACGACGGGCATATCGCTGCGCCGTTTCCTGTGAAATGCAGCCCCAATGACCGGACCGCTCGATATGCGCCTGAAGTTCCCGGCAGGCGCCCCCCACGTAAAAGAGGAGCTGGGTGTCGTCGAATGAGCGGATTGCCCGGAAACCACGTTTCAGTGTAATCAGGGTGATGATGGAGGAGCACAATTCGTCGGCCGGGTGTTGCAACTCGAATTCCGTCAGGGCGAAAACCAGTTCATCCACCACCTCCTGAAGCAAGGTTTTGAGATGGATGGTTATCTTTTCATGGACGGTTGCAAGCATCTTGCGCTTCCAGTCGCTGGGGACGGTGCTCGTGGGGAAGACCAGATGGAGAATAAGGCGGCCGACCGTCACCCGACGGCCGGCCACGCTCCGGCCGGCGGCGAAACCACATCCGGGACCGCCAGCCGGCCGCTTCCCCCTACTGAAATCAGGCGATTCGCTTGGCCGGGGCCTCTTTCTTCGCCAGCTCCACGGTGACGGGAACCTTGTTGGTGAAAATATCGTACACCGGGCTGAAGGTGGGACCCAGGGCGCAGATTTCTTCCAGCTCGGACTCCGAGGCATCGGCCTCGATATGGAAGGTCATACGGACGCCCTCATAGCCGTTGCGGACATTGGGATCGATCCCCAGGAATCCCTGCAAATCGATAAATCCTTCCAGCTGCGATTCCACCCGCTTGAGCCGGATGCCCCGGGCAGCGGCATGGAAGACGATGCCGGTGGTGACACAGGCCGCCAGGGCGGTCAAGGCATACTCCACCGGATTGGCGCCCCGGTCCTCGCCCAGAAGAACGGGCGGTTCATCGGCGTCCAAAACAAACGGCCGCCTGCGGGCATGGCGCTGGCACGCTCCGTCGAATTCGTTGATGGAGGTCCGGTTGTGGCCGCCTTCCAGCCAGCGATTACCGACGCGGAAGGTGAATTTGGCCAGCTCGGGTTTTCCCTTGACGTGTTCGATGGTTTCGAACAAATCACTCACGTTCACCCCATTTATTATTTTTTGCTCGCTCATGTTGCCTCCTTGAAAAATTTGTGTCAGTGTGGAAATGGCAATGGGGATGCCAAACCGGAAGCATCAATCATAAAGCTACTACAATCAATTAATTGACGGGAGATGACTGGGTTCGACAGCGTTCCCGAGATCTCGGCAGTGACGATATTTCGCCAGTGAAATTCACGAGATCTCGGCAGTGGCACGGGAGGTGAGGGGCGCAGATGATCAATCGGTCCGCGGGCGACGAATCCCCAGGGCTTTCAGCCGGGACTGGAGAGTGGTGGGTTTCAGTCCGAGCCGCCGGGCGGCGCCCTCCTCACCCGAAATCTGCCAGCCGGTCGTTTCCAGGGCCCGCAGGATGTTCTGCCGTTCCAGGTTTTTCATCTCCTGCTCGGTGCGGATGGCCGTGTCTGTGGAAGATTCTGGTGGGCGGGACGGCGCTGCGCCGTTGTCGGGCAAGGCGCGGTCGAGGGTGAGATGGGGGCCGGGGGAGGTGATGACGGCGCGCTCGATGACGTTTTGCAGCTCGCGGACGTTGCCGGGCCAGGCATAGGCCATCAGCCGCTGGCGGCAGGTGTCGGAGAGCGGAGTGAAGGTGCGGCCCAATTCCCGGGCGTATTTCTGGCAGAAGGCGTTGGCCAGCAAAATCACATCCTCACCCCGGGCGCGCAGGGGCGGGATCTCGATGGGGAACACGTTGAGGCGATAATACAGGTCCTTGCGAAATTCACCCATTTCGATCATCTGGAAGAGGTTGCGGTTGGTGGCGGCGATGAAGCGGACGTTTACCCGCCGGGTGCGGGAGCTGCCGACGGGCTCGAACTCCCCTTCCTGCAAAACCCGCAGCAACTTGACCTGCAGGTCCAGCGGCAGTTCGCCGATCTCGTCGAGGAAGATGGTGCCCCCGTTGGCCAGGCTGAAGCGCCCTTCCCGTTTGCGTGTCGCCCCAGTAAAGGCCCCGCTCTCGTGACCGAACAATTCGCTTTCAACCAGGTTCTCCGGCAGGGCGGCGCAGTTTACCTTGACCAGGGGTTTGTGCTTGCGTTGACTGGCGGCGTGGATGGCCCGGGCGAACAACTCTTTCCCGGTACCGGTCTCGCCGTGCAGCATGACGGTTGTGTCCGTGCCGGCCACCTGCTCCACATCTTTCATGGCGTTGAGCAGCGTGGGGCTATGGCCGATGATTTCATCGAAATTGCGCAACTCGCGAAGCTCTTCGCGAAGATATTCGGTTTCCGAAGTCAGGGATTGGATGCGCTGTTCCGCGGCCAGTCGCTCATTCATGTCGCGAAGGACCAGCATGAAATTGGCATCGTCGTGCACCGGCAATCGGGAGAGAGTCGCTTCGGCGATGAAATGGCGACCGGAGGGGCAATGTGCTTCTAGCCCGCCGGGGATCCACAGGAACTGCTTGCCTTCGGGCAGGCTGGCCAGTGTTTCCATCAGATGCTGCAGCTTCCGGCAACTGGGTTCGCTCAGAAAATGGGCGAAGTTCCGTTTCAGCAGATCCTGACGCCGGCAGGTAAAGGCCTTTTCGGTGGCCGGATTGACCAGCGCAACGGACAGGTCCGATCTCAGCTCGATGATGGAATCCATGGCACTGTTCACCAGGCGGGTTAGTGTCGCTTCCCGCTCATGAAGCTGCTGTTCGTAACGAAGCCGCTGCAATTCGGCCGTAGCCCGCACCGCGAAAATCCGGAACAAGGTCAAGGATTTCTCGTTTTCGGGCATGGGTTGGTCGTCCAGGACCGCCAGATTGCCCAAAATCCTGCCATCGTGGGCCACGAGCGGGACGCCCATGTAACTGACGGCGCCCAGCCGGCGAAGATAGGCATCCTCGGGAAACAGGGAGACGATGTTGTCCGCAATGTGTACCAGCCGGACATCCCTGAGCACCAGCTCACAGGGTGTACCCCGGAAATCGTATTCGAAATCATCCACCCACTCCCCGTCGAGCCAAAAAGCCAGTGCCCGCAACCGGTAGGTGTCGCCGATAAATTCGGTGACCCAGGCACCGTGGGTATCCAGAACCGCGGCCAGGTTCTTCACCAGGGCGGCGAAAAACCCCTCCCCTGTCTCCGCCGCGGTCACCTCAAGGATCATACGCAGCGCCTTGTTTACATCCCGGAGTCTGACAGCGCGAGATTCCACTTTAGGCATAGTTTTTCCTATCCCCCGGATGGGCAAAGGGGAATGGATTCTCTGGCCGTGTTTTCACCAATAAAGTGTGGGCGGGCAGCGAGATGTCCATCGGTAGCGTACATGTTCCAGGCATGGGCCGGTCGACCGATTGGGCCGGTGGCGACGTTTCCCTCTGACGGCAAAGGAGGAGTTTTCCCTCCACGACTTCGTGTTCTGCTCGATTGTATGTAAAGACCAGAGTGATAAAAGTTAACGAATTTGATTCAGTTTAATCGGAGCGGATTCAGCCCCTCATTCCGAGGGACCGGGGGGAGGTGGAGACGCTGCTGGTCGAGTCTCGGAAGCAAAACAGAAGATCGGGGCCGGCCGGTGTGGACGCCCATTCCAAAAGATTCACGGCACAGGGGAGATTGATGACCAGCCGGTGGCGGACATGTTCCGTGGCCGATTTTTCGGAGTGGAACCGCCGTGGCAGAACGTTTTCCTTGGGAAAATGTGGTGGATTGCGGGACCGTCTTCGCAAACATTTTCCGGAGTCGCTCCCGCATGCTATAATGTTTCGACAAATTCACCACGCTGTCCCAGATCCGTGATGGGTATGATTCAAACCGCGCGGCCGTTTTCTGTACCTGCACCCTGGTGTCGGGCGGCTGGTGAAAGAAAAATCCGCAGACTTCAGCCTGAAGGAGAAACATTATGCGGCGGTTGCGATCCTCTCCGGTGAATTTCACCATAGCGGGCCTGCTCTGGGTATTCTGTCTGGCCGTCGCGCCCTGTTCCATGCCGGCCTGGGGGCAGCAAGCTCCGGCGGTGACCGGCCCGGACAAAGAAGAGTTGGCGACAATCCTCGGCCCCCAGGATGCCGCCGAGCTGGAAGCTTTTCTGGATGGTCTGATGGCGGCGAATCTCGACGCTCATCATATCGCCGGAGCCACGGCGGCCGTGATCAAGGACGGCGGTCTCTTTTTTGCAAAGGGTTACGGCTTTGCCGATCTGGAAGAACAGACACCGGTGCGACCGGACCGAACCCTGTTTCGGATCGCCTCCATCTCCAAGCTTTTCGTCTGGACCGCCGTTATGCAACTGGCGGAACAGGGCAGGCTGGATCTCAATGCGGACATCAACCAATACCTGACCCATTTCAAGATTCCCGAAACATTTGAGCAGCCCATCACCCTGGCGCACCTGATGACCCATACCGCCGGCTTCGAGGAATATGTCATCGGCCTGTTCGCCCGGGATGCGTCGCGGCAGGATCCGCTGGGTGAAATTCTGGCACGGGAAATCCCGGCCCGGGTGCGGCCGCCGGGGGAAGTGGCCGCCTATTCCAACCACGGCACCGGCATCGCCGCCTATATTGTGGAACAGGTATCCGGCCGGAACTGGAACGAGTATGTCGAGGATAACATTCTGATACCACTGGAAATGACGCGGACCACCTTCCGGCAGCCGCTGCCGGAACGGCTGGCGGATGATCTCGCCACCGGCTATCTTTACAGCGGTGGTGAATTCCAGCCCCAGGGTTTCGAATACGTCCCGCTGGCGCCGGTGGGCGGGGCCAGCACCACGGCCACCGATATGGCGCGTTTCATGCAGGCGCACCTCCATCTGGGCCGGTTGGGCGATGTAGAGATTCTGGCGGAAGAGACGGCCCGACAGATGCATCATGAATTGTTCCGCCATGCGCCCGAAGTGAACGCCATGGCCCATGGATTCATGGATCTCAGCCGAAACGGCCAGTATGTCATCGGCCACGGCGGCGCCACCCTCTGGTTCCACTCCCTGCTTATTTTGCTGCCGGATCATAACACGGGCCTCTTCGTCTCGTTCAACAGCCAGAACGGACGCCGGGCGGCGATGACCGTATTTGAAGCCTTCATGGATCGATACTATCCGGCGGGCCGGGTTCCGGCGGTGACTCCGCCGGCCGAGGCCGCCGGTCAACTGGAGCGTTTCGCCGGTCTGTATCGCAGCACCCGACGCGTCCATGAGCGATTCACCAAGTTGGGGGCCATGATGAACCTGCTCGAGGTCCGGCCGGCGCCGGATGGTACTCTGAAAACCATCGGTGATGAAGTGACCCGGTGGGTGCCTGTTTCCCCGCTGACGTTTCGCGAGAGGAACGGGCTGCGGATATTGGCCTTCCGGGCGGATCCGGGAGGATGGATCCGTTACATGTTCATGGGCGACCGGCCCTATTATGCCTATGAACGGGTGCCGGTCACCGAATCACCTCCCCTGCAGACCATCCCGGCGATTATCGCGCTGGCCGTTTTCGTGCTGACGCTGGTTTTCTGGCCAACGGCCGCCATCATCCGGCATGGGCACCGCATTATGCTGAACCCGGAAACCCGGATTCCCCGGGCCGCCTATGCCGTCGCCTGGCTGGCCGGTTTGATGTTCGTGCTGTTCGCCGTGGGCCTGATGACGTCTCTGGGGAATTCCACGGCTATTGTCTTCGGCCTGCCCGCCGGCCTGTCGTTCTGGATGACGTTTCCCCTGGTGGGCTTGGTTTTCGGCGTGGTTACCCTGCTCTACACCCTCATGATCTGGATCAAAGGTCGCGGCGGTTTCTGGCGCCGGATCTGGTTCACCTTGGTCATGCTCTCGTGTGCTGCGGCGGTGTGGGTCCTGTACACCTGGAATCTTCTCGGCTATCGGTATTAGGCGGAACCCATCGCTGCCAGGCGGCGTCGTTCCTCGGCCACGGAGACATTGGGAGGCAGGCCGTCCGGCGAGAAGGTCCGGCGCTACCGCCGGACGGGGAACCATTCATTGTCCCGTAGAATTTCGTGAGGAAGAAACTCCTCCTTGTAGCTCATTTTCGGGCAATTCCGAATGGCGAAGCCCAGGTAGAAATACAATTCGTTCGCTCGCGGCCCCTGTTCCAGTTGCCACAGAATGGTGAACTTGCCCAATGAGCGTCGGGCCAGATCAGGCTCGAAAAACGAGTATACCGCCGAGAGTCCGTCCGTCACCTCATCAATCACCGCCACGGCCACCAGGTGGTGGACCAGCCTGAACTCTAGGATTTGCGTGCGGGCCCAGGCCGGCCCGGTCATGCTGTACAAGTCTTCCATGGCCGGCGGGAACATGCTGCCGTCGGCATGCCGCCGGCGGATATACCGGGAAAACAGTGCAAAATGGGTTTGGTTCATCGGCGGCGAGACGATGGTGACTTCCAGGTCCGCGTTGTGCTGACGGATGCGGCGCTGGTTTCGATTGGGCCGAAAATCACGGACTGGCACGCGCAGGGGCCGGCACTCCGAACATTCCCGGCAGATGGGACGGTAGAGATGAACCCCACTGCGCCGAAAACCGCTCCCGACCAGGCGGGAGAATACATCATGGGTCATGGGGGCGGTGGGGTCGACGACCAGCAGGGTGGCCGATCGGCCAGGGAGATAATGACATTCATGGGGCAGAGTGATCAAAAAGCGGATGTCGTCCGGCAAGGATACAAGCATGGGCATCCTGTTTCGGCTGATCCATGAGGCGTTCGGCTTAGGGCCGGCGCATCATGTCCAGCGCAATGGCGGCCGTCCGGTCCGATGCTCCGGGATCGCCCAGTTTCCGGCGAACATCGGCAAGCTTTCGACGGATCGCTTGCATTTCTTGCGGATTCTGGAGCATCCGTGCGGCCGTACCGGCGATCCGATGGGGGGTGGCATCCTTCTGGATCAATTCCGGAGCCAGTTTTTCCCCGGCCACCAGATTGACCAGTCCGATGTGCTCCACCCGCACCAGTGCCCGGGCCAGCCAGTAGCTTAGGGGTGAAACCTTGTAAATGATGATGGAGGGCACGCCGTACAATGCGGCTTCGAGGGTGGCGGTTCCGGAAGCAGTAATCACCAGGTGGCTATGCCGGAGGACTTCGCCGGCGTTACCGGTAAGTATTTCCACCGGCACATCCTTGAGACGGGCGCGAATGATCTCTTCGGCGATGCGCCGATCCGTAGAAGAGGCATGGGAGACCAGGAATTCAAGCCCTGGCATCTTTTCCTTCAATTGTTGGACCGCATCGAGCATAACCGGCAGATGTTTTCTGACTTCACTCTCCCGGGAGCCCGGCAGCAATCCAATGACCGGGGTCGTCAAGGGCATCTGTCCAGGGAGCCGGTTTTCCGGCGGCAGATCATTGTCCATCAGGGGATGCCCTACAAAAGTGACCGGCACACCGTGTTGTTCGTAAAAATCTCTTTCAAACGGAAATATCACCGCAATGTGATCCACATACTTCCGAATCTTCCGCACCCGACCGGAACGCCACGCCCAGACCTGCGGGCTGATGTAGTAGAGCACGGGTATGCCCCATTTTTTAGCCGCCTTGGCGACTATCAGGTTAAAGTCCGGAAAATCGACCAGGATGAGCAGTTCGGGGCGGATGCTGCGCAGCAATTGTTTTATCGCACTCAGGGAGCGAAGAACATGGCTCAGTTTCGAAAAAACTTCCGTGATGCCCATGACCGAGAGTGTCGCGGAATCCACCAGGATGCGTGCCCCGGCATCACGCAACGCCTTGCCGCCGATGCCGCAGAAGAACACGTTCTCTTCCCGCTGTCGGATGGCTCGCACCAGATGCGATCCGTGCAGGTCGCCCGAGGCTTCTCCGGCCACAATGACGACACAGCTGGGAGTGGTTGCCGTAACCATAAAGGGATTAGTCCTCCCCATTCAATGCGATGATGCTGATGCGAAGCTTATCGGCCAGGGTGACCATTTCCTGGCGGTCAAACACGACGGCCTTGCCTGCTTCGATGGCCAGAACGCCGACCCCGGCCCGGTGCATGGTTTCGATTGTCTGGGTACCGATTGCCGGAATATCGAAACGGGTGTCCTGATTCGGTTTACACACCTTGACCACGACGGATTCGCCGTTTCCGAGTTCACCTCCCCGGCGGATGGTGGCATCGGTCCCGTCCACCGCTTCCACGGCCAGGACGGAGCCATTGCCCACCACGACGCATTGCCCGATATCCAGCCGGCCGATTTCCTTAGCCATTTCCCAGCCCAGCTCGATGGCGTTCCACTCGTTTTTGGAGGGCTTGCGCTTGGTCCAGCATCCTTCGGGCGCCAACAACTCCGGAAGCAGAAAGGTGGAGGCCCGCACCATAATGCCGTCCTTTTCCAGCATCTCGGCGAAGGCTCGCAAAAAACTGTCGTCGTGGGTATGCTTCATTCGTGCCAGCAGGGCCAGGGCCTTGGTGTCGGGGCGTACTTCCAGGAAGACCCGTGTCTTGCAAATGGCTCCGAGCATGACGGCCTCGGTGACATCATGATCTTTAAAATAGGACACCATCCGCCGGAACTGGCCCAGATGGATCCATTCGATCCCCTTCACGTACTCCTGCAGGGCCGGATCGGTCTCTTTGAGATGGGCCACGGCGTACACCTCGAGGCCGTGCTCTCGGGCGGTTTTGGAAAAAATAATGGGGAACTGGCCGCTGCCGGCAATTAAACCTATGCGCATGATTTTATCAGTTATCCGTTCTGGATGTTGCCACAGAGAAGGGTATTATACCGAGAGGCCGTTCTTGATATCAAGCAGAACCCGTCGCCAGAGCCGTTCGGCCAGCCGGAAAGGGGCTATTCTTTGTCTGTTGCCGGCCGGATCAACAATCCACGATTTGATCTGCGCACAAAATCCATAATATATTGCACTTCCGGAAGAGCGCTTTCCTCTCTGGCCGCCAGTCGATCGAGGATGGTGTCTTTTGAACCGCCGGCCCGGATCGTGCTGATGGCGCGCTTGATGGCGTTACGGACGGTCGGTCCCAGCTGGTTGCGCCGCAATCCAACCAGGTTCAGTCCGTAAAAACCGGCCGGATTGCCGGCCACCATGGTGTAGGGAAGGATATCCTGTGTGATGCGCGAGGCGCCGCCCACCATGGCCAGACGACCGATCTTGACGAACTGATGGACCAGTGTTCCTCCAGAAACGAAGGCCCGGTCCTCCACCTCCACATGGCCGCTCAGGCCGGCGTAATTCACGATGATGGTGTGATTACCGATGACGCAGTTGTGGGCAATGTGGGCATAGGCCATGATGAAGTTTTGATGGCCCACCAGGGTCTTTTCACGGGGGTTATTGGAACGGTGGATGGTGGCGAACTCCCGGATGACGTTGCTGTCGCCGATGTCCAGCCAGGTTTCGCTGCCGTCGAATTTCAGGTCCTGGGGCAAACCGCCCACATCAGCGTAGTTGAATACCTGATTGTCCTTGCCCAGGCGGGTATAGCTGTGGATGGTAGCATGGGCACCAATTCGGGTGCCGTCACCGATCATGGCATAATCCTCCACGATGGCATACGGTCCGATGCGGACTCCGTCTCCGATTTGCGCGTGTTCGCCGATCACGGCCGTGGGATGTATCTCTGTCGCCACGTTCTGCCTCCTGTTCCAGGTAAAAATATTCTCGACTGCCGGCATAGGGTGCGGTGAAGGCCAACTTGTTGTGATTCAGTCGTATCCGCTACGCCAATGCCCCGAACCGCCCCCGGTTCGAGGGCCTAGCATATGCTTTTTAGGATGGATTGTCAATTGCGGCGTTGAGGATCACTCGGGAGGATCGGCGACGGACGGCCCGCGGGAAAGTTCTGCCAGTTTGAGGTATTTGAGCATAATCCCGAAGGCGGAGACGATGGCGAGGATCCATCCTTCCCGCCCGTCGAGAAAGCCCCGTTGCAGGATGTACATTTTGAGGAACTTCAGCCCGCCCTTGGCCACCGCCGCCGGCGTGGAGGATCGTCTTCCCTGCCGCACCAATTCCTGGGCGGCCAGGGAGGTGTAGTGATTGATTTTTTCCAGATGGGAGGTCAGTGTGGGGTAGGTGTAATGCAGAAGGGGCGCCTCGATTTTTCCTGCCCTGCCCGCCACCGTCACCGATTCATGAACCAGTACATCCTTGAATCGGCCGCGGCGACGGTCGAACAAACGCAGCGGGTAATCCCGATTCCATCCCGAGTGACGGATCAATCGGCCCAAATAGTACGATTGCCGCTTGATCCGGTAACCGGCCTGGCACGGCACGGTGGTCATCATCTCCTGTAATGCCTGCCGCAATTCAGGCGTGACTTCCTCATCGGCATCGATGGAGAAGATCCAGTCATGCGTGGCTGCGTCCACGGCGAATTGCTTGGTGCGCCCGAACCCCCGCCAGTCGGTGGTCAGCAGCCGGCAGCCGAATTCACGGCAAATAGACGGGGTTCGGTCATCGGAAAACGAGTCCACCACCACGATTTCATCCGCCCAGGCGACGGAAGCAAGACAGCGGGCGATGTTTTTTTCTTCATTCCGGGTGATGATAGTGACCGTCAGGGGAATCATGGACAGCCGCGTCCTCGGGATTTGTTTTCCGAATCATAGCATCAATGCCGTTCCTGAACAACGAATCAATCCACGGGTGCCGATGATAGCCGGCGGCCGTCATGGCCGTTTACGGGACGAACGGAGATATTTTTTTGCCTATTCTGTTGTTTTCGT